>VBPC01000071.1 GCA_005887895.1 Candidatus Rokuibacteriota bacterium
CGCCTGCGTGAGCAGCGTGAGGGGATACGCCGGGAGAACGGGCGCGAGCGCGCCGGCCCCGGCCAGGGCCACGAAGCCGGCGACGACCTTGCGGTCGACTGTTGTAGCGGGTGCCGCGAGGCCCGATCTGACCGTGGGTGGCCTGAGCGAGGCGCCGGTGGCTCCGTCCGTCACGCGCGGCCGAAGAGGCCCGTGGGCCGCAGCGCCAGGATCAGCGCCATCGGTGCGAAGAGCGTGAAGTAGGACAGCTCGGGGAAGAGCGCCTTGCCGAAGTTGTCGAGCAGCCCGACGAGGAGGCTGCCGACCATCGCCCCGGGAAGGCTGCCGAGCCCGCCGACGATGACGACGACGAACGCGTACGGGAGGACCTCGAAGTCCGCGCCCGGGTAGACGCCGAGGAACCCGCCGCCGATCACGCCGCCGAGCGCGGCGAGGGCCGCGCCGAGGGCGAACACGCCGAGCGACACGACCGGCACGTGGATGCCGACCCCCTGTGCCATCTCGCGATCGTCCACCGCGGCGCGGATCATCGCGCCCATGCGCGTCCGGTCGAGAACGATCCAGAGCACGGCGCCGACCAGGCTCGCGACCACGATGATAAAGATCCGGTAGGTGGGGAAGCGGAGCGCTCCCGCGGTGACGATTCCCTGGAGCGTGGCCGGCACCGGGATCGTGTACGGATCGCCGCCCCAGATCAGGAGCGCCAGGTCCTGGAACATGAGCGCGAAGCCGACCGTCATCAGCACCTGGCCGAGCGTCTGCCCACTCAGGCGGCGCAGGAAGAGCCGCTCCATCGCCATGCCGACCAGCGCGATCGCGGTGGCCGCCGCCAGCAGCGCCAGCGGGAAGCTCTTCGTGCGCCATACGACCGAGAGGCCCACGTAGCCGCCGAGCAGGAAGTAGGAGCCGTGGGCCAGGTTGACGATGCGCATGACGCCGAAGATCAGCGACAGCCCGCTGGCCAGCAGGAACAGCAAGGCGCCGTAGGAGAGCCCGTTGAAGGTCTGGACGATCCAGAACTCCGGAGTCACCGGCGGCCGACGCCGCCGATCGTGGTCGGGTTCACGGGGCGAGATTGTACTATATCGACGGCAACCGACACCGGGCCCGCCGGGGCCGGCACCAGCGAGGAGGCCAGCGTGAAGCTGCCGCAGGAGCGGTTCGACTACTCGGCCATCGTGGACCGCCGCCGCTGGCGGCTGCCGCGCGGCGCCCGCATCGCGGTGTGGACGATCGTCAACGTCGAGGAGTGGGACATCCAGAAGCCGGTGGCCCGCCAGATCCTCGCCGCGCCCGCCGGCGCCGGCGCCGTGCCCGACGTGCCGAACTGGGCCTGGCACGACTACGGCATGCGGGTCGGCATCTGGCGCATCCTGGACGCGCTGCAGGCGCGCAAAGTGCCGGCCACGACCTCGATCAACGCGAGCGTGTGCAACACCTATCCGCGGGTCGCCCAGGCGATGCTCGAGGCCGGCTGGGAGTTCATGGGCCACGGCGTGCGCCAGGGCTCGATGCACCTGCTGCCCGACCAGCGGGCGTCGATCCGGGAGGCGGTGGAGATGCTCGAGAAGTTCACCGGCAAGAAGCCCAGGGGGTGGCTCGGCCCCGGGCTCACCGAGACGTGGGAGACGCTCGACCATCTCGCCGAGGCCGGCATCCAGTACGTTTCCGACTGGGTCAACGACGACCAGCCCTACGAGATCCGCACGACGCGCGGGCCGCTGATCTCGGTGCCCTACAGCGTCGAGCTCAACGACATCCCGATGATGGTCATCCAGCACCACGAGTCGCCGGCGTGGGTGCAGCGCTGCCGCGACCAGTTCGATCGGCTCTACGCCGAGGGGGCGAAGAACCCGCGCGTCATGGCGATCGCCGTGCATCCCTACATCCACGGCGTGCCGCACCGGATCAGGTACTTCGAGGCGGTCTACGACTACATCCGCCGGCACAAGGGCGTGTGGTTCACGACCGGCGAAGGCATCGCCGACTGGTATCGCACCGGCGGCGCGCGGAAGGGCTGATGCCGCTGGTCGCCGCGTTCGCCTGTCCCCACACCCCGCAGCTGCTCGTGCGTCCGCCGACCGAGGACCGCGCGCTCGTGCTGCGCGTCCACGAGGCGCTCGGCGAGGTGAAGCGCCGGCTGAGCGCGGCCCGCGCCGACGTCATCGTGCTCGTCGCCGGCGACCACATCGAGGGGTTCTTCCTGAACGCGGTGCCGGCGCTGGCGGTGTACGTCGGCGCGCGGGCCGCCGGCGAGTTCGGGCGTTATCGCTACGCCTTCGACGTCCACGAGCCGGTGGCGCGGGCGATCGTGGAGCAGGGCATCGAGGCCGGCTTCGATCTCGCCTACTCGCAGCAGCTGCCGCTCGACTACGCCTTCTACGTGCCGCTGCACTTCGCGATGCCGGCCGTGGCGGTGCCGATCGTACCGCTCTACGTCAACGTCTACCTGCCGCCGCAGCCGACGCCGCGCCGCTGCCACGCCTGGGGCGCGGCGCTCCGCACGATCCTGGACGCGCGCGCCGAGCGGGTGGCGCTGATCGCCTCCGGCGGCCTGTCGCACTTCCCCGGCACCGAGCGGTACGGCACGCCCGACTTCGACTTCGACCGCGCGCTGCTGGCGGCGCTGGCCGAGGGCCGCGGCGCCGAGACGGCGCGGCTGACGGGCGAGGAGCTGGACAAGGCCGGCAACGTGGAGCTCCGCACGTGGATCACGCTGCTCGGCGCGGTGGGCGCCGCGCGGGCGGAAGTGCTCTGCTACGAGCCCTCCTGGCATCACGGCAACGCCGTGGTGGCGTGGCCGGTCTGACGCGCCGGCGATGGACGCGCACTACTTCTTTCCGCCGGCCGCCGCCTTCCCGCTGAACCGCTTCCTCTTCGCGCTGAAGTCCGACGCCGCCGTGCGCGCGCGCTACGCGAAGGACGGCGAGGCCACGATGCGCGAGCACGGCCTCGACGACGCCACGCGGGCGGCCCTGGCCACCTTCGACCGCGAGCGCCTGGTCGGACTCGGGGCGCACCCCTACCTGGTGTTCATGGCGCAGGTGCGGCTGACGATGGACCGCGAGCCGACCACCTTCGAGTATTTCTGAGAGTTACTTCACCGGTGCGACGACGACGTCGGTGGGCGCGCCCTTGAGGAAGTTCTCGACGTTGGCGACCGCGCGCAGGAGACCGTCGCGGATGACCTCGGGCGTCTGCCCGGCGTTGTGGGGCGAGAGCAGGACGTTCGGCAGGGCCAGCACGGGATCGTCCGGCTTCAGCGGTTCTTCGTGGAAGACGTCGAGCCCCGCCGCCGCGATGCGGCCCTGACGGAGGGCGTCCAGCAGCGCCTCGCGCTCGACGAGGGCGCCGCGCCCGGTGTTGACGAGGATCGCCGACTTCTTCATCAGCGCGAACTCGCGCCGGGTGAGGAAGCCGCGCGTCTCCGGCGTCAGGCGCAGGTGGAGCGAGACGAAGTCGGCCGCGCGCAGGATGTCGTCCTTGGCGGCCGGTCGCGCGCCCAGGCTGCGCACGTGGCCCTCGTCGCCGCGCGCGCTCCAGGCCAGCACCTCCATGCCCAGCGCCTTGGCCAGCGTGATGACCCGGGCGCCGATGGTGCCGGTGCCGAACACGCCGAGGGTCTTGCCCAGGCACTGCGTGAGCATCTCGCGCGGCCAGGCGCCCCCGCGCATCTCGCGGTCGATCCGCACGAGCTTGCGGCCGACCGCCAGCATCAGCGTGACGGCGTGCTCGGCCACCGCGAAGGCGTTGACCCCGGGCGTGTTGCAGACCGTGATGCCGCGCCGGCCGGCCGCCTCCAGGTCGATGTTGTCGGTGCCGGTGCCCCACACCGAGATCATCGCGAGGTTGCGGCAGGCGGCGAACACGCCGTCGGTGAAGCGGGCGTGGGCGCGGATGTTGATGGCCACGCGGGCGCGGCCGATGCGCTTGATCAGCTCGGCCTCGTCGTCGGCCCCGCGGGCGGTGACCACGTGCACCTCGCCGAGCTTGCGGGCGCGCTCGTGGGCCGCCGAGCCGTCGAACACGCTCGGAAAGTCGTCCGGAACGCTTATCGTAGCGGGTGGCGCTTGCACGGTGAGGGCCGCGGGTGGCCTGCCATGGAAGGTCGTGGCTCCGTTCTCAGCTGTTGTCCGCGAACGTCTTCTGGGCGGCGGCGACGCCGGCCCCGGGCTCGGCCTTGTAGCCGAGGTCGCGCAGCGCGAGCTCGAGCGCCGACAGCGTCGGCAGCAGGTGGTGCGGGCTGGCCGTGATGCCCATCGTGCCGATGCGGAGCGTGGTCGTGCGGATCTTGTCGAGCCCGGTGCCGATGAGCACGCCGTAGCGGTCGCGCATCGTCTGCACCACGGCGCCGGTGTCGACGCCCTTCGGTGACTTGATCGACGACACCGTGCTGGACACGATCGAGGCGTCGGGAAACATCTCGAGCCCCATGGCGGCGACGCCGGCCCGCAGGGCGGCCGCCGCCACCGCGTGACGGCGGAAGCGCTTCGACAGGCCCTCCTCCAGGATCAGCCGGGTGGCGACCCGCAGGGCGTCGGTGAGGTGGGTCGGGATCGAGACCGGCTGCCGCCGCGGCGTGCCGTCGGGCACCTTGCCCCCGCGCGAGGCCGGGATCCACCACTCCTTCCAGCGCAGGAGGTCGTAGGCGTAGGAATGCGCCTTGGCCTTGCGCCGCTCCATCGCCTCCCACGCGCGCGGGCTCACCGAGACGAGCGCCATGCCGAGCGGTGCCGCCAGACACTTCTGCGAGCCCGTCATGTTGAGGTCGACGCCCCACTCGTCGGTGCGCACGTCGATGCCGGCGATGGACGACACGGTGTCGAGCAGGAACAGGGCGCCGGTCCCGCGCGCGATCTTGCCCACCTCGGCCGCCGGGTAGGTGGCGCCGGTGGAGGTCTCGTTGTGCACGAGCGTGATGGCCTTGGGCCGCAGCCGCTCGGCCTCGCGGGCCAGCCGGTCCAGGTCGAGACGCGCGCCCCACTCGACGGGGAACTCCGTCCAGTCGGCGCCGACGCGATTCATGATCTCGCGCATCAGCAGGCCGAACTGGCCGGCCCCGACGACCAGCACGCGATCGCCGGGCTCGATCACCGACAGCGCGCCCGCCTCGAGCGCGGTGCGGCCGGAGCCCGGCATGACGATGACCTCGTGCTTCGTCTGGAACACGTCCCGGAGCGCCAGCGTCGTCGGCTCCAGCACGTTCTCGTCGAAGCCGCGGTCGTACTGGATCGTCGGCGGCTGGTTCAGGGCCTGGATCACCGGCCACGGCAGCTCGGTGGGCCCGGGGATCATGAGGATGGGACGCGTCTGCACCTGGGTCCAGTTCGTCGGCTCGTTCACGCTGATCTCCTCGCGGGCGGCTCGCCCGACGCGATTCGGGCCCGCCCGATTGTATCACCGCGCGATCAGCGGACGGCGTCGGCCCCGACGGCGACGAGCGCCGTGCCGCACCCCGGGCAGAAGTTCGACTGGGGCGCGCACGATTGCCCGCAGCGGGGACAGTCGACGTGCGCGTCGGCGTGGCGATGGTGGATGACGAGATTGCGGATGTAGGGGATCCAGGTGAAGGCGTACGCGAAGATGAAGACCGAGTCGCGCTGGCGCAGCGAGTACGCCAGCAGCAACAGCGAGCCGAGCATGCTCAGCCACCAGAAGGCGGCCGGCACCACCACGCGCCCCCGCTTCTCGGTCTCGTACCACTGCACGACGAAGCGCGAGAAGAACACGAAGTTGCCGAGCCAGCCGACGATCTTCCAGACGCTCCAGTCGATGCCGAGCAGCTTGCCGTCGGGCGAGGCGAGACTCGCGAGCCAGTCCATCACCGGGCAGCTTACGGCAGGACCGCGGGCAGAGAAACAGAAAACGGCGGCCGCCGCGCTACAGCGCCTTGCCGAACATCGCCTGCAGCACCTTGTAGGCGCGGCGGATGTCGTCCGGACGACGCCGGTTGGTGACCAGCGCGAAGATCTTCTCGGCGTCCTCCGACGTCACCGCGGCCGGCTTCTCGGCGCGCACGTCGGTGAGCTCCCGCATCGGAATGTCCAGCGCGACCGAGACGTGATAGAGGCTGTCGACCGAGATCGATTTCTCGCCGCGCTCGACTTCGCCGATGAACTTGCCGCTGAGTCCCGCGCGATCGCCGAGCCGTTCCTGACTCAACCCGTGCTGCTTGCGCAGCGCGCGCAGGCGCTGCCCAAGAAACTTGCGCACGTGCTTGACCGCCCGTTCACCCACGAGCATCACCTCTCGGTGGGGAAGACTTCAAGTTCCGTGCCGCTGAACTATGGGGAAGACTGGGGTGACGAAGAAACGGGCAGGTCGACCTCGACCACATCGCCGCGCACGCGCGTGTGGTATACCGGTACGGCCAGCTCGGGATCGACGCGGCACTGGCCGGTCACGACGTCGAAGTCGAAGCCGTGCCACGGACACACGACCACGCCGGCCTCCAGCCAGCCCTCGCTGAGCGGTCCGTCCTCGTGCGGACACGTCGGACCGGTGGCGTAGAACGTGCCGCCACCGGCATTGAAGACGGCGACCGCGAGACCGTCGTGCTCGACGAACGCGCCCTGACCGACGGGGATCTCGCTGGCCCGGGCCACCGGCACGAACACCATTAGTTCTTGTCCCGCAGCGCCTCGTCGATCGCGGTGCGGAAGTTCTCGACCGGGTGGGCGCCGACCAGCGGCCGGTTGTTGATCAGGAAGGTCGGGGTCGAGCTCACGCCGAGCGCGCGCGCCTGGCTGACGTCGTCGGCCACCGCGGTCGCGAAGCGATGCTCGTCGAGGCACTTCACGAACCCGTCGCGCGGCACGCCGACCTCCAGCGCGTAGCGGACGAGATCGGCGCGCTCGAACTTCGGCTGGTTCGCGAACAACAGGTCGTGATACGGCCAGTAGCGGCCGAAGGCGCCGGCGCAGCGGGCCGCCTCGTGGGCCGGGCGCGCCAGATCGTGGCTCGGCAGCGGGAAGTCCTTGAAGATCAGCCGCACGCGTCCGTCGTACTCCTTCATGACCTGGTCCAGCGACCGCTGGACGCGCGCGCAGTACGGTCACTGATAGTCGGAGAACTCCACGATCGTGACCGGCGCCGTGCGCGCCCCCTTCACCATGCTGGGCTCGATCGACAGGTCGACGACGGGCGCCTGGGCCATCCCGCGGCCGGCGGTCAACGCCAGCGCGGCCAGGAGCAAGGCGGCGAGAATGGTGTAGACTCGCGGCGGACGAGCGAGCGTGCTGCGAACGCGGTTCACCAACCGGAGAATACCATCATGGACAACGCGCTGTCTCTCCTGTTCGGGACGTACCCGTCGTGGTCGTTGCTCATCGTGCGGCTGGGGCTCGGCGTGGTGTTCGTCGCGCACGGGGGCCAGAAGGTCTTCGCCTGGTTCGGCGGCCCCGGGCTGAAAGCCACGGTCCAGACGTTTCAGCAGTACATGAAGGTGCCGCCGGCCGCGACGGTGACGGCGGCGCTCATCGAGTTCCTCGGCGGCGTGGCGATGCTGCTCGGCCTGCTGGCCCGGCCGGCGGCGGTCGGGATCATCGTGATCATGCTGATGGCGATCGCCAAGGTCCACGGGCAGCACGGCTTCTTCCTCAACTTCTCGAGCACGCCCGGCAAGGGGCACGGCATCGAGTTCAACTTCGTGCTGATCGCGATGGCGCTGGCCGTGCTCATCGGCGGGGCCGGCATGCTCTCGGTCGATCGCGCGATCTGGCTGGCGGTGGCGCGGTAGCCGATGGGCTTCGTCCTGCGCGCCCTGGTCAACGCCGCCACGATCGTGGTGGCCTCGGCCATCGTGCCGGGGATCGGGGTCGACAGCGCCGCCGCGGCGCTGCTGGCCGGCGTCGTGCTGGGGCTGATCAACGCGCTCGTCCGTCCAATCCTGGTAGTCCTCACGCTGCCGCTCACGCTGGTCACGCTCGGGCTCTTCCTGCTCGTGCTCAACGGCATCTGCCTGGCGCTGACGGCATGGCTGGTGCCCGGTCTCCACGTCGCCGGCTTCGGCGCCGCCGTCCTCGGCGCCCTCGTGATCTCCCTCGTGAGCTGGCTCCTGACCGCCTTCGTCAGCGACCGCGGCCACATCGAACGCTACCAGGGACGAATCGAACGGTATTAGCCGCGTGAAGTCGCGGGTCGAGGAGCGCATCCGGCTCCGCCGGGGCGCTCCGAGCGGGGGTTTGGGGGCCATCTCGGGGCCTCCATGGAATCAATCGGGCCATTTCGGGGCCCCCCATCTCAAGCCGCCCGGCCGCCCTCCTCGCTGAGGGCGGTGATGATGTAGGTGCCGCTCTTCTCGTCGCGCTCCAGCGTCACGATCTTCTGCTTGGCGGCCTCCTCCAGGAGCTTCGAGAACGTGGAGTAGCCGTAGTACGACTCGTTGAAGGCCGGGTTCTTGCGGATCATCGTCTGCTTGACCATCGAGCCCCACAGCGTCTCCTTGTTCTCGCGCTGAAGCGCCTGGATGGCGTCGATGAGCTGGGCGATCGCCTCCGCCTTCTTCTCGGGGAGCCCGCTGAGCAGCCGCGTCTTCTTGGTGTCGCGAATCAGATCCTCGTAGAAGATGAACTCGTCACAATTGGCGACGAGCAGGTCCGACGAGGACGACTTCACGCCCAGCCCGATGACGTACCGATCGTTCTCCCGGAGCTTCGACACAAGGGGAGAGAAATCGGAGTCGCCCGAGACCAGGGCGAAGCTGTCGATGTGGGTCTTTCCGTAGGCGAGGTCGAGCGCGTCGACCACCATCCGGATGTCCGCCGAGTTCTTGCCGCTGTAGCGTGACTGGGGCACGTCGATGAGCTCGATGGCCCACTCGTGGAAGGGACGCTTGTACTCGGTGAAGCGGTTCCAGTCGGCGTAGGCGCGCCGGACGATGATCTTGCCCTTCTCCAGCAACCGCTCCAGGACCAGCTTGAGCTCGAACTGCTTGTACTGCGCTTCCTTGACTCCGCGGGCGATATTTTCGAAGTCCATGAACATCGCCAACTTGCGTTCTCCGTTCATCCTTCTCCTTTCGCGACGCGCCCTGTCGGCCGACGCCGCACATCCATTATATGTCCGCTGCTCGCCGGCCTTTGGAAGGTTTATAGTGAGCGCCAATGGCCAAGGACATCGATCCCGCGGTGGCCAGCCGGGTGCCGCCCGGCCAGCAGCTCACGACGAAGTGGCCGGTGCTCACCTACGGCCGGACGCCGCGCTTCGATCCGGCCCGCTGGACGTTTCGCTGCTTCGGCCTGGTCGAGCGCGAGATGACGTGGCGCTGGGACGAGTTCGTGAAGCTGCCGCGCGGGACGGTGCGCTCCGACGTCCACTGCGTGACGCGCTGGTCGAAGCTCGACAACGAGTGGGAGGGCGTGCCCGCTCGGGTCATCCTCGAGCAGGTCCGCCCGCGACCCGAGGCCCGCTGGGTCCTGCAGCACGCGGATCCCGACTACACGACGAACACCTCGCTGGAGGCCCTGCGGGGCGACGACGTGATCCTGGCCCTCAAGCACAACGGGCGCGATCTCGAGCCCGATCACGGCGGCCCCATGCGCCTGGTGCTGCCGAGCCTGTACTTCTGGAAGTCGAGCAAGTGGCTGCGCGCCTTCGAGTTCCTCGACGTCAACCCGCCCGGCTTCTGGGAGCAGAACGGCTATCACATGAACGCCGACCCGTGGACCGAGGAGCGTTACTCGGACCAGGAGACGCGCGCGATGCAGCAGATGCGCGCCGAGGCGGCCCGCCGGCTCCGCGCGCGGTAACGGCCGCGTGAGCGTCCGCGTCGAGCGCGCCGGCCCGGTCACCACCGTCGTGCTCGAGCGTCCGGCGGCCCGCAATGCCGTTGACCGGCCGACGGCGCGGGCGCTGGCCGACGCCTTCCGCGCGTTCGAGGCCGACGGCGAGGCGCGCGTGGCCGTGCTGTGGGGCGCCGGCGGGACCTTCTGCGCCGGCGCCGATCTCAAGGCCATCGCGACGGAGCGCGGCAATCGCCTGGCCCCCGACGGCGACGGCCCGATGGGACCGACGCGCATGACGCTGGCCAAGCCCGTGATCGCCGCCGTCGCCGGCTACGCGGTGGCCGGCGGGCTCGAGCTGGCGCTCTGGTGCGACCTGCGCGTGGCCGAGGACGACGCGGTGTTCGGCGTGTTCTGCCGCCGCTGGGGCGTGCCGCTGGTGGACGGCGGCACCGTCCGGCTGCCGCGGCTCATCGGCACCAGCCGCGCGCTCGACCTCATCCTCACCGGCCGTCCGGTGGACGCGCGCGAGGCCGAGCGCATCGGGCTCGTCAATCGCGTGGTGCCGCGCGGCGAGTCGCGCGCCGCCGCCGAGGCGCTCGCCCGCGAGATCGCCGCGTTCCCCGCCCGCTGCGTGCTGAGCGACCGGCGCTCGGTCTACGAGTCGGAGGGTCTCGCGCTCGACGCCGCGCTGGCGCGCGAGTTCGCGCTCGGCAAGGCCACCATCGACTCCGGCGAGACGCGCGAGGGCGCCGGACGGTTCGCGGCCGGCGAGGGCCGGCACGGTCGCTTCTGAGCGCCGAGCGCCTCGTCTGCCTCTTCCTCCTCGGCGTCATCGCGGCCGGGTGCGCCACGCTGGCCGCCGGCAGCGACAGTCAGCTCGAGGCGACGTGGCGCTCCGGACGGCTGTGGCTGCCGGAGCGCGCGCTGCCGGCCGGCGCCGTCAACGGCCGTCGCGTCGCCGAGATGGAGGCGGTCGCCGCCCGGCTGCCGGCCGGCACCGCCATTCCGCTCGTCGTCTACGCTCACGGCTGCGCGGGCCTCGACGACGACGTCGTGAGCTGGGCCGATGCCCTCGCGCACGCGGGCTACACGGTCGTCGCGCCCGATAGCTTCGCGCGCGCCGGCCGCCGGGTGAGCTGCGACGGCCGGACCGTCTATCCGCGGCGCGACCCGGGCGTCCTCGCGCTGCGCGAGTCCGAGATCCGCTACGCGGTTGCCCAGGCCCGCATGCTGACCTGGGTCCGGCAGGCCTCGATCGCCCTGCTCGGCTTCGATCAGGGCGGGGTCGTGGTGGCCGGCTACCGTGGGCCGCCGGTC
>VBPC01000318.1 GCA_005887895.1 Candidatus Rokuibacteriota bacterium
AGCCGACGGTGGTGACGCCAGGCGAAGCCTGCGTGAGGCCCTGGCCACCCAGCCTCAGCGTCGTTCCCAGCAGCCAGTCGCTGCGGTTCTGGAGCCACAACGTCAGCACGTCGGCGTCGAAGTTGGTCAGGCGTTCCCGCAGCTCGAACACGTTCGCCTGCGCGCCTCCGGTCGAGGGGGGATAGGCGGTCGTGGTCAGGAGGACTCGGCGCTTCAAGTCTCGAGCTCGTATTTGCGGATGCCGAGGCGCTGCAGGGCCAGGGCCCAGACGAACCACGGGTTGTTGACCAGGTAGCGCCTCCAGAGGCGCCGCGGCTCGGTGACCAGGCGGAAGAGCCACTCCAGGCCCGAGCGCTGCATCCAGTGCGGCGCCTGGCGGACCATCCCGCTGTGGAAGTCGAACGCCGCGCCGACCCCGATCAGAACCGGCGCCTCCCGGAGCGGCCGCATCTTCGCCATCCAGCGCTCCTGCTTCGGCGAGCTGATACCCACCCAGATGATGTCGGGGTGGGTCGCGTTGATGGCCGCCGCCGTCTCCGGCGACGCGAGCTGGTCGAGCGGCGCAAAGGGCGGCTCCATCGTGCCGGCCACATCGAGTCCAGGGAACCTCTCCCGCATCGCTGTCGCAAGCCGCGCACTGACGCCGGGGCCCCCTCCATAAAGGAAGTGTCGATGACCTGCGGCGATGGAGCGCTGGAACTCGGCCAGCATCAGGTCGGGACCGTAAACGCGGGTGACCTGCGGATCGCGTCCCCGGGCCAGCCACACCAGCGGCATGCCGTCGGGGGTCACCATGCCGGCCGAGTTGAAGATGCGGCGCAGCTCGCCGGACCTCTGGCACTCCATCACGCCGTGGACGGAGCACACGCAGACGTAGGTCCTCTCCCGGTTGTGGACCCGCCGGCCGATCTGGTCGAGCGCCCGGTCCATGTTGACCAGACTCACCCCGACGCCGAGCACGTTGACCCGCTCCGGCCTGCTCACGAATGCACGGCGGCCGTCGCCAGGACCTCTCGGTAGACCTCGGCCGTCTTCCTGGCGCACGAGTCCCAGGTGTAGAGTCTGGCCCGGCGCAGGCCGGCGCTCTGCAGCCT
Organism: Candidatus Rokuibacteriota bacterium; assembly: GCA_005887895.1. Lineage (GTDB taxonomy): Bacteria > Methylomirabilota > Methylomirabilia > Rokubacteriales > CSP1-6 > AR5. The sequence goes on from VBPC01000318.1 coordinate 1,095, forward strand.
GTCGCGCACCTCGGGTTTCGAGAGGACGGCTTCGAGCGCTTCGCCAAGGGCTCGCTGGTTGTTCGGATCGATGAGCAGGGCGGCGTCACCTAGGACTTCGGGCAGCGACCCTCGGTTCGAAGCGACGACCGGCGTGCCGACCGCCATGGCCTCCAGCGGCGGAAAGCCGAAGCCTTCGTACAGCGACGGGTACACGAGCACTGAGGCGCGCGCGAACAGCGCCGGCATCTCTTCGGCCGGCGCCTGGCCCAGCCACTGGACGCGCGATTTCAACCCGAGGTTGTTGACGAGCCTGGAGTGCGAGGGGAAGTCCGCCTCGCGGGCGCCCGAGATCTGGAGCCGGGCGCGGGCCAGGGCGCTGTCCGGGCTCGCGGCGGCCATGCTCGCCAGCACGGCCTCGAGGTTCTTGCGGCCTATCGGGGCGCCGGGAAAGAGCAGCGGCCCGCTCGCGTCGGTGGCTTGCGGCGAGGCTTTGTAGTCGAGGAAGCGAGAGTCCAGGCCGTAGGGGACGGCGACGGCCCGGTCCGGGTTGACGCCGAATGCCTCGATGACCTCGCGGCGGCCGAACTCGCTCCCGGCGATCACCCGCGCCGCGGCCCGCAGGCGGCGCGGCATGACCGTGTCGACGTAGACGCGCCATTCGAGTGGGTGGTCGGCTGGAAAGCGCTTGGACGCCGCGTCGTGCACGGTGACCACGACCGGGACTTTGATCGCCCACGGGGTGACGAAGCTCGGGCAGTGCAGGAGCGCCGGCGGGTCGGCGGCGAGCGTGTCGTGGGCGCCCCTGACCAGCCAGCGCATGGTGGCGGGGAAGTTGGACCTCTGTGGACCGGAGATGACCCTGGGAGCGATCTCGCCCTGTTCGCGCAGCGCATCCACCAGGGACCGGGCGTAGGCGCCTGACCCTCCACGGTTGCGGTTCGCGAACGTCATGTCGAAGGCGACGGAGATCGGCGCCATGCTCAAGCCACGGGTCGGATCGGGCTCGGCACGACCGGCGTCCTGGCCACGGCCGGGCTTGCCGACCGCCGGGACGCGAGCGTGGCGCTCGCCCCGGCCGCCCACCATAAAAGGTATGTGACGGAAAGATCGCCCCAGACGTCGCTGGTCACGGTGACCGGGAGCAAGGCCAGGCCGCCGACCAGCGCGGTCAGGGGCAGCGCCACCGCGAGGGAATCGCGGGGCAGGGAGCGATAGGCGCGCCAGCCGTTCCAGATGGCGAGCAAGTAGAAGAGGACGTACAGCGCGCCGCCGGCGATGCCCAGGTCGCCGAACATCCCCAGCACCGCGCTCTCGCCGGTCCCCACCAGCTGACCGTACCGGGCGGTCGAGGCGCCGGTCCCCAGGCCGAGCGGGTGCTGGAGGTCGAACTTGAGGTCCGCGGCAAGAAAGCCGTAGTGCTCCTGCGCGGAGCTGTCGCTGCCGGAGATGGCCCACTGCCAGTGCGTGCGCTTCACCTCGTTGAGGTTGCGATCGACCGCCGGCCCGAGCGACGCGTACGGATAGAGCATCAACGCTGTGGCGACGATGAGGACGGGGACGAGCGCGGCGATCCACGCCCGGCGCAGCAGCAGCCAGAGCAGCGCGGCTTCGCCGACCAGCGCGAAAAGTGCAAGGCGCGTCACCGCGAACATCACACCGA
>VBPC01000320.1 GCA_005887895.1 Candidatus Rokuibacteriota bacterium
TCCTCGGGCCGCCGCGGGGCGGCCGCGACAGCGACGGTGCGGATTCCGTGCCACCGAAAGGTGTCACGCGCGGGATGGCCGGCTCAGCGGCCGGCGGCGAGCGCGTACTGGAGGATCGCCACCTTCGAGTAGGACTCGGTGATCTCGCCGCTCAGCGCCATGCCGACCAGATCGGCGAACGGGAAGACCCGGCGCTCGAAGAACTCGTCGTCGTCGGCGGGCAGGGGATCCGGCACGAGATCGGTGGCGACGAAGCAGTAGCCGATCTCGTCGAGGTACGCGTTCGCCGGATAGAAGTGAGTCAGCGGCTCCAGTCGGCCGGCCCGGTAGCCACCTTCCTCGCGCAACTCGCGCTGGGCGGCGGCGAGCGGCTCCTCGCCGGGCAGGACGCCGCCGCCGGGCAGCTCCCACGACGCGCCGCGCTGCAGGTGCCGGTACTGTCGCACGACCAGCACGCGACCGGGCTCGACGAACGGCAGGACGCCCACGCAGGGACCGACGACCAGGACGGGGTACACGCGCTCGGAGCCGTCAGGCAACCGCCACGTATCCTCCCGCAGCGCCAGCCTTCCGTGGGTGTAGCGGACGGTCGAGTCGAGCGGGGTCCACGAGGCCATCGCGCCCGTATGGTATCGTAGGGTCCCATGCCGAAGGAACGTCACGTCGACGCCTTGCTGAAGAAGCTCGTCATGACGATCGAGGCCTCGCTGGCCGCCACCGACGCCGCCCGGGACGCGGTGCAGGAGATCCTCAAGCGCGGCGCCGACACCGGCATCTTCTTCGCCGGCGGCAAGAGCCGCGGCACGTTCTCCGCCGAGCTGACCGCGCAGGACAAGGAGTTCCTGCGGGCGGTGTCGATCAAGCCGGAGCGCTGAGCCCGGTGCGGGTCGCCGCCCTCGCGCTGTGGCTCGTGGTCGCGATCATCCTGCTCATTCCGGTCGTGCGCGGCCGCTCGATGACGGGCCCGCCGCGGCGGCGCGTGTCGAGCGACGAGCTGGTGAAGGACCCTGTCTGCCAGACTTACGTCGTTCGCTCCCGCGCGGTGAGCCGTCAGACGGCGGCCGGGCCGCGCTATTTCTGCAGCGCCGACTGCGCCAGCCGCTTCAGCGGCTGAGCCCTTCCGCGGTGGTCGAGCGCGATCCCTGGCGCGTCCTCGACGCCCAGCCCAACGTTCGGACGATGATCGCGGGCCTCGAGGCCCGCGGCGCCACGCCGGCGCAGATGCGCCTCCGCCGCCGCTTCCTCCGCTTCCTTCCCGTGCGGCGTGGGGACCGCGTCCTCGAAGTCGGCTGTGGCAGCGGCGTCGTCGTGCGCGACCTGGCGGCGCTCGTGGGCCGTCGCGGCGAGGTCGTCGGCGTCGATCGCAGTCGCACCGTGCTCAGCGCCGCCCGACGCCTCTGCCGGCCCGCCGCAGCGCGCACGCGCATCACGCTCCGCCACGCCGAGGGCGGGCGGCTGCCGTTCGCGGCGCGCCGCTTCGACGTCGCGCTCGCCGTCACCGTCATCCTGCACGTGGCCGATGCCGCCGCGGTCGTGGGCGAGATGGCCCGCGTGACGCGGCCCGGCGGCCGCATCGGGTTGCAGGACCAGGACTTCGGCATGCTGGCCGTCACGCACCCGGACCGTGAGCTCACCGACCACGTCCTCGACGGCGTCGTGCGCCACCTCTACGAGGAGCCGTACAGCGGTCGGCGGCTGCCGGGGCTGCTGCGCGCGGCCGGCCTCGAGCGCGTGCGTCTGCTGACCGACTTCTTCCAGGACACCACTCTGGAGCCGTGGACCAAGACGTTCCTGGAGCGGCGCGCCGCCTACGCGGTGGAGTTCGGGCTCGTGGACGCGGCCACCGCGCAGCAATGGCTCGACGGCTTCAGCGCCCAGGTCGCCGCCGGCAGCTTCGTGTTCACGATGACGTACTACGGCGCGGTCGGCCTCAAGCCGTGAGGGCGCGCGGGCGCGCGCTGTTGCTGGGCCTCGCCTTGCTGGGCGGCGCGGCCGTCGTCGCCGCCGAGCCGGCGTTCGACGGCAAGGCGGCCTTCCGGGATCTCGAGCGGCTGGTGGCGATCGGCCCGCGGCCGGCGGGCTCGCCGGGCGGCCAGCGCGCGCGCGAGTACATCGTCGGTGAGCTGAAGAAGCTCGCGGGCGTGCAGGTGCAGCTGAAGCCGTTCGACGCCGAGACGCCGCACGGCCGGCTGTCCATGGCGAACATCGTCGCCGTGCTGCCGGGACGGCGGCCCGACGTCGTGATGGTCGCCGGTCACTACGACACGAAGTACTTCAAGGACTTTCGCTTCGTCGGCGCCAACGACGGCGGCTCGAGCACGGCGCTCCTGCTCGAGCTGGCCCGCCGCCTCGCCACCCGCCCGCGCGACTACACGCACTGGCTCGTGTGGTTCGACGGCGAGGAGGCGCGCGAGTCGTGGACCGAGCGCGACAGCCTCTACGGCTCGCGGCGGCTGGCCGCCGAGCTGGCGCGCGCCAAGCGGCTGCCGCGCGCGCTCATCCTGGTGGACATGATCGGCGATCGCGACCTCAACATCCGCCGCGAGTCCTACTCGGCGCCGTGGCTGACCGACATCGTCTGGGACGCCGCCGCCCGGCTCGGCTACGGCCGGCACTTCCTCCGCGACCCGATGCCGGTCGAGGACGACCACGTGCCGTTCCTCAAGCTCGGCGTGCCCGCCACCCTCCTCATCGACTTCGACTTCCCGCCGTGGCACACGGCCGACGACACGCTCGACAAGGTCTCGGCCGAGAGCCTGACGATCGTCGGCAATGTCGTGCTCGAGGCGCTGCCCTCGGTCGAGCACTACCTCTCCCGCGAAGGGGGACGACGCTGACGGTATAATTCGGCCATGCCACGTATCCGCGAGATCGAAGAGCCCGGCCACGACCCCACCCTGAAGGAGACGTTCGCGCGCGAGCAGGAGCTCTTCGGCTTCGTCCTCAACCCGACCAAGATCCAGGCCCACACGCCCGGGATCATGAAGGCGGCCAAGCAGCTCTCGATGGCCGTCGAGCGCTCGGGCCTCGTGCCTGCGCAGCTGCTGGCGCTCGTCTACCTCCGGGTCGCCCTCATCAACGGCTGTCCCTTCTGAATGGACATCAACGCATCCCGGGGGATGCGAGCGGGGGCGACGGAGGACAAGGTGAGGGCAGTGGCCGAGGCCGCCACCAGTCCGCTCTTCGCGCGCGTGCGCAAGCACTTCACCGAACCGCAGATCGTCGAGCTCACCGCCGCCGTCGCCCTCGAGAACTTCCGCAGCAAGTTCAACGTCGCCCTCGGCATCGAGGCGCAAGGGTTCTGCGTGCTGAGGTAGTTAGCCCGCACTGACGCCCCCGCTCTCAGCGGCCTGGACGGCTTCCGGTGGCAGCAGGGTGGCGGCCGGTGACATGAGCGCCCCCGCCTGCGGCATCCACCGGGCGTACACGCGCAGCAGCACCGACGCTGACCGCCAGGGTCGGACGAGTCACTACCTGATCTTCGTTACGAAGGACTTCAAGGGCGTCGAGATCATGCGGGAGGTCATGGCGGGCGTGAGTTCGCGGCACGTCGATGGAGTGGCGTCCTTCACCTACGATCCCCGGCCGCGAGACGAATCCCAACCGGAACTGCCAGACACGAGCCCAATCGACAAGCTGGCTGAGAAGCTCCTCACCGATCTTGCGGGCAAGACCCTCACGGTTCGCCATGTCTTCGAGACCCACAGCGGTGATGGCCGGTTCATCGAGAAGAACTACAAGGAGGCGCTTCGGCGGCTAGAGGCGGATGATAGCGTCAGGGCCAATCCTCCGGCGTCAGGACGTCCATGGCGCAACGGGAAGCCCACGATGGCCGACAAGGTCAAGGTCACGTTCCCTCGGTTGTAACTGTCCGACATTCGGCATCTCATTCCACTCACGACCATCGAGCACCCGTCCCCCTGCCTTCGGCGTTCGGCCCCCCCACTGCTTGAAGAAGAACGCGACCTCGGCATCCGAGCACTGGTGGCGAATCGAGCGAACCCACTCCGCCCGGATGGGGCGGTGCCCCGGCCCGCTCTCGCCGCCGACGATTACCCAAGCGATCCCAGCGAGCGGTAGATCGGCGATCGGCCCGAGGAGAGGCTCGATCGAGAGGAAGCGGATGGCAGCGGGAACCTTCACGAGGTCAGTTATGCGCCGGGTGTAGCGGGCATTCTCGACTGAGACGCCCTGCCAGATGTTTGACGGCCACGGCAGCCGCGGCGCAAGCTCGGCCAGTCGCCGTGATCGCTTCGTCAAGACCTGGAAAACGTGCCAGCGCGCCTCTGCCATGACGTCGAAGGCGCGGCGGATGAACGAGTCGGGTACGTCCTCATGGAACAGGTCGGACATGGAGTTTACGAAGATGCGCCGCGGCTCTCGCCACCGTAGAGGCAGACTGAGTTGGTCAGGGTGGACGGTCACGGCGAACCCGCGGCGGTATCGCGGATTCCCCATCGCTTGGAGCCGAACGGCGAGCCGTTCCGCATAGCAATGCTTACACCCGGGGCTGATCTTGGTGCAGCCGGTGACAGGGTTCCACGTCGCATCGGTCCACTCGATGGCGGTTTGGTCGCCCACGGCCAAGGAGCATAGCATCTCGGGGCCTCGACGCTGTTTCTTGCACCCCGAGCTTCAAAGTGGGCGCTGGCCCGGCTTCACTTCGTCCAAGAGAACACGCAGTTACCCAGTCACGCCAACCGTGCCGAGCGCCGCAATCCAGATGCCCAAGGCAGTACACGTAGAGCCTGCCAGAGCAGATACGTGGTTGAAGGCGATGAGCGCCACGCCGATCACGCCCAGATGCCATGCCTCGA
>VBPC01000321.1 GCA_005887895.1 Candidatus Rokuibacteriota bacterium
GATCCGACGCAGCATGATGATGCCGCGGTCCGTCGACGCGAGATGCTCGAGGGCGTGGACGGCGATCGGCCGCTGGCTCGACTGGGCGTCGAAGTCGGCCGGATGGCGCTGGCGCTCGGCGTACGGCCGATCGTTGGACTGCCCGAAGCCCGGCCGGGCCACCGCCTCGGGCGCAAGGCCCCACGCCGGATCGACCTGGGCCAGCTCGAAATTCGTGGTCTGCGTGTCGTCGTTCGGCACCGCCCAGCGGATGATCAGCGGCCGCGTGCCCGCCTTCACCTCACGAGCGTCCTCGATCTCGCGGGTGAACTGGTGGATGTTGGGCGGCATGAAGTCGGCCACCCGCACCCACACCAGATCGCCGACCCGGCGCGTCGCGATGTACACCATGCCCGCCTCGGTCAGCTCCCAGTCGAGCTCGGGCACGACGCCGAAGGCCTCGGTGAACTGGTAGCCGCTGCTGAGCGCGTGCAGGAACGCGGTGTGCACCGGGTCCATGCTGTTGTCCTTCACCTGGAGCCAGTTGCACGGCAGCGTGAACTTCGCCGCCGGCATGAGCCGGTGGCCGGGCACGTCGTAGCTGTCGAAGACCGGGAAGGCCGGCCGGCGCTCGGGCGGCCCGAGGTACGCGAAGACCAGCCCCGTGAACTCGTGGACCGGGTACGCGCCCTGCCAGACGCGCTCCTTGAGCCGGCTGCCGCGCGGCTCGCCCGGCGTGTCCAGGCAGCGCCCGTCGACGTCGTACACCCAGCCGTGATAGCAGCACCGCAGCCCGCGCTCGACCGGGATCCCGAACTCGAGCGACGTCCCCCGATGCGCGCAGTGCAAATGCAGCAGCCCCACGCGCCCGCCGCGATCGCGGAAGACGACGAGGTCCTCGCCGAGGATTCGCACGCGCAGCGGCGCTTCGCCGACCTCGCGGCCGAGCGCCACCGGTTGCCAGAAGCGCCGCAGGTACTCGCCGCCCGGCGTCCCCGGCCCGACCCGCGTCAGCTCCGGATCGGCCGCCGGTACGTCGCGGCGGTGATAACCGCTGAAGGAAGGATCCACGCTATCCGGCATTCTGCCATCACGCGCTTTCTCGCGCGGCCTAGAGGACCGCCCCGGCGGAGCCGGGGCGGTCCGAACATATGGGGGGTGTGGGGGGCCATATCGGGGCCCCCACGTCAATAAACACCCAGATGCTGCCGCAGGTCGACGCCGTCCCGCCTGAGGTCGGCGGCCGAGCCTTCGAGGACGACGCGGCCGCTGTTGAGCACGACGATGTCGTCGGCGACGTCGAACACCAGCTTGGCGTTCTGCTCGACGAGCACGATCGACAGGCCCTGGGCCTTGAGCCGTCGGATCGTGGCCATGACCTCGGCCACGATCTGCGGGGCGAGACCCTCCGACGGCTCGTCCATCAGCAGCACGCGCGGGTTGGCCATCAGCGCCCGCCCGATCGCCAGCATCTGCTGCTCGCCGCCGGAGAGCGAGCCGGCGATCTGCCTGTGGCGCTCGCGCAGGCGCGGAAACATCCCGTACACCGCCTCCAGGCTCCACAGCGCCGGCAGGCCGCCGCGCGGCGCCCGGCCGGCGACCACCAGGTTCTCGCGCACCGTCAGGCTGCGAAAGATCCGCCGGCCCTGCGGCACCAGCGCGACGCCCTGGGCGGCGATCGCCTCGGGGGCGCGACCGGTCACCGCGCTGCCGTACACCGTGACGGCGCCGTGCCGCGGCGGCAGCAGGCCGACGGTGACGCTCATCGAGGTCGACTTGCCGGCGCCGTTGCGACCGAGCAGGCCCAGCAGTCGGCCCTCGCCGAGACGGAACGACACCCGGTGCAGCACGTGGCTGTCCCCGTAGAACGCGTCGATCTCGGTCAGCGCCAGCGCGTCACTCACCGAGGTAGATCTCGCGCGTGCGCGGGTGGGCGACGACCTCGGCCCGGGTGCCCTCGACCACGACCTCGCCGAAGTGCAGCACCGTGATCCGCTCGGCGAAGTCGAGGGCGACGTCCATGTCGTGCTCGATCATGACGATCGTCACCTCGCGCGGAATGCCGGCGACCAGGCGGAGGACGTCGCGGCGCTCCTCGGTCGACAGGCCGGCGAACGGCTCGTCGAGCAGCAGGATGCGCGGGCGCTGGGCCAGCGCCATGGCGATCTCGACGCGGCGGCGCTCGCCGTAGGAGGTCTGGGCCAGCGGCCGCTCGGCGAGGCTCTCGAGCCCGACCCGCGCCAGCACCTCGTGCGCCCGCGCCACCAGCCCGGCCTGGCGCCGCAGCGCCACGCACGGATTCCAGCGCAGTCGCGACAGCCCGAGCAGCGAGAGCGTGACGTTGCCGAGCAGCGTCTCGCGCGGGAACAGCGTGATGATCTGGTAGGTGCGGGCCAGGCCCAGGTGGGCGCGCCGGCGGCTGGGGATGCGCGTGATGTCGCGATCGAAGAGCGTGATGGCGCCGCGGTCGGGGCGCAGCTCCCCCGTGATGAGGTTGAACAGCGTCGTCTTGCCGGCCCCGTTGGGGCCGATGATCAGCCGGCGCTCGCCCGGCTCGACCTCGAGGTCGACTGACGACGTCACCCGCAGCCCACCGAACGACTTGTCGAGCCCGCGGACGGCCAGCGCGCTCATTGCACGTGGGGGGCCGCGACATGGCCCCCCCCACCCCTCAACGCTCGGAGCGCCCCGGGGAACCCGTGGCGCTCCTCGATCGCCCGCGCGGTCATCGTCCGCGCGCGAGGGCCCATCGCGCCAGCCGGACCGTGCCCGGGACGAGTCCCTCCGGCATGAAGACGACGATGGCGACGAAGATGGCGCCGAGGACGAAGTTCCAGCGCTCGATGTAGGCGCTGGCCACGTTCTTCATGACGACGACCAGCGCGGCGCCGGCGATCGGGCCCAGCAGCGTGGCGGTGCCGCCGGCGATCACCATCAGCAGCGCCTCGGCCGAGGCGGTGAGCGCGACGGCCTGGGGGCTCACGAACTGGTTGTAGTACAGATAGAGGACGCCGGCCACGCCGCTCCAGAAGCCCGAGAAGACGAACGCCAGGAATCGGATCATCCACACGTGATAGCCGAGCGCGTTCATGCGTCGCGGCTGGTCGCGGGTGCCGCGCACGCTGGCGCCGAACGGCGAGCGGACGAACACCGCCATCGAGCCGAGCGCCACCAGGAACACGGCGAGCGTCGCCCAGTAGAACGCCGGCGGCGAGGCCAGCGAGAGCCCGAACGGGCGCGGCCGCCCCTGGATCGTGATGCCGTTGTCGCCGTTGGTGAGGCTGATCCAGCGGTAGGCGACGCCCCACACGATCTGGCCGAGCGCCACCGTGATCATGACGAAGCCGAGCCCGCTGCCCCGCAGCGCCAGCGCGGCGAAGACGCCGCTGGCCACGAGCGTC
>VBPC01000072.1 GCA_005887895.1 Candidatus Rokuibacteriota bacterium
CGAGTCGCCCGCGAGGCGGCCAAGCAGTGCGGGCGCGCGGTCATTCCGGAGGTGGAGCCGCCGCGCCCGCTCGCCGAGTGGCTCGCCGCTGCCGAGCCGGTCGACCTGGCGCTCTGTCTGTGGGAGGGTGGCGGCGCGCCTCTGGGCGAGGCGCTGAGCGCCGCCGGGTCGCCGCGCTCGATCGCGGTGATCGTTGGGCCCGAGGGTGGGCTCGCCGCACGCGAGATCGACGCCGCCCGCGCCCGCCAGTTCGTCGTCACGTCGATCGGACCGCGCGTCGTGCGAACCGAGACCGCGGGGCCGGCGATCGTGGCCATTCTCCAGTCCCGCTTCGGCGATCTGCGATGAGCGCGGCCGGCTGGGAGCACTTCGAGGTCGAGGCCGACGTCGGCGTGCGCGCGTGGGGGGCGACGCGGGCGCAGGCCCTCGCGCAGGCGACGCTCGGCGTGTTCGCGCTGATCGTGATGCCCGCCGAGGTCGAGCCGCGCGAGCGACGCGAGGTGCGCGCCCAGGCCGACGGCGCCGAGGCGCTGCTGGTGGCGTGGATCGACGAGTGCCTCTACGTTCACGACATCGAGGGCTTCGTGGTGCATGACGTGGAGCTCTCGGTCTGCACGGACACGCTCGCCCACGGTGTGCTCCACGGCGAGCCGCTCGACCCGGCCCGCCATCGCGTCGGCACGGTCGTGAAGGGGGCGACGTATCACGAGGTGAAGGTCGCCGTCCGCAACGGCGTCCACGAGGTCAAAGTCATCGTCGATGTCTGAGGGCCGCGCTGTCTCATAAACGAGACTCTGGCAGCGAAACGGCGTGTCATCTCAGCGACGTTTCAGCGAGCAGCGCTGCCGTCCAAACGAGCTCAAGCCATGTTTTTCTATACTTTACAACCGCAGCGCCGGTGTGGCATCGACGTTGCTCGTCCACTGGTCCCGGCATGCGACAGCAGACCATCCGGAGGTCGGTCGCGGTCGAGGGCGTCGGGTTGCACTCGGGAAAGCCGGTGAAGGTCACGCTCTCCCCGGCCCCGGCAGATTCGGGCATCGTCTTCCGCGCCGGCGCCCATGGCGAGCCGATCCCCGCCTCGCCCGACAGCGTCGTCGATTCGCACTACGCGACGACGCTCGGTCGTAACGGCACCCGCATTCAGACCGTCGAGCACCTGATGGCGGCGGCGGCCGGACTCGGCATCGACAACCTCGAGGTCGTCGTCGACGGCTGCGAGGTGCCGGCGATGGATGGCAGCGCCAAGCCCTTCGTCGCGGTGCTCACGGCGGCCGGCCGCACGACCCAGGGCGCGCGGCGCCGACCCGTGGCCATCCGTCAGTCGCTGCGCGCAGGCGACGGCAACCGCTGGATCCAGATCCTGCCGGCGCCGGAGTTTCGCATCAGCTACACGCTCGACAACGATCACCCGGCGATCGGCACGCAGGCGCTGTCGTGTGTCCCGACCGAGGACTCGTTCGTCGAGGACTACGCGCCGGCCCGGACCTACGGCTTCCTGAAGGATCTCGGCGCCATGCGCAAGCACGGCCTGGCGCTCGGCGGCTCCCTCGAAAACGCGATCGTCGTCGGAAAGCGCGGCACGCTGAACGGCCTGCGCTACCGTGACGAGTTCGTGCGCCACAAGGTGCTCGATCTCATCGGCGACCTCGCCCTGCTCGGCCGGCCGATCCAGGGACACGTCATCGCGCGCAACGCCGGCCACGCGCTCAACTTCGAGCTCGTGGTGGCGATCCAGCGGGCGCTCGGCCTCGAGCGCCGCCCGGCCGGCGCCGCCCTCCGCGTCGCCGCCACGCGCGACGCCGTCGACGGCTTCGCGCCCGCCACCGCTTAGCAGGGGGGCCACGAAATGGCCCCCACACCCCCACACGCTCGTCACGCCCCGGCCTAGCCGGGGCGCTCCTCGGTAACGCGCGCCGAAGATCCGGGGCCCACCCCCCCACACGCTCGCCACGCCCTGGCTTAGCGGGGGCGCTCGGGTCGGCGTGGCGGGGTGATCGTCGGCGCTATAATGCGGTGTTCAATGGGTGCCGTCATTTGCGTGCGGTCGCTGGGAGCGGTGGCGCTGGCGGCGGTGGTCCTCGCGCTCGCCGCCCCGGCGAGCGCGGACCTTCGCATCAGCGACCTGGACGTCTTTCTCAACGACCACGAGCTCACCGTCAACGTGTCGCTGCTGGGCGCCATCCCCGACACCTTCCAGGAGGGCATCCAGAGCGGCATCCCCACGCACGTGCGCTACACGGTGGAGCTGTGGCAGTACAACCGATACTGGCGTGACGTCCGGCTGCTGGCTCGCATCGTCGAGCGCCAGCTCGCCTACAACGTCGTCACCAAGGACTACAAGGTGACGTCGCTCAAGGGCGAGACGCGGGCTCCGCACGTGACGCGCGACGCCCGCGATGCCCAGCGGGTGCTGTCCGAGCTGCGCGGGCTCAAGCTCACCCCGGCCGGGACGATGAACCCGACCGACGTCATCTACGTGCGCGTGCACGCCGAGGCGGCGCTCAACGGCGACAACACGTTCGTCACGCGCATGGCCGGCACCGCCGAGGAGACGATGCGCCAGTCGGAGTTCCGCACCATCACGCGGGTGCAGTAGCGATGCCGCTGCTCAGCGATCAGAGCCGTCGCAAGCGCAACCTGGTCATCATCGCCGCCTTCCTGCTGCTGATCGGCGGGGCGACCGCCTTCGACCTCGGTATCTTCGCGCCGGAGATCCCGGTCGCCTCCAACATCGTCATCTTCGCCCTGTTCAACCTGAACCTGATCGTCTTCCTCCTGCTGCTGCTCCTGCTGTTCCGCAACCTGGTCAAGGTCTGGTTCGAGCGGCGGCAGAAGGTGATCGGCGCCCGCTTCCGCGCCAAGCTCGTGCTGGCGTTCCTGCTGCTGTCGGTGACGCCGGCCGCGCTGATCTTCGTGATCGCGTCGAACTTCATCAACAAGTCGATCGAGGGGTGGTTCAAGCCGCAGGTCGAGCGGCCGCTCGATCAGGCCCTGGCCGTCGCCCAGACGTACTACAACAACCTCGAGCGCACCGCTCTGCGCGACGGTCAGCACCTCGCCCGCGTCATCGACCGCGACGGCCTGCTGGCCGATGATCGGCGCGAAGCGCTGGTCGCCTTGCTGACCGAGCAACAGGACCTGCTGTCGCTCAGCACGATCACCGTCTACGGCCCGGGGGGCCAGGAGCTCGTCCACCTGCGGGACCCCGTGCTCGGCGATCTCTCCACGCGCGATCCCGGCGAGACGGAGCTCAAGCGTGGGCTCGGCGGCCAGGAGGTCACGACGGTGCGCGAGCTGGCCACCGGCGATCTCATCGAGGCCGTCACGCCCATCTGGTCGTCGCGCGGCGGCGAGCGGCAGGTCGCGGGGGCGGTGGTCGTGGGCAGCCACGTCACCGAGCGGCTGGAGCAGAAGGTCCGCGGGATCTCCCAGGCGTTCCGCGAGTACAAGCAGCTCAAGCTGCTCAAGAACCCGATCAAGGGCATCTACATCCTCCTCTTCCTGCTCATGACCCTCATCGTCGTCTTCTCGTTCACGTGGTTCGCGCTCTACCTGGCCCGCGGCATCACCGTGCCCATCGAGCAGCTCGCCGAGGGCACTCGCGAGGTGGCGGCCGGCAACCTCGCCTACAAGGTGCAGGCCCGCGGCGACGACGAGATCGGCGCGCTCGTGGAGTCCTTCAACCGCATGACCGACGACCTGGCCCAGTCCAAGCGCCAGCTCGAAGAGGCCTACATCGACCTCCAGGACAAGCACACCGAGCTCGAGGATCGCCGACGTTACATCGAGACCGTGCTGGAGGCGATCACCACCGGCGTGATGTCGTTCGACCCGCTCGGGCGCGTGACCACGATCAACCGCGCGGCTGCCCGCATGTTCGGCGTGGCCGAGGCGGCCAGCGTCGGCCGCCTGCTGGAGGAGATCTTCGCCGGGCCCGACGTGCGCGACATCGTCAACCTCGTGCAGCGCACGCGCCGCCCGCGGGCCGGCAGCGCGGCGATCGAGCTGCACCTGCGGCGCGGCTCGGCCAACCTCTCGCTGCTGGCCGCCGCCACCACGCTGCGCGGCGAGGCCGGCGAGTACGCCGGCGCCGTCGTGGTCTTCGACGACCTCACCGAGCTGCTCAAGGCCCAGCGGCTGGCCGCCTGGCGCGAGGTCGCCCAGCGCATCGCCCACGAGATCAAGAACCCGCTGACGCCGATCCAGCTGTCGGCCCAGCGGCTGCGTCGTCGGCTGGCCGGCGACGACCCCGACGAGCGCCGGCTCCTGCACGAGTGCACGGAGACGATCATCCAGGAGGTCGACGGGCTGCGCCGGCTGGTCGACGAGTTCTCGCGCTTCGCCCGGATGCCGGCCTTCGTGCCGAAGCCGACCGACGTACGGCCGCTGCTCGAGACGGTGGCCGCGCTGTACCGCGAGTCGCATCCCGGCCTGACCGTCCTCACGCACCAGGCCGACGACCTGCCGCTGCTGGAGGTCGATCCCGACCACATCAAGCGCGCGGTGCTCAACCTCGTCGACAACGCCGTGGAGGCCGTCGGCGGCACCGGCGAGGTCGGTCTCGAAACCGTGTACGTGCCGGAGACCGCGCGCGTCCGCATCGTGGTCAGCGACACCGGCCCCGGCGTGCCGCTGGAGGACCGCGACAAGCTCTTCCTGCCGCACTTCTCGACGAAGGTCACCGGCATGGGGCTGGGCCTGCCGATCGTGAGCGAGATCGCCACCGAGCACGGCGGCGCCGTCTTCGTCGAGGACCACGAGCCCCACGGCAGCCGCTTCACCATCGAGCTGCCGGTGGCCCGCACGCCCGCCACCGTGGAGGCGTGAGCGCATGGCCGGAGAGCACATCCTGATCGTCGACGACGAGAGGGCGATCCAGAAGGCGCTGCGGGGCGTCCTCGAGGACGAAGGCTACCGCGTGAGCGCCGTCGGCAACGGCGCCGACGCTCTCAAGACCGTGGCCGACGAGACGCCCGACGTCGTGTTCCTCGACATCTGGATGCCGCACATGGACGGCCTCGAGACGCTGGCCGAGCTCAAGCGGCTGCGCCCGGAGGCGACCGTGGTCATCATCTCCGGCCATGGCACGATCGAAACCGCCGTGAAGGCCACCCGGCTCGGCGCCTACGACTTCATCGAGAAGCCGCTCTCGCTCGAGAAGACGCTGATCACGGTGACGCGCGCGCTGGAGCACGGACGGCTGGAGCGTGAGAACGCCTCGCTGCGCGAGCGCCTGGACGAGCGCACGGAGATCATCGGCGACAGCGAGCCGATGCGCGCGCTGCGCGAGCAGATCGCCACCGCGGCGCCGACCAGCGGGCGCGTGCTGATCCACGGCGAGAACGGCAGCGGCAAGGAGCTGGTGGCCCGGGCGATCCACACGCTGTCGGCCCGCCGCGAGCGGCCGTTCGTCGAGGTCAATTGCGCGGCCATCCCCGAGGAGCTGATCGAGTCGGAGCTGTTCGGCCACGAGCGCGGCGCCTTCACCGGCGCCCTCGCCCGCCGGCGCGGCAAGTTCGAGGCCGCCGACGGCGGCACGCTGTTTCTCGACGAGATCGGCGACATGTCCTTGAAGACCCAGGCCAAGGTCCTCCGCGCGCTGGAGGAGCAGGCGTTCGAGCGCGTCGGCGGCCGCGACACCCTCAAGGTCGACGTCCGCGTGATCGCCGCCTCCAACCGGGATCTGCCGGCGATGATCACGGCCGGCGCCTTCCGCGAGGACCTCTACTACCGGCTCAACGTCATCCCGATCGAGGTGCCCTCGCTGCGCTCGCGCAAGAAGGACGTGCCGGCGCTGGTCGAGCACTTCATCCGCGTCTTTTGCGCGGGCAACGGCAAGCGGCTGAAGGCGGTCGCGCCGGCCGCCCTCACCTACTTCATGACCTACGACTGGCCCGGCAACGTGCGCGAGCTCCGCAACATGGTGGAGCGGCTGGTCATCATGGTCCCCGGCGACGCCATCGGCCCCGACGAGCTGCCGCCGCCGCTGCGGGCCAAGGACGAGCCGCCGGCGCTGGCCGACGGCAAGCCGCTCAAGGAAGCGCGCGACAACTTCGAGCGCGCGTACATCCTGGCCGAGCTGCGCGCGCAGGACTGGAACATGACGCGCACCGCCGAGCGCCTCGGCATCGAACGCAGCCACCTCTACCGGAAGATCCGCGCGTACGGGATTACCATTCCTAAATGATGGGGGCCCCGCACTGGCCCCCAAGCCCCCCGACGCTCGTCGCGCCCCGGCGGAGCCGGGTCACGCCTCGATAACCGTGCCAGTCTGGAACTTCGTTCGGCGCAGCTTCTATCAGGACTCCGTCACGCTGATGCGGCTCACCCGTGACCTCGAAGCCGTGCCCGGCGTCCGCCGCGCCGCCGTGATGATGGGCACGCCGCCGAACCGGGCGGTGCTGGCCCAGGCGGGCCTGCTCGCCGCCGACGGTGAGAGCGCGGCGCCCGCCGATCTCGTCATCGCCGTGCGCGCCGACGACGAGGCGGGTGCCCGGGCCGCCCGCGACGCCGTCGACGCCGCGCTCGCCGTCTCGCGCACGCCGGTGCCGGCGGGCCGCGCGCACCCGCGCACGCTGGCCGGCGCGCTCGCCGTGCTGCCCGACGCATCGCTGGCGCTGATCTCGGTGCCCGGCATCTACGCCGGGGCCGAGGCCCGGCGCGCCCTCGCCGCCGGGCTGCACGTCATGCTCTTCAGCGACAACGTGCCGGTCGACACCGAGATCGCGCTCAAGCGCGAGGCGGCGGCGCGCGGTCTCTTCGTGATGGGGCCCGACTGCGGCTCCGCACTGCTTGGCGGCGTGCCGCTGGGATTCGCCAACGCCGTCCCGCGCGGTCGCATCGGCCTGGTGGCGGCGTCCGGCACCGGCCTGCAGGAGGTCAGCTGCCGGATCGCCGCCGAGGGCGACGGCGTCTCGCACGCGATCGGCGTCGGCGGGCGGGACCTCTCCGACGCCGTCGGCGGGGCCACCGCGCTCCGGGCGCTCGCGGCGCTCGCCGCCGACGCGGCCACCGAGGTGATCGTGCTGATCGGCAAGCCGCCGGGGCCGGCGGTCGCCGCCCGCCTCGCCGAGGCGCTGGGCGGCCTGGCCAAGCCGAGCGTCGTGTATTTCCCGGGCGCGGCCGGCACCGCCGCGACGCTGGAGGATGCGGCGCTGGCCGCCGTCGCGCTCGCGCGAGGCGAGGTGCCGCACCCGGTGGAGTTCTCGCTGCCGGCCTCCGACGTCGCACGCCTCGTCGACGAGCAGGCGCGCACGCTGTCCCCGGGCCAGCGCTTCGTGCGCGGCGTCTACTCCGGCGGCACGCTCGCTCGGGAAGCCGTGACGCTGCTGAGACAACGCCTCGACGACGTCGCGCCGGACGTGCTCGGCGCCGAGGGCAAGGCCCATCGCGTGGTCGATCTCGGCGAAGACGTCTTCACGGTCGGCCGGCCGCACCCGATGATCGACGGCACCGTCCGGCGGGAGCGGATCCTGAGCGAGGCGGCCGAGCCGGCCACGGCGGTGTTGCTGCTGGACGTCGTGCTGGGCTACGGCGCCCATTCCGATCCGGCCGGCGAGCTGGTGCCCGCGCTCGCCGGCGCGCGCCGGGCGGCGGCCGGTGGCGGGCGCGGTCTCGCGATCGTCGCCAGCGTCACCGGCACCGAGCGGGATCCGCAGGTGTGCTCGGTCCAGGTCGCCGCGCTGCGACGCGCCGGCGTGGTCGTGATGCCGTCCAACGCCCAGGCCGCGCGCCTCGCCGGGCTGATCGCCGCCCGCGCGGCGGCCCGTTGAGGGCGCTCGTGCCGGGCCAGCCGTGAGCCGCGACCTGCTCGATCCGCCGCCGCGTGTCATCAGCCTCGGGCTCGATCTCTTCGCGCTCGCACTGGAGGCCCTCGACGTGCCGGTCGTGCACGTGGCGTGGTCGCCGACCGCCGGCGGCGATGTCCGCCTCGCCGGGCAGCTGGCCCGCCTCGAGGCGCGCGCCGCGACGATCGAGCGTGCCAACGCCGAGGCGCTCGCGCGATTGACCGGCGGCGAGCCGTTCGTCGTCGACTGCCGCCCGGCCTGGGAGGCGCTCGAGCTGCCGGAGCGGACCGTGCTGCACGCGGGGCCGCCGATCGCGTGGGACCGGATGTGCGAGCCCATGCAGGCGGCGGTGCTGTGCGCGATCCGCTACGAGGAGTGGGCGGCCAACGACGACGCCGCCCGACGCCTCGTCGAGAGCGACCGCGTGAAGCTCGAGCCCTGCCATCACTGGCGCGCGGTCGGCCCGATGGCCGGCGTCATCACACGCTCCATGCCCGTGTTCGTCGTCGAGAACCGCGCGTTCGGCAACCGCGCCCACGTGACGATCAACGAGGGCCTCGGCAAGGTCCTGCGCTACGGCGCCAACGACGACAGCGTGGTGGCGCGTCTGCGCTGGCTCGCGACCGAGGCCGGCCCCCTGCTGGGCGCCGCGCTGCGCGCCGGCCGCGGCCTCGACCTGCGCGCGCTGATGGCCCAGGCGCTGCGCATGGGCGACGAGATGCACCAGCGGAACGTGGCCGCCTCGGCGTTGCTCGTCCGCGCCCTGCTGCCGCACGTGGCGCGCGCCGGCGGCCGGCATCACGCCGTGGCGCGCCTGGGCGAGTTCCTGTCCGATCACGACCAGTTCTTCCTCAACCTCGCGATGGCCGCGGGCAAGGCGATGGCTGATCCCGCGGCCGGCGTGGCCGACGCCACCCTCGTCACGACCCTCTCGCGCAACGGCACGGACTTCGGCATCCGCGTCGCCGCGCTCGGCGATCGCTGGTTCACCGCGCCGGTCGCGATGCCGGTCGGCCTCTACTTCCCCGGCTTCGGGCCGGCCGACGCCAATCCGGACATGGGCGACAGCGCGATCGTGGAGACGATCGGCCTGGGCGGCATCGCGATGGCCGCCTCGCCGGCGGTGGCGCGTTTCCTCGGCGCCGGCGGCGTGGCGGAGGCGATGGCGGTGACGGCCGAGATGCGGGAGATCTGCGCCGGCGAGCACCCGATCTTCCGCATCCCAGCGCTCGACGAGCGTGGCGTGCCGGTCGGCATCGACGTGCGCCGGGTCGTGGAGACCGGCGTCACCCCGCTGATCAACACCGGCATCGCCGGGCGGCGGGCGGGCGTCGGCCAGGTCGGCGCCGGCGTCGTGCGCGCGCCCCTCGGCTGCTTCACCGCCGCGCTGGACGCGCTGGTGGAAGCGGCCAGCTAGCGCTGTAGAGGCGCGCCACGGCTTTGCCGGGGCGCGCCGAACGATGGGGGCATCGGGGCCCCGCACGACGTTACCCACTCCAGAGAAGCGCCCCGGCTCCGCCGGGGCGCTGCGAACGTGCGGGGGTATGGGGGCCATGTCGGGGCCCCCATCTAAATCAGATCAGCCTCAAGCCTCTCCGATGACGCGGCGGACGTAGTCGAGCAGGGCGCTCTCGGTGAACGGCTTGGCCAGGATGTCGCAGTCGGTGTCGCGCGCGACGTCGTCGATCAACCGGCCGGTCGTGAGAATGACCGGCAGTGCCTTCCACTGCGGCGCCTCGCGCAGCCGCGCGAGGAACTGACGGCCGTCCATCCCCGGCATCGAGACGTCGAGCAGGATGAGGTCGGGGGAGATTTCCGTGAGCCGGTCGAGTGCCTCGGACGCGGTGCCGATCGCGGTCGCCGTGTAGCCCGCCTCGTTCAGGAGCATGACCTGCACTTCGCGCAGGTACTGCAGATCGTCCACCACCAGAATCCGCTTCGGCACGCGGCGCCTCCGGTGCAACGAGTCTGCCACACATGGTCCTCGAACAGGGTGAAGAACCGGCGCCTCCCGGTGGCCCGGATGGCGCAGGCCGTGTCAGAACCGCACGCGCCGGGGCGAATCTCCCTGCCTGGCTGGCGCGTCAGGCGATGGCGCCGGCCCGGCGAAGGCCGGCGATCTCGTCCGGCGCCAGCCCTGCCTCGGCCAGCACCGCATCGGTGTGCTCGCCGAGCGCCGGCGACGGCGTCCGCAGCGTCCCGGGCGTGCGCGAGAAGCGGATCGGCGGGTCGAGCGTGAGGAAGCGCCCCGCCCGCGGGTGGACCTGCTCGACGAGCATGCCGCTGGCCATCACCTGCGCGTCGCCCGGCAGATCGGCGTAGCGGTTGACCGGCGCGCACAGCACGTCGTGAGCCTCGAGGCAGGCCATCCATTCGGCGACGGTGCGCGTCGGGAAGACGTCGGCCAGCAGCGCGTCGAGCTCCGCGCGCCGTGCGCGTCGGTCGGCACGCGTCGCGTAACGCGGATCGGCGGCGAGCGCGGGCCGCTCGATGGCCGCGCAGAACGGCGTCCACAATCGATCGATCCACACCGCGACGTAGATCCATCCGTCGCGCGCCCGGAATGCCTGGAACGGCACGATGTAGGGATGGCCGCTGCCCCAGCGGCCCGGCTCCTCGCCGGTGGCGAGGAAGATCGCCAGCCGGGCGGCGTGAGCGAGCAGCGTCCCGTTGAGCAGCGAGACGTCGAGTCGCTGGCCCTCGCCGGTACGCTCGCGGTGCAGCAGCGCGGTGAGAATCCCCTGCCCGGCCATGAGGGCGCCGATCGTGTCGAGGACGGGCGCGCCACAGAGCACCGGCGGGCCGTCGGGCTCGCCGGTCACCGCCATCAGGCCGCCCATGGCCTGCACGAGCATGTCGACGCCGGGCTTCTCGCGCCACGGCCCCTCGGGGCCGAACGCCGAGAGCGAACAGTAGATCAGGCGCGGGTTGAGCGGCTGCAGGCGCGTCCAGTCGATGCCGAGCCGCTCGGCCACGCCGCCGCGATAGGCCTCGAGCACCACGTCGGCACGCGCGGCGAGGCGCTGGAACGCCGCGCGCCCCCCGGGCGTGGTGAGATCGAGGGCGACGCTGCGTTTGTTGCGATTGACGGTGAGGAAGACGGCGCTCTCGCCCTCGAGCTGGGCGCCATAGGCCGTCCGCGAGGCGTCGCCGGTGCCCGGCGCCTCGATCTTGACGACGTCGGCGCCCATGTCGGCGAGGTACATGCCGCACACCGGCCCGGCGACGAGATGAGCGAGCTCGAGCACGCGATAGCCGGCCAGCGGCAGCGCAGTCACGCGCTCAAGGATACGCGCTTCTACGGTAGTCTAGGAGCCGCGCCATGAGCGATCCCGTCGATCTGCTGCTGCGCGGCGCCCGCCTCCCCGACCGCGACGACCTGGTGGACATCGCCATCGCCGGCGAGCGTTCGCACATCCATCTCGACAAGGTGCTGCTCACCGACCGCGTCACCGCCACCGCCGGCACGCTGGAGGAGGCGATCCGGGTCACCGGCCAGGCCAAGCGCGGCTTCACGGTGGAGGACATCACGAGCCGCGCGCGCCGCGTGCTCGATCTCGCCGTGCGGGCGGGGACCACCGCGATGCGCAGCCACGTCGAGGTCGATCCACTCGTCGGCCTGACCGGCATCGAGGCGATGCTGGCGCTGCGCGCGGAGTACGCGCCGGCGCTCGACCTGCAGCTCTGCGCCTTCGCCCAGGAAGGCATCGTGCAGGCGCCGGGCACCGAGGGCCTGCTGCGCCGCGCGCTGTCGATGGGGGCCGACCTCGTCGGCGGCTGCCCCTACAACGACAGCGACGCCATCGAGCACATCCGGATCGTCTTCGGGCTGGCCACCGCGTTCGGCGTCGACGCCGACTTCCACGTCGACTTCTCCGATGAGCCCGAACACCTGCACGTGCGGGAGATCGCCGCCCAGACGGTGCGCGCCGGCTGGCAGGGCCGCGTCGCCGTCGGTCACCTCACCGAGCTGGCGGCGGTGCCGGGCTTCCGTCAGGACGAGCTCGTCGCGGAGATCGCCGGCGCGGGCCTCGGCGTCATCTGCCTGCCCGCCACCGACCTCTATCTGATGGGCCGCCAGGACGAGCTCAACGTTCGCCGCGGGCTCACCCCGATCAAGCGGTTGCTGAATGCGGGCGTGCCGGTGGCGCTGGCCTCCAATAACGTGCGCAACGCGTTCACGCCGGTCGGCACCGCCGACCTCGCCCACATGACGTTCCTCGCCGCGCTCGCCGCGCACATGGGCACGCCCGCCGAGCTGCGGGCGCTGCTGGCGATGATCACCACCCATCCGGCCCGCCTGCTGCGGCTGGCGGACTACGGGCTGACGCCCGGCAGCCGCGCGGATCTGGTCGTGTGGGACTGCGCGCGCGCCGAGGACGTGGCGGCGACGCTGCCCGCGCGCACGCTGGTGGTCAAGCGCGGCCGCGTGAGCGTCGAGGCGCGCCACGAGACCGTCGACCGCTGGCGCGCGCCGTGAGCGGCCCCGTGCTCGCCCGCGCCGCCGGTTTGCTGGCCCTGCTCGTGCTGTTCGTCATGCTCCTGGCCCGCGGCCTGGCGCTCTCCTCGGGGGGCGTGCTGTGGTTCATCCACCTCGTGGATCTCGTGTTCCACGAGGCCGGCCACCCGATCTTCGGCATCCTCGGACACTTCCCCCGCGCGCTCGGCGGCTCGCTGAACCAGGTCCTGGTGCCCGCCATCTGCACCGGCTACTTCCTCTACCACGGCCAGCGCGCCGCCGGCGCGGTGGCCCTGTTCTGGACCGGCGAGAACGTGCTGGACGTGGCGATCTACGTCGCCGACGGCCGCGACATGAAGCTGCCACTCCTGGCCGAGGGGCTGACGCACGACTGGAACTGGATCCTCTCGGAGCTGTCGCTGCGCAACTATGCGGAGCCCATCGGGCGCGCCGTGTTCCTGGCGGGCGTCTTCATCCTGCTCGCCGCGCTGGGGCTCCTGGCCGTCGACCTCGCCCGGGTCGCGACGGCGCCGGCCTCCGGGCGCGTGCTATCCTCGAACCGACCGTCCTCCGGCGACAAGAACACGACGTGAGTGCCGATTCCCGCGGGCCGCTCGATTCCGGGAGTGTCTTCGGGGCCATCCTCGACGCTCTCGTGGAGCCGGTGATCCTCGTCGGCGCCGACGGCGTCGTCGAGCGTGCCAACAGCGCCGCCGCCCAGATCCTCGGCGCCGATCGCGACGTCGGCCGTCCGATCGCCGAGCATCTGGCGCGTGTCGTCGTCCGCACGCCCGACGGCACGCGGCTGCCGCCGGCGCTCCATCCGATCGCGCGCGCGCTGGCCCAGCGCCAGGCCGTCATCGGCGCCGAGCTGGAGCTCGACGTCGAGCGCGGCCGCCTCACCTGCCTCGTCAACGCGGTGCCGCTGCCGACCACCGAGGGCGGCGCCGGCGGCGTGCTCGCCGTCTTCCACGACGTCACCGAGTCGGCGCGCCTCGAGCGTGAGCTGGCGCAGCAGGCGGCGCGCCTGCAGGCCATCGTGCACCTGGTCGACGAGGCGATCTTCGTGATGGACGCGGACAACCGGCTCCGCTTCATCAACGACGCCGGCCGGCAGGTGCTCGACTTGCACGAGGGCCTCACGGTCCAGGACCGGGCGCGCCAGGCGCCGCTGCTCGACGCCGGTGGCCGGCCGCTGGCGGTCGACATGTACCCGTCGGCGCGGGCGCTGCGCGGCGAGGTCGTGACCGACGAGCTGCTGCTCTTCGACCATCACGCCAGCGGCCGGCGCCATCTGCGCACCAGCGCGCACCCGCTGCGTCGGCCCGATGGCAGTGTGGAGGCGGTGGTCGTCACCTGGAAGGACGTCACCGAGGAGGTGCGCGCACGGCGCGAGATCGAGGCCGCCCGGGAGACGGCCGAGGACGCCAGTCGTCTCAAGGACCAGTTCATCGCCGCGCTGTCCCACGAGTTGCGCACGCCGCTGCAGCCGATCCTCGGCTGGACGGAGGTCCTGCGCCGCCACCGCACGGTCGACGAGGTCACCAGCCGGGCGCTGGAGGCGATCCACCGCAACATCCGCCAGCAGGTGCGCCTGGTCGACGACCTGCTCGATCTCTCGCGCATCGTCCACGGCAAGTTCACGCTGCGCTTCGAGACGCTCGACCTCCGCGAGCCCGTGCGCGCGGCGGTGGAGGCCTTCGAGGAGACAGCCAGCCTCAATCGCCTGCGGCTGGCCGCCACGCTGCCGCCGGAGCCCCTGGTCGTGTGGGGCGACGCCGCCCGCCTGCAGCAGATCACCACCAACCTCGTCTCCAACGCGGTGAAGTTCACGCCGCCGGGCGGCCGGGTCGCCGTGCGGCTGGAGACCCGCGGCGAGCACGCCGTGCTGGAGGTCGACGACACCGGCGAGGGCATCGCGCGCGACGATCTCCCCCGGATCTTCGAGGCCTTCCGCCAGGTGACCGCGTCGCGGGCCGGCGGCCTCGGGCTCGGGCTCGACCTCGTGCGGCGCCTGACGGAACTGCACGGCGGGACCGTCAGCGCCCGCTCGGACGGTCCCGGGCGCGGCGCGACGTTCCGCGTCGAGATCCCGCTGGCGGCCGCCCGGCCGGCGGCGCTGCGGCCGGGCGCCGGCCCCGTGGGCCGCCTCGACCACCGGACGGTGCTCGTCGTGGAGGACGACAACGACACGCGCGTCGTCCTGCGGTTCATGCTGGAGGCGGAAGGCGCCCGGGTGAACGTGGCCGGCAGCGGGGTCGAGGGCGTCGACCTGGCCGAGCGCGAGCATCCCCAGATCGTGCTGTGCGACATCGGGTTGCCGGACATCGACGGCATGGAGGTCGCGCGCCGGCTGCGGGGCAGCGGCGCGCTGGCCGGGACCCGTCTCATCGCGCTGACCGGCTATGGCCAGGCCGACGACGTGCGCCAGGCCATCGAGGCCGGCTTCGATGCGCACGTCACCAAGCCGATCAACCTCGATCAGCTCATGGCGCTGCTGGCCGCCCGCGACGAGCCGTTGACAGGAGCGCGGCCACCCGGGTAAAGTGACGTTCGGTTCTGCCCTTTCCTTTAAGTGAGCCCAGCGAGGCTCGTAAGGAGAGATGATGACGACCCGGCCCCGCCTGCGCGAAAAAGCGCAGGTGCTCGACGATGCCGCTCTCGACCGTGCGCTGACCCGCATCGCCCACGAGATCCTGGAGCGCAACGGCGGCGCCAAGGACCTGGCGTTCGTGGGTCTCCGCACCCGCGGTGTGACGCTCGCCCATCGCCTGGCCGCCAAGATCGCCGCGATCGACGGCGCCCACCTGCCGGTCGGCACGCTCGACATCACGCTCTACCGCGACGACCTCGACATGCGGGGGGCGCCGGTCGTCCGCGGCACCGACATCCCGTTCTCGATCAAGAACAAGGCGGTCGTCCTCGTGGACGACGTGCTCTTCACCGGCCGCACGATCCGCGCCGCGCTCGATGCGCTGATCGATCTGGGCCGGCCCCTGATGATCCAGCTGGCGATCCTGATCGACCGCGGCCATCGCGAGTTGCCCATCCGTCCCGACTACGTCGGAAAGAACCTGCCGACCTCACGGCGCGAGAGCGTGGCGGTGCGGCTCCGGGAGCACGACGGCGAGGATCGAGTGGTGATCGAAGAACCGGAGGAGGCCTGACATGGGGTGGACCCGCAAGGACCTCTTGTCGATCCGCGAGCTGGACGCGGCCGAGATCGTCCTGCTCGTCGAGACGGCGGCCTCGCTGCAGGAGATCGCCGGCCGCGAGATCAAGAAGGTGCCGGCGCTGCGCGGCAAGACGATCGTGAACCTGTTCTACGAGAACTCCACGCGCACCCGCACGTCGTTCGAGATCGCCGGCAAGTGGCTCTCGGCCGACGTGGTGAATTTCTCGGCCGGCGGCTCCAGCGCGGCCAAGGGCGAGAGCTTCATCGACACCGCCCGGAACATCGCCGCCATGAGCCCCGACGTGGTCGTGGTGCGCCACGCCTCGGCGGGCGCCGCCGAGATCCTGGCCAGGACGCTGCCGTGCTCGATCGTCAACGCGGGAGACGGAGCCCACGAGCATCCGACCCAGGCCCTGCTCGACCTGCTGACGATCAAGGAACACAAGGGGCACTTCGAGGGGCTGAGCGTGGCCATCGTGGGCGACATCACCCACAGCCGCGTGGCCCGCTCGAACATCCACGGCATGCGCAAGCTCGGCATGACGGTGACGGTGGCGGGACCGCCCACGCTGATCCCGCCGTTCGTGCAGGAGCTGGGCGTGAAGGTCGCCTACCGCCTGGAGGACGCGATCCGCGACGTGGACGTGATCATGATGCTGCGCCTGCAGCAGGAGCGCATGAGCAGCGGCCTGATCCCGTCGCTGCGCGAGTACTCCCGCTACTGGGGGCTCACGCTCGACAAGCTCCGCGCCGAGGCGCGGCCCGACGTGCTCATCATGCACCCCGGCCCGGTGAACCGCGGCGTCGAGCTCTCCCCCGAGGTCGCCGACGGTCCCTACTCGGTGATCCTCGATCAGGTCGCCAAGGGCGTGGCCGTGCGCATGGGCGTGCTGCTCCTCCTGGCCGGCGCCAGGGGAGAGGCGGCATGAGCCTCCTCGTCCGCAACGGCCGGGTGGTCGATCCCGCCAACTCGCTCGACGCCGTCCAGGACGTGCTGATCGCCGGCGATCGCATCGAGCGCCTCGGCCCCAACCTGACGGCGCCCGGGGCGACGGTGCTCGACGCGACCGGCAAGATCGTCTGCCCCGGCTTCATCGACCTCCACGTCCACCTGCGCGAGCCGGGCCAGGAGTACAAGGAGACGGTCGCCACCGGCACGCGGGCGGCGGCGGCGGGCGGCTTCACCGCCGTGTGCTGCATGGCCAACACGCACCCGGTGAACGACAACCGCGCGGTCACCGACTACATCCGCGCCAAGGCCGAGACGCAGGGCGTCGTGCGCGTCTATCCGATCGGGGCCGTCACGCGCAATCTCGGCGGCGAAGCGCTGGCCGAGCTGGCCGAGCTGGCCGAGGCCGGCTGCGTGGCCTTCTCCGACGACGGCAAGTGCGTGATGAACGCGGCGCTCTACCGGCACGCCATGGAGTACACGCTGCCGTTCGGCACGCCGCTCATCAGCCACGCCGAGGATCACGCCCTCGCGCAGGGCGGCGCCATGAACGAGGGCGTCGTCTCCACCGAGCTCGGCCTGCCGGGCATCCCTGCCGCCGCCGAGGACGTGATGGTCGCCCGCGACATCCTGCTGGCCGAGCTGACCGGCGCCCACGTCCACATCGCGCACGTCTCGACGGCCGGAGCGGTCCGGCTCGTCCGGGACGCCAAGGCCCGCGGCGTGCGGGTGACCGCGGAGGTGACGCCGCACCACCTGCTCCTCACCGAGGAGGCCGTCCGCAGCTTCGATGCCAACACGAAGATGAACCCGCCGCTGCGCAGCAAGCGCGATGCCGAGGCCGTGCTGGAGGCGCTGATCGACGGCACCATCGACTGCATCGCCACCGACCACGCCCCCCATGCGAGCAGCGAGAAGGAGGGCGAGTTCGACCATGCGGCGTTCGGGATCGTCGGACTGGAGACGGCGGTTGGTCTCCTGATGGATCGACTCGTGAAGCCCGGCATCGTGCCCCTGCCGACGCTGGTGGCCCGACTCAGCCGCGACCCGGCCCGGCTGCTGGGCCTGCCCGGCGGCAGCCTGGCGCCGGGCGCCCCGGCCGACCTCACGCTCCTGGATCCGGCCGCCCGGTGGACGATCGAGCCGGCGCGCTTTCAGTCGAGGAGCCGCAACACGCCCTTCGGCGGCTGGACGGTGACCGGCAAGCCGTGGAAGACGATCGTGGGAGGACGGGTCGCGTGGGAATGAAGGACGCGCTCCTGGTCCTGCGCGACGGCCGCCTGTTCCGCGGCCAGGCCCTCGGCGCCGAGGGGGAAACGTCGGGAGAGGTCATCTTCAACACGGCCATGTCCGGGTACCAGGAGATCCTCACCGATCCGTCCTATCGAGGCCAGATCGTGACGATGACCTACCCGATGATCGGCAATTACGGCCTCAACGACGAGGACGTCGAGTCGCGCCGCCCCTGGGTCAACGGCCTCATCGTCAAGGAGGCCTCCGTGCACCCGTCGTCGTGGCGTGGCCGCATCAGCCTCGACGACTACCTGAAGGCGCACGGCATCGTCGCGCTGCAGGGCATCGACACCCGCGCCCTCACCCGCCACCTGCGCGACCACGGCTCGCAGGACGGCATCATCTCGTCGGTCGAGCGCGACGTCGACCGCCTGCGCGAGCGCGTGCGGGGGTTGCCGCCGATCGTCGGCCGTGACCTCGTGCGGGAGGTCACCGTCCAGGCGCCGTTCACCTGGGAGCAGGGCGAGTGGAAGCGCGAGCGGGGGTACCTGACGCCGCCGCCGGCCCGCTTCAGCGTGGTCGCCTACGACGCCGGGATCAAGCTCAACATCCTGCGCCAGCTGCGCAGCGCCGGCTGCGCGGTGACCGTGGTGCCGGCCGACACGCCGGCCGACGCGGTGCTCGAGCGGAAACCCGACGGTGTGTTCCTCTCCAATGGTCCGGGAGATCCGGAAGGAGTGCCCTACCTGGTGGCGTCGGTGCGCGGCCTGATCGGGAAGGTTCCCGTCTTTGGCATCTGCCTCGGCCACCAGATCCTGGGGCTCGCTGCCGGCGGCCGCACCTACAAGCTCGGGTTCGGTCACCACGGCGCCAACCATCCCGTGCGCGACCTCGCCACCGGCCGCGTGGAGATCACGTCGCAGAACCACAACTTCGCCGTCGATCCCGACTCGCTGGCCGGCCACGGCTGGGACCCGAGCCACGTCAATCTCAACGACGGCACCTGCGAGGGCCTGCGCCACCGCGACCTGCCCGTCTTCTGCGTGCAGTACCATCCCGAGGCCTCGCCGGGACCGCACGACGCGAACTATCTCTTCGGACGGTTCACCGACCTGATGGCGTCAACGAAGACGCCCGGAGGCGGATCCTAGGCCATGCCGAAGTACCTCATCTCCTATCGCAAGGTCGAGAGCGCCGGCCAGAAGCCGGACTGGGCCTCGTTCACGACGCAGAGCGAGGCGTCGCTGGAGGCGCGCGCCATCAAGGAGCGGGTCGACAAGCGCATGAGCGTGCTCGGCGAGCAGCTGTGGGGGGACGGCCAGGTCGTATGGGTCGGCAGCGGCCGCATCGACGACGTGCTCTACAAGCGCGAGGAAG
>VBPC01000001.1 GCA_005887895.1 Candidatus Rokuibacteriota bacterium
GCCCATTGCGGAAAATTCCCCACTGCTGCCTCCCGTAGGAGTCGGGACCGTGTCTCAGTTCCCGTGTGGCTGGTCGTCCTCTCAGACCAGCTACCCGTCATAGCCTTGGTGAGCCGTTACCTCACCAACTAGCTGATAGGCCGCGAGCCCCTCCAAGAGCGGCAGCTTTCGCCACCTTTCCTCCCCAGATTTCGCAATCCGGGGAACGTATCCGGTATTAGCCTCCCTTTCGAGAGGGTATCCCGAACTCGAGGACAGGTTACCCACGTGTTACTCACCCGTGCGCCACTAGAACCGCCGATGTATTGCTACACCGACGATCCCCGTTCGACTTGCATGTGTTAAGTACGCCGCCAGCGTTCGCTCTGAGCCAGGATCAAACTCGCCATGTTAAAGCGATGAACCTGGTCCTCTAGCTCGAACGTGTTACTGCGTTGATGCTGCAGTCACTCGGCCGAGCGCAAGGTACTCGATAGAACGGATGGTGCTCACACCTTTTCGGTGAGCCAGTAGCATATGCGACTTTCAAAGAGCCCTGCGGTCAGCTTGGAAGGTGACCGGATTCGCTGTTGCTGCTAAACCGTCGCCCGACTTGTTTCGAGCAAAGTCTGACTATACTCAGGCACCCCCAGGCTGTCAAGGTCTCCGGCGAGAAATCGTACGGCTGATTGTGCCGTTCGGCACATGCCGCCTATCGGACTCCTGAGGGCTAGGCCGGGGTCACCTCCACGCCGACGTAGGTCGTCTTGCCCTTGCGGATCAGGGCCCGCCCGGTGATCTCGCGAGCGGTGTCCCGGACCCGCTCGCCGTTGACCTGGATCGCGCCCGTGGCGATCAGCTCGCGAGCCGCGCGCCTGGAGGACGCCAAGCCCGTGGCCAGCAGGGCCTCGGTCACGAGCACGGCGCCATTCGCCGCCGGCACCCGCGTCGAGGGGATCGTCCGCAGCGCTTCGGTCAGGTCCCGCTCCGAGAGCGAGGACACGTCCCCGCTGAACAGCGCACGGCTGATTCGCTCCGCCTCCTCGACCGCCGACGGCCCGTGGACCAGCCCCGTGACCTCGGCGGCCAGCACCCGCTGGGCCTCGCGCTTCTCGGGCGCCTCCGCCACGAGGCGGCCGAGCGCCTCGATCTCCTCGATCGGCAGGAACGTGAAGGTCTTCAGGAAGCGCACGACGTCGCTGTCGGGCGTGTTCAGCCAGAACTGGTACATCTCGTAGGCCGACGTCCGCGCCGGGTCGAGCCAGACCGTGCCCGATTCCGTCTTGCCGAACTTCGTGCCGTCGGCCTTGGCCACCAGCGGCAGCGTGAGGCCGTAGGCGGCCGCGCCGCGGACCTTGCGGATGAGCTCGGTGCCGGCGGTGATGTTGCCCCACTGGTCGCTGCCGCCCATCTGGGCGGTGCAGCCGTAGCGCTCGTGGAGCGCGAGGAAGTCGTAGGCCTGCAGGACCTGGTAGCTGAACTCGGTGAACGAGATGCCGGTGCCGAGCCGGGCGCGCACCGACTCGCGCGCCACCATGGCGCCGACTCCGAAGTGCTTGCCGATGTCTCGCATGAACGGAATCACCTCGAGCTTCGAGAGCCACTCGTAGTTGTCGACGAGCAGGGCGGCGTGCGGCCCCCGGTCGAAGTCGAGGAAGCGCCGCACCTGGGCCTTGAGCCGGGCGGCCGCCGCCGCCACCTGCTCCTGGGGGCTCAGCGCCCGCTCGCCCGCCTTGCCGGACGGGTCGCCGATGAGGCCGGTGCCCCCGCCGACCAGCACGATCGGCCGGTGGCCGGCCAGCTGGAAGCGCCGCAGGCCGAGCAGCGGCACCAGGTTGCCCACGTGGAGGCTGTCGGCGGTGGGATCGAAGCCCACGTAGATCAGGCGTGGCGCCTCGGCGAGGTGGGCGGCGAACTCCGCGGGCGCGGTGACGTCCGCCACGAGGTCGCGCTGCTGGAAATCCCGGAGTATCGGCGTCGCCATGGCCTCGCCCCTGCTGCGGATTATCGCACGCTCACGCCATCGATCCGTGCCGGCGACCACCGCCGGTATAATGACTGCGCATGGCTTCCGAGGAGACGGCGCTCGAGCGGCGTCGCGCGCGTCCGCGTTCCCGGCGGTGGCTGCGCCTGGGCCTCATCGTGGCGGGCATCGCCTTCCTGTTGATCGCCGCGGGGGGCGCGGTGGCCGCGCTCTGGGCCTTCACGATCCTGCCCCGCACGCTGCCGTCCGTCACCGCGCTGGAGTCGTTCCAACCGCTGGTCGGCACCAAGCTCTACGACGACAACGACGAGCTGATCACCGAGCTCCACGTCGAGCGCCGCATCTTCGTGCCGCTGGCCCACATCCCCCAGTCGCTGCGCGACGCGGTCATCGCCACCGAGGACAAGCGCTTCTACTACCACTGGGGCATCGACCCCATCGGGATCGCACGGGCGGTCGCCCAGAACTACCGCCGGGGCCGCATCGTCGAGGGCGGCAGCACCATCACCCAGCAGCTGACCAAGGTCCTGTTCCTCACGCCCGACAAGAGCCTCGAGCGCAAGATGAAGGAAGCCGTGCTCGCGCTCGAGCTGGAGCGCCGGTACTCCAAGGACCGGATCCTCGAGATGTACCTGAACCAGGTGTACTTCGGGCACGGTGCCTACGGCGTCGAGGCCGCCGCCCGCACGTACTTCGGCAAGTCGGTGTCCGAGCTGAACGTGCGCGAGGCGGCGCTGCTGGGCGGCCTGCCCCGGGCGCCGTCCACCTACTCGCCGTTCGATCACCCGGAGACCGCCAAGCGCCGCCGCGAGGTCGTGCTGCGGCGGATGGTGGAGTACGGCGCCCTCAAGGACGCCGAGGCCAAGCGGTATGCCCGGTCCGATCTCGGCCTGATCCCGCCCGAGCGCCGGCGGACGACCGGCCAGTACTTCCTCGACTACGTGCAGCAGACGCTCGAGGCGAAGTACGGCGCCGACATGGTCTTCAAGGGCGGCCTGAACGTCTACACCACCCTCAACCCCGCCATGCAGCTCGCCGCCGAGCAGTCGTTGCGGGACGGCCTCAAGGCGCTCGAGGGCCGCACGAAGAACGGCAAGCCCGGCGAGCATCCGGAGGGCGCCGTCGTGACCGTCGAGCCGCAGACGGGCTACGTCCGCGCCATGGTCGGCGGCTACGATTTCTTCCGCAGCGAGTTCAACCGCGCGGTGCAGGCCCGCCGCCAGCCGGGCTCGGCCTTCAAGCCCTTCATCTACATCGCGGCGCTGGAGTCGGGCTTCACGGCGGCGACGCGGGTCGACGATTCACCGATCTCCTACGCGATCGGCAACAACCAGGTCTGGAAGCCGGAGAATTACGACCGGAAGTTCCGCGGCCCGACCACGCTGCAGCAGGCGATCGAGGAGTCGGTGAACGTGGTCACGGTCAAGGTGCAGGAGCGCGTCGGCCTCAACCACACGATCCAGGTCGCGCGGCGCTTCGGGATCACGAGCCCCCTCGACGTCAACCTGAGCCTGGCCCTCGGGACCTCCGACCTGACGCTCATCGAGCTGACGTCGGCCTACGGCGGGCTGGCCAACCAGGGCCAGTGGCTGCCGCCGACGACGGTCCGCTACGTCACCGACGCCCAGGGCAAGCTGCTCGAGGAGCACCAGCCCGATCCGCGCGAGGCCGTCTCGCCGGAGACCGCCTACGTCATCACGCACATGCTGCGCGGCGTGGTCGAGCGCGGGACGGGCCAGGCCGCCCAGGCGCTGCGACGGCCGATCGCCGCCAAGACCGGCACGACCAACGACTACTCGAACGCGTGGTTCATCGGCTACACGCCCCGCCTCGCCACCGGCGTGTGGGTCGGCTACGACCGTCCGCGCAGCCTCGGCAAGGACGAGACGGGCTCGCGGGTGGCGGTGCCGATCTGGGTCTCCTACATGGGCCGGATCCTCGGCGACAGCCCCAAGGAGGAGTTTCCGATGCCGGAGCGCGTCGTGCTGGCGCCGGTGGACGAGGACCCGTCCAACGAGTGCGTGCACGTCGTGATGATGGCGTTCCTGAAGGGCACCGAGCCGGCGGCCTGCGGCGCGCGCCGTCAGAGCGTTCCGCCGGGCGCACCCGGCGCGATTCCTGGAGGGCCGACGCCCGGCCCGCCACAGGCGACCCCGGGAGCGCCGCCGGCGACGCCCGGTCAACCCTCCTCGCTCCCGCGGGAGAGTTATTTAGATGGGGGCCCCGAGATGGCGCCCAAACCCCCCAACGCTCGGCGCGCCCCGGCGGAGCCTGGGCGCTCCTCGGCCCCGCTCGGCGCCCAGGGCCCGTAGGTCCCGGCGGAGATCAGCCTTCGGCGCGGGGGTAGGCGGCGGCGACGTCGGTCCAGGCGGCGTCGCCGAGCAGACGCGTGAAGACGGTCTCGAGGTCGGCGAGCGGTACGCGGATCTGCTCCATCGAGTCGCGCTCGCGGATCGTCACCCGCTGATCCCCGGCCTCGCCCTTCTCGCGATCGCCCACCGTCTTGACGTCGACCGTCACGCAGTAGGGCGTGCCGACCTCGTCCTGCCTCCGGTAGAGGCGCCCGATGGCCGCGGTGTCGTCGTACACCGCCGTCCACCGGCGGGCCAGCCGCGTACGCAGCTCGTGAGCGGTGGCCACGATCTCGGGCCGCTTCTTGAGCAGCGGCAGCACCGCGACCTTGACCGGCGCCAGCTCGTGATGGAAGTGAAGCACCACGCGCTTCTCGCCGCGCACTTCCTCCTCGCGATAGGCGTCGAGCAGGAACGCGAGCAGGGCGCGGTCGACGCCGGCCGACGGCTCGATGACGTAGGGAACGATGTGCTCCTTGCGCTCCTCGTCGAAATACGTCAGCGACTTGCCGCTGAACTTGGCGTGCTGCTTGAGGTCGAAGTCCGTGCGGTTGGCAATTCCCATGAGCTCGCTCCAGCCCATGGGGAAGCGGTACATGATGTCCACCGTCCGCTTGGCGTAGTGGGCCAGCTCGTCCCGGGCGTGCTCGTGGAGCTGGAGGTTGTCCGGCGTCAGCCCGTAGCGGGTGAACCACGCCCGGCAGGCCTCGATCCACTGGTCGTGCAGGGCCTCGTCGGCCGGGCGGCCGTCGACGCGGTCGTGCGGATTCACGAAGTACTCGATCTCCATCTGCTCGAACTCGCGCGACCGGAAGATGAAGTTGCCGGGCGTGATCTCGTTGCGGAAGGCCTTGCCGATCTGGGCGACGCCGAAGGGCAGCTTGAGACGCATCGACTGCAGCACGTTGTCGAAGTTCACGAAGATGCCCTGGGCCGTCTCCGGCCGGAGGTACGTCACCGCCGCGTCCTCCTCGACCGGCCCCATGAACGTCTTGAACATCAGGTTGAATTGCCGGGGCGCCGTCAGCTCGCCCTTGCCGCACTCCGGACACAGCGTGCGCCGGACGCCGCAGTGCTGGCAGGCCTCCCCGGCCGGGATCGTGAACTTGTTGCCCTTGGTGGCCGGGCAGAAGTGCAGCCATGGCGTCTCGTCGATCTGATCGGCGCGGAACCGGCGCTTGCACTCGCGGCAGTCGACCATCGGATCGCTGAAGTTGTCGACGTGGCCGCTGGCCTTCCACACGGTCGCGTGCATGAGGATGGACGCGTCGAGTCCCACCATGTCGGGACGCTCCTGGACGAAGTCCCGCCACCACACGCGCTTGATGTTCTGCTTCAGCTCGACGCCGAGCGGGCCGTAGTCCCAGCACGACCCGGTGCCGCCGTAGATCTCGCTCGACTGGAAGACGAAGCCGCGGCGCTTGCACGGCGAGACGAGGGTGTCCATCGCAGTCATCGGCGCTCTCCAGAGACTTCCGACAGCCGGCGCACCTCGCGGATGAAGCGTCCGCTGCGGGTCGGCTGCCCGATGAGTCGTGACAGATGCGTATCGAGCACCGCGCGCAGCTCGGGGC
The DNA here is from genome assembly GCA_005887895.1 of Candidatus Rokuibacteriota bacterium. GTDB lineage: Bacteria > Methylomirabilota > Methylomirabilia > Rokubacteriales > CSP1-6 > AR5. The sequence goes on from VBPC01000001.1 coordinate 5,889, forward strand.
CGGCGCGGCCGACGGGCGACGCGATCGCCTCCTCCCACCGCGCGGCGCCCAGCCGCGCGAAGGCGGCCACGGTGGCCGGCGCCACCGGCACCGCGTCGAGGCCGGGGCGGCAGGTCTCGCAGACGAGGCCGCCCTCGGCCAGCGACGGCCGGGGAAACGGATAGGCGCGCCCGCACTCGACGCAGCGGTCGAGCCGCGGGCGGTGCCCGAGCAGGTCCAGGCAGCGCACGCCGAAGCACACGGCCACGCGGGCCGGCCGCGGCGCGACTTCCATCGCGCGCAGCGCGCGGACGAGCAGGCCGTAGAGCGCGGGCTGACGGTCGTGCTCGCCGGTGGTGCGGGCCACGACCTCGACGATCCAGGCCGCCTCGCCCAGGACCTCGAGGTTCTCCCGCAGGCCGGCGAAGGGATGCGTCACGTCGAAGTGGTCGACGCGGACCAGCTCGCTGCGGCCGGTGTCGAAGAACACCAGCTCGCCCAGCGTGAACAGCTCGAGGGCGCCGCCGAAGCGCGACTTCAGCCGGCGGGCGGCCTTGGCCACGCCGCGCACGCGACCGAACTCGCGCGTGAAGAACGTCACCACGCGATCGCTCTCGCCCAGCGGGAAGCTGCCGACCACGACGGCGGCCGAAGCGCCCAGGCCCATGGTCAGGAGGTCAACCGGAAGCCGAACTCGCGCAGGGCGCGCGGGTCCTTCCGCCAGTTGTGCCGGACCTGGACGTGCAGCTCCAGGAACACCTTCACGCCGAAGAACGCCTCGAGCTGGTGGCGCGCCTCGCTGCCGATGCGCTTGAGCATGGCGCCGCCCTTGCCGATGAGGATCCCTTTCTGCGAGTCCTGCTCGACGAAGATCGTCGCTCGCACGTAGACGGTCGTCGTCGGCTCCGCGCGCTCGGTCAGCTCCTCCACCCGCACCGCCACCGCGTAGGGCACCTCCTGGCGGATGAAGTGGAACACCTGCTCGCGGATCACCTCGGCGGCCCAGAACGTCTCCGGCACGTCGCTGGTCGCGTCGGCCGGGAAGAAGGCCGGATGCTCCGGCATCGCCTTCACGAGCAGGTCGAGCAGGCGGTCGCAGTTGCTGCCGTCGGCGGCCGAGATCGGCACCAGCTCGGCGAACGGGTGGGCCGCGCCCCAGCGCTCCAGCAGGGGCAGCAGCGCCGAGCGCGGGTGGACGAGGTCCACCTTGTTGAGCGCGCACACCGTGACGCCGCCGTACTCGCGCAGCGGCGCCAGCACCAGCTCGTCGGGCCCGGCGCGCTCCGTCGCGTCGACCACCAGGCAGACGGCGTCGACGTCTTCCACGGCCCGCTGCGCCGTCTTCAGCATGAATTCGCCGAGCCGGCCGCCGCCGGCGTGCAGTCCGGGCGTGTCGACGAAGACGATCTGGGCGTCGGGCCGGTTGAGGATGCCGGTGATCCGGTTGCGGGTCGTCTGGGGCCGGGGCGAGACGATGGCGAGCTTCTGGCCCACCAGCCGGTTCAGGAGCGTCGACTTGCCGGCGTTGGGCCGGCCGATGAGGGACACGAAGCCAGCTTTCACTGTTGTAGCGGGGCCCGCGAGGCCAGCTCGGGCCGTGGGTGGCGCAACAACCCTTTCCACAGACGGTCCGGCGCCCCGCGCAGGATCTCGCGCTCGCGGCGATGCATCAGGTCGGCCTCCACCGGGTCGCGGTCGTCGTAGCCCACGAGGTGAAGCGTACCGTGCGTGACGAGCAGGTCCAGCTCCACCGCCAGCGGCACCGCCAGCCGACGCGCCTGCCGGCGCGCGGCGGCCGCGGAGATCACGAGCTGGCCGACCAGCGGGGCCGCCGTCGCCGGCGCCTCCAGGGGAAAGGCCAGCACGTCGGTGCGCCGCGCGATCCCCCGGTAGCGCGCGTTGAGCCGGCGGATCTCGGCGTCGTCGACCACCGCGACTTCGACCACGCCCGCCGGCCGGCCGACGGCGCTCAGCGCCCGCCCCGCCGCGCGGGCCAGGCGCGCGACGTCGACCGGGACTTCGCGCTGTCGGTTGTCGATGGCCGCCGGCATCAGACGGGGCCGGCGGTGGCCTCGTCGTCGGGGGCGTTGGCCGGCAGGGCGCCGGCGGCGCGCGCGGCGGAGCGCGCCTCGGCCTCGCCGTAGGCGCGGATGATGGCCGACACCAGCCGGTGGCGGACGACGTCGTGCTCGTCGAAGTAGGCGAAGGCGATGCCGGGCACGCCGCGCAGGACCGCCTGCACCCCGATGAGGCCCGAATGCCGCGAGGCGGGCAGGTCGACCTGAGTCACGTCGCCGGTGATCACCATCTTGGAGTTGAACCCGAGCCGGGTGAGGAACATCTTCATCTGCTCGGTGGTGCTGTTCTGGGCCTCGTCGAGGATGATGAAGGCGTCGTTGAGGGTCCGCCCGCGCATGTAGGCCAGCGGCGCGATCTCGATGGCGCCCTTCTCCATGAGCGAGGCGACCTTCTCCGCCTCCAGCATGTCGTAGAGCGCGTCGTAGAGCGGACGCAGGTAGGGATGCACCTTCTCGTAGAGGTCGCCGGGCAGGAAGCCGAGCCGCTCGCCGGCCTCCACGGCCGGGCGCGTCAGCACGATGCGGGTGACCTCGCGCTTCATCAGCGCCGACACCGCCATCGCCACCGCCAGGAACGACTTGCCGGTGCCGGCGGGCCCGATGCCGAACACCATGTCGTGGCCACGGATGGCATCCACGTAGGTCTTCTGCCCGCGCGTCTTGGGCGTGATCCACTTCTTGCGCGAGGGGACGGCGATGGCGTCGCTGAAGACGGACTTCAGATCCGCCTCGTCGTCTTCGGCGATCATCTTGACGGCCGCCCGCACCTCGCCGCCGCGCAGCGGCGCGCCCGAGCGCAGCAGCTCGGCCAGCTGGGTCAGCGCGCGCTCGGCCCGGCGGACCTGCCGCTCGTCGCCCTTGAGCATGACGTCGTGGCCGCGGGCCACGATGCGGACGTCGAACTCGGACTCCAGCGTGCGGAGATGATCGTCGTTCCGGCCGAGCAGGTCGCCCAGGTCAACGTCGGGCGCCAGGGACAGGCGGCGCGTGATTTGGGTGGCTTCGCTCAACGTCTATCGTTCCCTGTTTTCGAGTCTACCATGCGGTCTCCTTCGGGCAGGACGACGCGGATGTGCAGCTCGCGCAGCCGCTCGGGCGGCACCGGCGCTGGCGCGCCCATCATGAGGTCCTGCGCCTGCTGGTTCATGGGGAAGGCGATCACCTCGCGGATGTTGGAGACCCCGGCGATGAGCATCACGATGCGGTCGATGCCCGGCGCCGAGCCGCCGTGGGGCGGCGCGCCGTACTTGAACGCGTTCAGCATGCCGCCGAAGTGCGCCTCGACGTGCTCGCGGCTGTAGCCGGCGATGCCGAAGGCCTTGTACATGATGTCGGGCCGGTGGTTCCGGATGGCGCCGCTGGACAGCTCGACGCCGTTGCAGACGATGTCGTACTGGTAGGCCTTGATCGTCAGCGGGTCCCGCGTCTCCAGCGCCTCCAGGCCGCCCTGGGGCATCGAGAACGGGTTGTGGCTGAAGTCGATCTTCCCCGTCTCCTCGTCGCGCTCGTACATCGGGAAGTCGGTGATCCAGCAGAACCGGAACGCGTTCGTCTCGACGCGCCCCAGCTCCTCGCCGAGCTTGACGCGCGCCTTGCCGGCCAGCTTGTCGGCGGCCGCCCGCTTGTCGGCGACGAAGAACACGGCATCGCCGTCGGTGGCGCCGGTCGCCTGGCGCAGGCGAGCCAGCCGGGGCGCATCGAGGAACTTGGCGATCGGGCCGCGCGCGCCGCCCTCGGCCAGCGTCACGTAGCCGAGCCCGGGCGCGCCCTCGTCGCGCGCCCACTGGTTGAGCTTGTCGAAGAAGCTGCGCGGCTGGGCGGCCGCCCCCGGCGCCCGCAGCGCCCGCACGAGCGCCCCCTGCTCGATGGCGGCGGCGAAGACTGCGAAGCCCGCGCCACGGAAGATCTCGGTGGCGTCGTCGATCACCAGCGGATTGCGGAGATCCGGCTTGTCGGTGCCGTACTTCGCCAGCGCCTCGTCGTACGGGATGCGCGGGAACGGCGCCGGCGTCACCGCGGCCTCGGGTCGGAACTCGGCGAAGACGCCGTGCATGATCGGCTCCAGCGCCGCGAAGACGTCCTCCTGGGTGACGAACGACATCTCGAGGTCGAGCTGGTAGAACTCGCCGGGCGAGCGGTCGGCCCGGCCGTCCTCGTCGCGGAAGCAGGGCGCGATCTGGAAGTAGCGGTCGAAGCCGGCCACCATCAACAGCTGCTTGAACTGCTGCGGCGCCTGCGGCAGCGCGTAGAACTTGCCGGGATGCAGGCGGCTGGGCACCAGGTAGTCGCGGGCGCCCTCCGGCGAGCTGGAGGTCAGGATCGGCGTCTGGAACTCCGTGAACCCGGCGGCGATCATCCGCCGGCGGATGCTGGCGATCACCCGGCTGCGCAGCAGGATGTGCTGGTGTAGCGGCTCGCGCCGCAGGTCGAGGAAGCGATAGCGCAGCCGCGTCTCCTCGGGGAAGTCGGCCTCGCTGTTGACCTGCAGCGGCGGCGGCTCGGCCGTCGAGAGCACGGTGATCTCGTCGACGGCGATCTCGATCTCGCCGGTGGCCAGCTTCGGGTTGATCGCGGAAGGGGCCCGCGCCACCACCTGGCCGCTCACCGTCACCACCGTCTCCAGCCGCAGCGACTCCACCGTCTTGAAGTGCGCGCTGCCGGCGGCGATCACGCACTGGGTGAGACCATAGTTGTCGCGCAGATCGACGAAGAGCAGGTTGCCGTGATCGCGCTTGCGGTGCACCCAGCCCGATAGCCGCGCCGGCATGCCCACGTCGCCGGCGCGCAGCTCGCCGCAGGTGTGCGTGCGGTAGGCGTGCATCA
>VBPC01000002.1 GCA_005887895.1 Candidatus Rokuibacteriota bacterium
GACCCCTGATGGAGAGCGCGCTGGTGGCGCGCGCCACCAAGGAGCGGCTGGCGAAGATGGTGGTACACGAGGGCAAGCTCATCGGCGGCAACTTCTCGGAGCCGACGACGTCGGGGCTGGTCGGCACGGCGGTGCCGCTGACGCGCGCCCGGCGCGTGGAGGGCGGCTATCGCATCACCGGCCGGAAGGCCTTCGCCTCCATGATCGCCGCCGCCGACTACGTCATGGTGATGGCCTACCCGGACGAGGCGACGTCACCGACCGCCGCCATGCTGCTCCTGGTGCCTCCCGAGGCGCCCGGACGGCGGGTCGAGAAGGTGTGGGACGCGCTCGGGATGCGCGCCACCCGCAGCGATTCCATGGTGCTCGAGGAGTGCTGGGTACCCGACGACGCGCTCCTGCTCCGGGCGGAGGACATCCTGCCGTTTCGCCGCGAGGGGGCCAGGTGGTTCTGGGCCTCCTACACGCCCGTCTATCTCGGCATCGCCGTCGCGGCGTATCGGGCCATCGTCGAGACCGTCAAGGGTCGAACGCCGCCCGGCTTCACCCAGTCGCTCGCCTATCATCCCGACGTCCGACGCCAGGTGGCCGAGATGAGCGTCGACCTGGACGCCGCCCGGCTGTTGACGCATCACGCGGCCTGGCTCAGCGACACCGAGGGGCCCACCGCGGCGGCGTTGTCGGCGCTCTACCGGGCCAAGTACTTCGTCGGCGAAGCGGTCACCCGCGTCACGCGCACCGCGATGACGCTGGGCGGCGCCCACGCGTTGCTCAAGAGCTCGCCGCTCGAGCGCTACTTTCGCGATGGCGCGGTCGCGCCCGTGCAGTTTCCGCCGCGCGACTTTTGCCTGGCCACGCTCGGGATGCTCGAGCTCGGTCTCGATCCCCGCGACGTGCTCCCTCCGCTGAAGAGCGACGGCCCCGACGCCGGCCCCGTCGTACGATGATCATGGGGCCCCGAGATGGCCCCCATACAAGGTGAGAGCCGTTGCCGTCTCGCTCGTCCGCGCGCGCACGCGGGACGGCATCTGGCTCGACGGGGTGATGGCCGAGCCCCGGGGGCGCCGGAGCGCCGCGCTCATCTGGGTTCACGGGCTCGGCTCGGTCTTTTCCTCCGGCCAGCCGCTGATCCGCGCGTTGTCGGCGCGCCTCACGAAGGCCGGTATCGGGTACCTCAAGCTCAACACCCGTGGCCATGACCTCGTCGCCCGGGGCGGCCGGCGGCTGGTCGGCTCCGCCTTCGAGCGCTTCGGCGAGAGCGTCGCGGACGTCCGCGCGGCGATCGCGCTGGCGCGACGGGCCGGCTATCGCCGCGTGGTCCTCGCCGGCCACTCCACCGGCGCCAACAAGGTGCTCCACTATGCGGCCCGCGTCCGCGACCGTCGGGTGAGCGGCCTCGTCCTGCTCGGCCCCGTCTCGGACATCGCGGGAGAGATGAAGCGGATCGGCCCCCGTGAGCTGCGGCGCCGGGTGGCCGTGGCCGAGCGGATCGCCCGGCGCGATCCCGACGCGCTGGTCCCCCTGGCCTTCGGCTTCCGCAGCGCCCGACGCTACCTCAGTCTCTACCGGCCCGGCGAGGCCGAGGACGTGTTCCCGTACTATCGCGCGAGCGCCCGCTGGACCGCGCTCCGACGCATTCGCCTGCCCATCGCGGCCATCGTCGGCGGTCGCGACGAGTACCTCGACCGGCGGCCGGCCGAGCTCCTCGCGGCCTTCGAGCGCAACGCGATCCGGGCGCGGTCGTTCACCGGGATCGTCGTGCCGGGGGCGCGCCACGGCTTCCAGCATCACGAGGAGATGCTCGCACGCGTGATCGTTCGCTGGGTTCAGACGGTGTACCATCCACGTCACCGCTGATCGCGGAGGACCAGGTATGGCACGCCGCTCGTCGCTCGTGCCGGCGATTGCGCTCCTCCTGACCGTGGCGCTCGCGCCCGTCTCGTCGCCGAGCGCCGCGCCCGAGGGCCAGATCACGTTCGCCGTCACGGTGACGCTGGCGCCGACGTGGTTCGATCCCGCCGAGACGCCGGGCGTGATCACGCCGTTCCTGGCGCTCTATGCGCTGCACGACGCGCTGGTGAAACCGATGCCCGGCAACGCGTGGGCGCCGGGGCTGGCCGAGTCGTGGAGCGCGTCGAAGGACGGGCTCACCTACGAGTTCGTCCTCCGCAAGGGCGTGCGGTTTCACAACGGCGATCCCCTCAGCGCCGAGGACGTGAAGTTCTCGTTCGAGCGCTACAAGGGCGGCGGCGCCACGACGCTGAAGGCGCGCGTGGCCGCGGTCGAGATCGTCGACCTCCAGCGGGTCCGGTTCCGACTCAAGCAGCCGTGGCCCGACTTCATGACGTTCTACGCGACGCCGGCCACCAGCGCCGCCTGGATCGTGCCGAAGAAGTACCTCGAGCGCGTGGGCGACGACGGCTTCAAGAAGCTTCCGGTCGGCGCCGGGCCCTACCGCTTCGTGTCGTTCAATCCCGGCGTCGAGCTGGTCGTCGAGGCCTACGACGGCTACTGGCGCAAGGCGCCGGCGGTCAAGCGGCTCGTCTTCAAGTCGGTGCCGGACGAGTCGACGCGCGTCGTGATGCTCAGGCGCGGCGAGACGGACATCGCCTACGGCCTCCGCGGTCCGGACGCCGAGCAGGTGAAGCGGACGCCCGGCCTCACGCTCAAGGTCTTGCTGCCGACGGTCAGCCAGTGGCTCGTTTTCACCGAGCAATGGGACCCGAAGTCGCCGTGGGCGGACCGCCGCGTGCGCCTCGCCGTCAATCTCGCGCTCGATCGTCAGGGGTTCAGCGACGCCGAGTACCTCGGCTACGGCCGGCCCGCCTCCAGCATCATCCCGCGCGACTTCGAGTTCTACTGGATGCCGCCCGCCTATCCGCACGATCCGGCGCGGGCCCGGCGCCTCCTGGCCGAGGCCGGCTACCCGAGAGGCTTCGACGCCGTCGAGGTCGCGACCGACGTCGTGTTCGCGCCCGAAGCCGAAGCCGTCATCAACGGGCTCCAGGCCATCGGCATCCGCGCGCGCTTGCGGCCGATGGAGCGCGCGGCCTTCTACAAGGCGGACCAGGACAAGCAGTTCAAGTACCTGGTGCGCGTCGGCAGCGGCGCCGCCGGCAATGCGGCGACGCGAATCGAGGCCTTCGTGATCTCGGGCGGGATTCGCTCCTACGGCGGCTATCCGGACATCGACGCGCTCTTCCGCGATCAGGCTGGCGAGCTCGACGCCCGGCGACGCGAGGCGCTGCTCCACCGCATCCAGCAGCTGATGCACGAGCGCGTGATGTTCGCGCCGATCGTGGAGCAGGCCGCGCTGACCGGCGTGGGCCCGCGGCTGACGGACGTGCCCACCATCACGGGCCACCCCTTCGTCTCGCCCTACGAGGATCTCCGGCTCAGGTAATCGACGGCGTCAGACGACGCCGTCGCGGCGCAGCCGCTCGATCTCCGCCGGGGTGTAGCCGGCTTCGGCGAGGATCTCGTCGGTGTGCTCGCCGAGCGTGGGCGGCTCGCGCTCGATGCCCGGACTGCCGTGGGCGAGGCGGAAGCCGGCGCCGACGAGCCGCATCGGTCCGTAGCGCGAGTCGACCGTCTGCAGGACGTCGCGGTGCTCGAGCTGCGGGTGCCGCACGATCTCGTCGATCGTCCAGATGCTGGCGCAGGGGACGTCGGCCGCCGTCAGCCGCGCCTCCCAGGCCTTGGGGTCGTCGGTGGCCAGCGCCGTCTCGATCACCTCGCGCAGCGCCGCCACGTTGGCGGTGCGCGCGGGCCAGTCCTTGAAGCGCGGATCGTCGAGCGCGTCGGGGCGCCCGAGCGTGCGCATGAGGCTCGCGAACTGCCGGTCCGTCAGCACGGCGAGGACGATGAAGCCGCCCTTGGCCCGGAAGCGGTTCGCCGTGGGCTTGCGGCTCACCGAGCCGTTGCCGATCTGTCGCTGCTCGATGCCGGCCACCGTGTACTCGGACACCGGCCCCGGGATGAAGGCGAGCGCGGCGTCGAGCATGGCGACGTCCACGAACTGCCCGCGCCCGGTGTGCGTACGCTGGTAGAGCGCGCTGGCCACCGCCAGCGCCGCCGTCATGCCGCCGATCGTGTCGCAGATCGCGAAGCCGGCGCGCATCGGTCCCCCGGCCGGCTCGCCGGTGATCGACATGATGCCGGACATCGCCTGCAGCTTGCCGTCGAAGGCGGCCGTCGTCCGCTCCGGCCCGGTGTGGCCGAAGCCGGACACCGCGCAGTAGATCAGGCGCGGATTGAGCGCGGCGAGCGCGTCGTACCCGACCCCGAGCTTGTCCATGACGCCGGGCCGGAAGTTCTCCCACACCACGTCGGCCTGGACGACGAGCCGCTGGACGATCGCGACCGCCTCGGGACGCCGCAGGTCGAGGGTGAGACTGCGCTTGTTGGCGTTCACCGCCAGGAAGCCCGGGGGCATCTTGCGCGCCGCCCACTCGCTGCTGATCAGCTGGCTGCGCGTCTCGTCGCCCTCGCGCGACTCGATCTTCACCACGTCGGCGCCGAGGAGCGCGAGCTGATACGTCCCGTAGGGGCCGGCGAGGTAGCGGGTGAAGTCGAGGATGCGGACGCCGGCGAACGGCTTGCTCATGCCTCGTCGCGCTTGCTCCTGGCGACGGCCTTCCCGGCGTCGAACTCCTTGCGCCGTTCGGCGATCTCCTCGGGCGTCAGCTTGTCGAGGTTCGAGAAGTCGAGCTTCCAGGCGGGATCGTCACGCCAGCGGAGCGGCGACTGGACCGTGGTCCTGGCCGCCGGCGCGGTCTCCAGCACGCGCAGGGCCAGCTCGAGCGTGAACGCCTGCGACTCGACGTCGAACGGCCGCCCGGCGGAGTTGCCGAGCGGGAAGTCGCTGAACAGGAAGCGCGGAACGCCGCAGTGCTCGACGATGTCCTTGGCGCAGCCCATGACGACGGTCGGGATGCCGCCGGCCTCGAGATGCCTGGCCACCAGACTCACGGTCTGGTGACACACCGGTCAGCTGGGCACGAGCAGCGCGACGTCGGCGCCGTCCTCGCGGCACCGCCGGAGCAGCTCCGGCGCGTCGGTCTCCAGCGTCACCTTCTGGCTCCGGTTCGTCGGGGCGCCGTGAAACCGGGGCGTGAGCGCGCCGATCCGGCCGGCCTTCACCGCCTCCTGCAACCGCGCCAGCGGAAACCACGTGTTCGGGTCCTCGGCGGTGGTGTGGACCCGGTCGTAGCCGACGTGGGAGATGCGCACGTCGGGCACCGTGTCGGTCGCGTCCGAGTAGACCTTGTAGAACTTCGCGGCCGCGTTGTACTTCGCCCCCGGCCCCTGCTCACCGGCGCCAGGCTGGTAGGGCGCCGCCGTCGTGATCAGCGTCACCCGCGCCTGGGCCAGCGGCGCCGTCAGCGGGGTGAACGGCACATCGGCGAAGTGCGCCCAGTGATACGGGGTGCCGTAGCCGAGCGCCAGGTAGTAGTCGCGCGTGCGCTGCATGTACGGGATCGGCACATCGTGCTCCGGCGCCAACGTCATCGCTCCCTCCCTCGGCGCGACCGCCGGTCGACCGCTCGCCGCCCAGTGTCCCACGACTCCGGCGATCGCGTCGAGGGCGTTACCCCGTCGTGAGGACGGCGCGAAACCGTGCCTTGCCGCTCAGCATCCGTTCGTAGGCCTCGTCGGCGCGCTCCAGCGGAAAGACTTCGGTCATCGGGCGCACGCCGGTCAGCACGCTGAAGGCCAGCGTGTCCTGCGAATCGATCGACGTGCCGGAGGGCCAGCCCACGATCGAGCGGCGCCCGAAGATGAGCGGCAGGACGGGCACCTCGAGCGGCTCGGACGAGGCGCCGACGATGACGAGCTTGCCATTGACGCCGAGCCCGCCCACCACGGCGGCCATCGCCTTGCTGCTGGTCACGGTGGCGAGGATGACCCTGGCGCCGCCCAGCTTGACCAGCTCCGCCGCGGCATCCGTCGCCTGACTGTCGATGTAATGCTGCGCGCCGAGCTTGCGGGCCAGCGATGCCTTGTCCCCGCCCCGTGCGATGGCCACGGTCTTGAAGCCCATCTTCGCGGCGAACTGGACGCCCAGATGGCCGAGGCCGCCCACGCCCAGCACGGCGACGATGTCCCCGGCGCGGGCGCCGCTGTTCCGAAGGGAGTTGAACGTGGTGATCCCCGCGCACATCAGCGGCGCCGCCTCGACCGCCGACAGCCCGTCCGGGATCAGCGCCAGCGCCGCGGCGGGGACGACCGCGTAATCGGCGTAGCCGCCGTCGTAGGTGACGCCCGGCACCTGCGGCGCGACCTGGCAGGTCACGAAGTCGCCGCGCCGGCAGGAATCGCAGGATCCGCAGTGTCCGCCGTGCCAGCCGACACCGGCCCGCTGGCCCGTCGTCCATCCGGCGACGCCGGAACCCACCGCGTCGACGATTCCGGCGATCTCGTGGCCGGGGACCCGCGGGTACTGGATGCCCGGCCAGATCCCCTCCTTCGTCACCGAGTCGCTGTGGCAGATGCCGCACGCCTCGACCTTGAGGCGCACGGATCCCGCGCCGGGCTCGGGGATCGGGCGTTCGACGAGCTCCAGTGGACCCTTCGCTCGCGTGACTTGCACGACTCGCATGGTCGTCCTCATTTCTCGAGAAGGGCTCGACGTGGTGAAGCGGTCATGGCGTTCGGCTCTCGACGGCGTTCACGCCCGCTGAGACCGGCGGAGCGCGAGGCGGACGATCCACATGAGGGCCGACGACGGTCAGCGCAAGCCGCCGCCGACGAGCAGCGTCTCGCCGGTGATCCACCCGGCGTCGGCGGAGGCCAGGAACACCGCCGTCGGGGCGATGTCCCGGGGCTGGCCGATCCGCCCGAGCGGCGTCTGCGCCTCGATCTGCTTGCGAAAGTCGCTCTCGGCGAAGCCGCCGGCGCGGAAGCCCTCGGTCTCCACCATGCCGGGGTTGATCGCGTTGACGCGGATGTTCCGGGGGCCCAGCTCCTTGGCCAGCACCCGGGTGATCGCGTCGACGGCGGCCTTGGTGGCGGTGTAGACGGACGTGTTGGCCGGGGTGAGGGTGCTGGCGCCGGAGCCGATGTTGATGATGCTGCCGCCGGCAGCGTCGAAGTGCTTGACGGCTTCCTTGGTGGCCAGCAGCAGGCCGAGAACGTTCAGGTCGAAGTGCTTGTGGAAGTGTTCCTCGGTGACGTCTTCGAGCGGCAGGAACTCGTAGACGCCGGCGTTGTTTACGAGGATGTCGAGGCGGCCGAACGCCCGCTTCGTCTCGGCGAAGAGGCGCTCGATGTCCGCCGGGTCGGCGACGTTCGCCGGCACCGCGATCGCGGTCCCGCCGTGGCGGGTGATGTCGGCGACCACGCGATCGGCGCCGGCCTTGCTCGACGCGTAGTTGACGACCACCGCGGCGCCGGCGTCCGCCAGATAGCGGGCGATCGAGGCGCCGATGCCCTTGGACGCACCGGTGACGATCGCGACCTTGTCCTGGAGCCTGGCCATGTCCACTCGCCTCCCGTCTCTGTTGATGCCGGTGCGCCCCCACACGATTCGTCGCGTCGGCTAGAATCACGGTCTGGGCGCTGAGGGCACGGCTGGTCGAGCGAGCGTACCGGCAGGTGGCGCCCCCGCCGCGAGAGGCAAGGAGACGCCGATGCGAGTGATCGACATGGAGTGCAATGTCCCCAGGCACGCGAGCGCCGACGCCGACGCGCCGGCCGCCCCCGCGACCGCGGAGCGCCCGGCCGGCTACGGCATGGCCAACTACGGCCGCATCTTTCGCTCGCGCCGGGAAGGCGCCGATCCGCGTCCGGACACCGAGATCTCGGCCTACGTGAAGTTCCTCGAGCGCGTCGGCATCGTGCGGGCGGTGCCGTTCGGCGCCTCGAACGACCAGGTGGCCGAGCTGGTGCGCGACTACCCCGAGCGCTTCCTGGGTCTCGCGCGCATCAGTGGCCTGCACGGGATGCGCGGCGTCCGCGAGCTGGAGCAGCGCGTGCGTGAGCAGCACTTCCGCGCCCTCGGGATCTCCGCGCTCGTGGACGGCATTCCCGCCAGCGACCGGCGCTACTATCCGCTCTACGCCAAGGCGGTCGAGCTCGACATCCCCGTCCGCATCTACTCCTCCATGAACTACGCGACCGACCGGCCGTACGACCTCGGCCATCCGCGCCACCTCGACCAGGTCGCCATCGACTTCCCGGAGCTGACGATCATCGGTGGCCTCGGCGGCTGGCCGTGGGTGAACGAGATGGTCGCGCTGGTGCGGCGCCATCCGAAGCTCCACCTCGACACCTCCGCCCACCGCGCCAAGTACCTGGGCCAGCGCGGGTCCGGCTGGGAGATGCTCATGCAATTCGGCAACACGCTGATCCAGGACAAGGTCCTGGTGGGGCTCTCGGCGGGTCTCGTCGGGCAGCCGCACGAGACGCTGATCGAGGAATACCTGGCGCTGCCCCTCAAGGACACCGTGAAAGAGAAATGGCTGTACCGGAACGCCGCGCGCGTGTTCGGAATCGACTAGACTTGCCGGCGCCGATGCTGACACCGGAGATCGTCGACGCCACCGCCCGCGCGTGCTTCGAGATGCACCGCACGCGCGCCCGCTATCGCCCGCTCGACGCCACCATCCGGAGCGCGCCGCTCGACGACGCCTATCGCGTCCAGGACGCGCTGCATCGGCTCACGACCGAGGCGGGACGGGGCGACATCGCCGGCTGGAAGATCGCGCTCACCTCGAAGGCGATGCAGCAGATGACCGGCGTGGACCAGCCCGCCGCCGGCGCCATCTTCTCGAAGGTCGTGCATCCCTCGCCGGCCCGCCTCCCCCTCGCCGCCTATCATCACCTGGGGGTCGAGTTCGAGGTGGCGGTCCGCCTCGCCGACGCGCTGCCGGCGAGCGGCGGGCCCTGGACGCGCGCGTCGGTGGCGGGGCGAGTCGCCGCGTGCATGCCGGCCTTCGAGCTGGTCGAGGACGGCGAGGCCGACTACAAGACGCTCGACGCCTTCACCCTCGTGGCCCAGAACACGTGGAACGGCGGCGTGGTGGTCGGCACGCCGGTCACGGAGTGGCGCGGGGTCGACCTCGAAGCCGCGGTGACGCGGTGCTGGATCAACGATCAGCCCGGCGGCCAGGGCAAGACGGGGGACGCGCTCGGCCACCCGTTCGAGGCGGTGGCGTGGCTGGCGAATCTGCTCAATCGACGCGGACGGAGGCTCGAGGAGAGCATGATCGTCATGACGGGCAGCAGCATCACCACGAAGTTTCCCGCGCCCGGCGACCGCGTGCGCTTCGCGATCGACGGGCTCGGCGAGGTCTCGCTCGAAGCCAGACGGTAGCGCTCACCGGCGAGCGTTCGGGCCGAGCAGGATCAGGGCGGCCGCCACCGCCTGCAACACCGCGCAGGCGCCGAGCGCCGGCCCGTAGGTGCCGGCCCGGTCGCGCAGGACGCCGACGAGCGAGGGCCCGAACGCGAACGTGAACTGATTGATCCCGACGACGAGCCCGACGAGCGCGCTGAAGCGCTCGCGCGGCCACTCGACGGCGAGGATGAGGCCGGGCAGCGTCGTGAGATTCCCGACGCCGAGGCCGAAGAGCGCGCACCCCGCATAGACGCCCGCCGCCGAGGGCGCCCGCGCCAGCAGCGCGACTCCGACGATCTGCACGGCGAGGGTCGCGCTCGCCACGATCCGCCGGTTCGGGCGGTCGACGACCACGCCCGTCATCAGTCGGCCGAGCACCGCCGCCGCCGTCGTCGTGCTCACGGCCCGCGCGGCGCCGCCTGTCCCGAGCGCCGGCGTCACGAGCGCCACCAGGTGGGTGAGCACGCCGACCTGGGCGGCCAGACCGAGGGCGAAGGGCGCCGATACGCTCCAGAAGCGCCACGTCCGCAGCGCGTCTCTGCGCCCGGCGGACGCGCCGTCGGCGGGACGGGGGCCGGCGGCGGCCACGGCCGGATCGCCGTCGGGGCCGAGGCCGAGCTCGGCGGGGCCGCGCCGCAGCACCCCCACCGCGAGCGCGAGCAGCACCACGAGGAGGACGAGGGCGGCGAGGGCGAGCGCTCGCGCAAAGCCGAGGCGGGCGATGAGCAGGATGAGCGCGGGCGTGACGACCACCCCGCCCAGCGTCGCTCCGTTGAACGCGAGGCTGACGACGAGGCCGCGCCGGCGCACCCACCACGGCGCCAGGATGATGTTGATCGCCGCGCCGCTCATCGCTCCCCAGCCGACCGACATCACGAGGAAGACCGGGTAGAGCTGCCACGGCTGGGCGACGACCCCGAGCGCCGCGACGCCGGCCGCCATCGCCACGCTCCCGCCGGCCACGATGACGCGGGGGCCGAAGCGGTCGTAGAGGTCGGCGATCGCCATCGTCAGCAGCGCGCCGGCGACGTAGTACACCGTCACCGGCGCCGACACGGCGGACGCCGACCATCCGTGCATCCGCTGGAGCGCCGCCACGTACACGGCGAGTCCATAGAAGCCCAGGCCGAAGCTGAAGAGCGCCATGACGAAGGTGGCGCCCACGACGTTCCAGCCGTGGAAGTAGCGCGCGCTCATGCGTGGGCTCGAGGCTAACGGCGGCGCCGGTCGCCGTCTCGCCGTTTTCGGACGTGATCGTCCCCGGGCGGCCGCGCCGGTGCCGGGGCGCGTGCTAGGCTCGCCGCATCGTGAGCGCAGGTGTCGCCCTCGACCGGAGCACGTGCGATCGCGCCCGGCTGGCGCGCGATCGGCGATTCGACGGCCGGTTCTTCACGGGCGTGCTGACCACGCGGATCTATTGCCGGCCGACGTGTCCGGTAAAGCCCGCCCGGTCACGCAACGTTGGCAGGGCGCGGCGGCGACGGTCTCGCGCGCCCGGCGGCTCATCGAGCGCGGATTCCTCGACGACGGCGCGACGGTCGAGCATCTCGCGGACACACTCGGGATGACCGGCCGACACCTGCGCCGGCTGTTCCTGCGTCACGCCGGCGCCTCCCCGACCGCCGTCGCCACGACCCGTCGCGTCCAGCGCGCCAAGGCGCTGGTCGACGACAGCGCCCTGCCGATGTCGGCGATCGCGTTCGCCGCCGGGTTCACCAGCATCCGGCGGTTCAACGCCGCGTTTCGCGCGGTGTACGGGCGGCCGCCGAGCGCGATGCGCCGAACGCGGCGATGACGCTCCCGGCCGCCTGCGATAGAATTGCGTCCGCGACGCTGAGTCTTCGCAACACCCGCCGGAGGTTGGGCCATGGACCTGGGACTTCGAGGCAAACACGCGATCGTCACCGGCAGCAGCCTCGGCATCGGCAAGGCCATCGCCTGGGAGCTGGCCCGCGAGGGTGCGAACGTCGCCATCGTCGCGCGCACGAAGGCGCCGCTCGAAGCGACGGCGCGGGAGCTGGCGGCCGACACCGGCCAGCGCATCCTGCCCCTCGTCGCCGATGTGACGAGCAAGGTGCAGGTCGATGCGGTGGTGGACCAGGCCGCGGCCCAGTTCGGCGGGTTGCACATCCTCGTCAACAGCGGCTCGCCGCCGGGGGGCTCGGCCACCGCGACCGGTCCCATCGAGACCGTGGTCGACGAGGACCTGCTCCACGACTTCAACGTGAAGTACGTGGGCGCGTTGCGCTGCGCCCGCGCCGCCCTTCCCCACATGAAGGTCCAGCGCTGGGGCCGCATCATCAACATCAGCGGCACCAACGCGCGCAACGCCGGAAACCTCAGCGGCGGCGCGCGCAACACGTCCCTCGTGCACCTGACCAAGACCCTGGCCCTTCAGGCCGGCCCCTTCGGCATCACCGTCAACTGCATCCACCCCGGCATCACGCGCACGGAACGCACGCCACGCCTGCTGGCCGCCCGCGCCGCCGAGCTGCGGATCGCGCCCGAGGAAGTCGAGCGACGCGACTACGCCGAGGACTCGCCGCGCGGCAACGCCATCGGCCGGATGGTCGACGCGGCGGAGATCGCCTACCTCGCGGTGTTCCTGGCGTCCGACAAGGCGTGGGCCGTGACCGGCGAGCTGGTGGTGGCGACGGGCGGGGCCGGCCGGGCGGTATATTACTAGCGCGGGCCGGGCCCAAGGAGAGCGCGATGGCGGACAGGTCGGTTGACCGGTTGACGGAAGCGATCCTGGACCGCGATCAGCCCCGCACCGCTGATCTCTTTCATCGGATGCTGACGCGGGAGGGCCGCTCGCTGCGCGACGCCCTCGACGCGGTGACGACGGCCGAGGCGCCATTCGTGCAGGTGCCGAGCCACATCAACGTGCGCGACGGCCAGATCACGCTGATCAACAACGACCACACGCTTCTCGGCCTGCGGGCCGCCCTCCAGCTGGCCCCGTTCCTCCCCGAGAGCCATCGGCTGCTGCCGCTCCTGCAGGGTGTCTGGTACATCCCGGCCGGCCTCGACATCTGGAACCAGCTGCTCGGCCGGTACCCGGGCCGCTACGCCACGATGAAAGGCATGAACGTGCCGCCGCCGAGCCATGGTCCGGTCGTGTGGCATCAGGAGCCGGCGCCGATCGTGGACGAGGGCACCGTCGACGAGCGGCTGCATGCCCACATGATCGCGACGATGAGCGGCGACGTGCGGCGATCCTACGGCCTCTTCCTGGGTCTGGCCGCCGACGCGCAGGTCCGGCCGCGGCTGCGGGATCACCTGATCTTCCTCGGCCTGATCGACGTGCAGGACACGATCATCGGGCGGAAGGCGCGCAACACGGGGCACAAGGCGCTGCGGGCCCGCGCCGTGACCGACCTCGCCGAGTTCATCGGATGGGACCGGGCCCGCGGGGTCTACTACATCGGGATTCCCGACATGGCCGTCGGCCCGCTCTACTACTCGCTCTACGACGCGGCCTGCGTGACGGTCGCCGCCGAGCTGCCGGAGGCCGGAAAGAATCTCGCGCAGACGAACCACACGCCGCTCACTCCGGCCGAGGTCGAGGAGATGGTCGGGCTGCTCATGGAAGCCGACGGGCCGACCATCTGGGCCCTGCTCACGGCCCACCTGCGCCATGGCCGCTCGATCCGGAGCCTGGGCGACGCCATCCAGATCGGCGCCGCCGAGCTCATCCTCCGCACGACGGTGCCCAAGCAGTTCACCGACGGTCAGCATCCGTTCGATTACTGCAACACGGCGAACGACTGGCTGCGCACGAGCGAGAGCCCCTACCGGCCCCGCGTGCTGTACCTGATGGCCAACTTCGTGAACGACGCGGCTCGCTCCAACAAGCTGGTCACGCCGGTGCTCGAGCGCGAGTGCGCCGGCTTCGACGGTTCAGGACGGACACCGTCCGCGTTGCTGGACGAGCTGGGCGAGGCCATTCTGGCTTTTGACATCCCGCGCGCCACCGCGCTGGCCAACGCGTATCTGACCTCGGGCGCGGATCGCACCGCGTACCTCACGTCGGTCGCGGTCACGGCGTGCAAGTTCCAGGACGACCCGCACAACCAGAAGATCACCCACTCCACCTTCGAGGAGTACGGGCACAACTCCACTCACCTGCGCGACCGCCTCCTGCTCGCCACGGTGCGGCTGCTCGCCGGCTGGCCGAAGATGCCGGGCGAGCGCGAGTGCTACGCCCGCTTCGTGAAGGAGTGGATCGGCACCTCCTAGAGCTTCGCGACGCCCGCCCGCGCGCAGTCCTCGTCCTGCTGGGCAGTCCCGCCGCCGACGCCGCAGGCGCCCTCCACCACGCCGTTGCGCATGATGGGCACCGCGCCCTGGCTGGCAATCAGGTGCCCGCCCTCGGCGGCGGCGATGCCCTGGATGATCGGACTTCCGGCGCGCTCGGCCAGCTCACCGCTCGGGCGGGCGAAGGCCGCCGAGGCGATGGCCTTGCCCTGGGAGCCGTAGGCGCTGGCCCAGCTGGCGCCGTCCATGCGATTGAAGGCGACCAACCGCCCGCCGGCGTCGCAGACCGCCACGCTGATGCGAATGTTCACCTCTCTGGCCCTGGCGAGCGCGGCTTGAATGACCTGGTTGGCTTCCGTGAGGGTCAGCGCCATGGTGGGTAGCCTCCTCTCATTGGTGTCCGCTCGACTCCTTCAGCACGTCGTGGACTGCCGCCTTGATGTCGTCCCGGCTCGGCAGCGCTGCCTGCTCGAGGGGCGGACTGTAGGGCACCGGCACCGGCATTGCGCACACCCGTCGCACCGGAGCGTTCAACGCGCGAAAGGTGTCGGGATCCTCGACGACCAGCGCGGCGATCTCCGAGGCCGCCGAGCAGGTCGCCGGCGCCTCGTCGACGATGACGAGCCGGCCCGTCTTCTGCACCGACGCGCGCAGCGTCTCGACGTCCATCGGGACGAGGGTCCGCGGATCGAGGACCTCGATCGAGATGCCCTCGCGCGCCAACTCGTCGGCCACGGCCAGGGACTCCTGGACGTAGAAGGCGAGGGCCACGAGGGTCACGTCCGTCCCCGGCCGCTTCACGTCCGCCACGCCGATCGGCACGAGATGATCGCCGTCGGGCACCGGGCCCGTCAGCGTCGCGAGCCGGCTGCACTCGAAGGAGACCACCGGATTGTTGTCGCGGATGGCGCTCTTGAGCAGTCCCTTGGCGTCCGCCGGCGTCGACGGAAGGACGATCTTGAGTCCGGCGAGGTGCATCCACATCGAGTACGGGCTCTGCGAGTGCTGGGCGGCGAGCCCGATGCCGCCGCCGGTCGAGCAGCGGTAGGTCACGGGGAAATCGGCCTGGCCACCGAACATGTAACGGATCTTGCTCGCCTGGTTGACGACCTGATCCATCGCCACGAACGAGAACGTCACCATCCGCCAGTTGACGATGGGCCGGACGCCACAGCCGGCGGCGCCGAGGCCCATGCCGGTCAGCACCGCCTCGGAGATCGGGGTGAAGCGCACGCGCGACGCCCCGAACTCCTTGATGGGATCGCCGGTGAAATCCGTGCCCAGCGTGATGACGCGCGGGTCGCGCCGCATTTCCTCGGCCACGGCCTCATCGAGCGCTTTCTGAAAGCTGATCTCTCGCATGGCTGGCGATTCTCCGGCACTCCTACTCCGCGAACATGTCGGCCATCAGGTCCTTGGGATCGGGAAAGGGACTGGCGTCCGCGAATGCGACGGCCGCGTCGAGGTCGGCGGTCACCTGGTCGCGGACGGCCCGGAGCTCGTCCGGTGAGAGCAGGGCGCGGCCGACCATGTGCTGCTCCAAGCGGCCGATGGGGTCGCCGGCCTTCCACGACGCGATCTCCTCGGCGGGACGGGTCTCCGGAGGCCGGGCGGCGCGCATGGCGTGAAAGTGCCAGCGATAGGTCTTGCACTCGAGCAGG
>VBPC01000003.1 GCA_005887895.1 Candidatus Rokuibacteriota bacterium
AGCGGACGCCGGCCACGCCGATGTTGTCGGCGGCGTCGGCGCTGATGGTGACCGTCCCCCTGACGAACGCGCCGGCCGCCGGCGAGCTGATGGCCGCGGTCGGTGGGGTCTTGTCGACCGTCACGCTGACCGCCGACGAGGTGGCGGTGTTGCCGGCGGCGTCGCGGGCAACGGCGGTGAGGGTGTGCGCGCCGTCGGCCACGATCGTCGTATCCCAGGAGACGGTGTACGGAGCCGCCGTAGCCTCGAGGCCGATCGGGGCGCCGTCGACGAAGAAGCGGACGCCGGCCACGCCGACGTTGTCAGCGGCGTTGGCGCTGATGGTGACCGCGCCCTTGACGAACGCGCCCGACGACGGAGACGTGATGGCGACGGTCGGCGGCGTCTTGTCGTTGAACACCGTGACGGTGACCGCATCCGAGGTGTACTCGATGCCAATCAGATCCCGCGCGACCGCCGTCAAGGTGTGCGAGGCATTGGTCGTGGTCCTCGTGTCCCACGAGATCGAATACGGCTCCGAGGTGTCCGGCGCCCCGAGGTTGAGACCGTCGAGCTTGAACTGAACGCTCTGGACGGTCGCAGCCCCGATGATCGTGACGCTCGCGCTGACCGTGATCGTGCCCGTGACGGTGGATCCCGACGCTGGAGACGTCATGGTGACGATCAGGCTTCCGAGCTGGCCGGACGCCGGTGGCGGCGACGTCCAGCTTCCAAGAACCACCAGCACTGCTATCACGGCTGCAAATCGCGCCGATGTCCGAGTCTTCATTGCTCTTCTTCTGCGCCCTTCCCCTTCGAGATCGACGCCCGGCGGGTCCGGCCGCCGGGCGGCGAGGCTTCGATCCTCGATCATGAGCGCGGAACGGCGGGTGGAGATGGGGGGCCCGTCGGGCCCCCCATTCGGCTACTGGACGTCGAAGGCGTCGACGACGACCATGACGCCCTGCGAGCCGGGAGTGCTCTGGCCGCTCACCTCGATGGCCAGGGTGTGCTGCCCGGCGGCCAGGCCGGTGGCGGTGAACATGACGGCCTGGAACTCTTCCTGGACCGGCGCCAGCGTGTCGACGTCGGGTTGCTGCACGCCGTCGAGGTAGACGTGGGCGATGCCGCCGGCGAACGCACGCTGGCCGATCCAGCGGACGCTCGTGCCGGTGAAGGTGAAGGTGGCGCGGGCGCCGGTGGTCATGGAGTAGGCGGCGTGCTCGCCGGTCCACAGGTCGAGGGTGGCGCCCGCGGTCCAACCGTCGGTGTAGGCGACGGCGGGATCGATCTCTTGCACGCGGGCGATGGTCGGCAGCGAGGCCGACAAGGTGACGTCGAAGGCGTCGACGAAGACCAGGGAGTCGATCGAGGACGGATTGCGCTGGCCGGAGGCGGTGATGGTCAGCGTGTGGGTGGTGTCGGCCAGGCCGCTGGCGGTGAAGAGGACGGCGCGGACCTGCTCGGCCGGGGCGTAGGTGTCGACGTCGGGCTGCGACACGCCGTCGAGGGTGACGTGGGCGATGCCGGTGGAGGGGGCACGGAAGCCGATCCAGCTCACGCCGGTGCCGCTGAAGGTGAAGGTGGCGGTGCCGGAGCGGGTGAGGGCGGCCAGGCCGGTGCCGAAGTTTGTGGAGGTGCCGCTCCAGGCCTTGGCGGCGTTGTCGTGGCTCCAGTCCGGGGTGTAGGTGACGGAGGGATGGACCTCCTCGAAGCGGGCGCGCACGTCGAGGGCGTCGACGACGATGCGCGTGCCGGTCGCCGCGGCGTTACTGGTGCCGGTGACCTGAACGGTCAATGTGTGCTGCGCGGGAAGCAGGTTGGTGGCGGCGAAGACCATGCCCTGGACGTCGGAGGGGAAGTAGGTATCGACGGTGGCATGGAAGGCGCCGTCGAGGTACACGCGGGCGATGCCATTGGTGGGCCCGCGCAGGCCGAACCAGCGGACCTCGGTGCCGCTGAAGGTGAAGGTGGCCTGGGCGCCGGCGGCGGCGGCGACGGCGGCGGTGCCGCCGCTCCAGGCGGGCTTGCTGGTATCGCCCTGGGTCCACGGGCCGCTGTAGGCGAGGGCGGTCTCCTCGAAGCGGGTGCCGACGGTGTCGGGGGTGGAGGCGGGGGAGACGTCGAAGGCGTCGACGACGACGGCGTAGTCGACGGAGCTGTCGTTCTTGCGGCCGGTGGACTCGACGGTGAAGGTGTGAGGGACGCCGGGGGCGAGGCCGGTGGCGCTGTAGGCGACGGTCTGGACGAGCTCGGTGGGCCAGTAGAGATCGAGCTCGGTGACGAAGGTGCCGTCGACGTAGACGCGGGCGATGCCGGCCCAGGGGGCGCGGAAGCCGATCCAGCGGACGGAGGTGCCGGTGAAGGTCAAGGTGGCCCGGGCGCCGGCGGAGCGATTGAAGGAGGCGGTGCGGCCGCTCCAGCCGCGGCTGCGGCTGCCGTGCCACCAGCCGCCGGGCTGCAGGGGGGCAGTGGTGCCGTCGGTATAGATGATGGAGGGGTGCCAGTCCTCGAAGCGCGTCGCGGTCTGCGAGACGGTGACGCTGACGGCCGTGGACGTGGCCGTGTTGCCGGCCGGGTCGCGGGCGACGGCGGTCAGGGCATGCGAGCCGTCGGTGGCGGTGGTCGTATCCCACGAGACCGAATAGGGGGCGGCGGTGGCCTCGGCGCCGAGGTTGATGCCGTCGAGCTGGAACTGGACGCCGAGGACGCCGTCGGTGTCGGAGGCGGAGGCGGTGACGGTGACGGTGGCGCTCACGGAGGCGTTGGCGGCCGGCGCGGTGATGGCCACGGTGGGCGGCGTCTTGTCGACGGTGACGGCCACCGCGGCGGAGGTGGTGGTATTGCCGGCCGCGTCGCGGGCGACCGCGGTCAGAGTGTGCGAGCCGTCGGCCACGCTGGTCGTATCCCAGGCCACCGAGTAAGGCGCCGACGTGAGCTCGGCGCCGATCGGCGCGCCATCAGCGAGGAACTTCACGCCGGCCACGCCGACGTTGTCGGAGGCCGTCGCCCTCACCGTCACCGTGGCCTTGACGAACGCGCCCCCCAACGGGGCCGTGATGGCGACGGTCGGCGGCGTCTTGTCGTTGAAGACCGTGACCGTGACTGGCTCGGACGTGTACTCGATGCCGACGATGTCCCGCGCGACGGCCGTCAAGGTGTGCGAGGCATTCGTCGCCGTTTTCGTGTCCCACGGGACCGAATACGGGGCCGTGGTGTCTTGCGCTCCTAGGTTGACGCCGTCGAGCTTGAACTGAACGCCCTGCACGGTGACCGAGCCCACCGTGCTGACGGTCGCGGCCACCGTGATCGTGCCCGTCACCGTGGTTCCGCCCGCCGGCGACGAGATGCTGACCATGAGGCTGCCGCCGCCGGGGAGGGTCGTGGAGCCGCCGGTCTGGGCCGAGGCCGGTGTCGGCAACATCCCGTGCGCGCCAAGGATCATGAACAGAGCGATTACCGCCGCACCGTGCGCCAAGGATGCCCAACTTCTCGTCTTCATCTCCGTGCCCTTCCCCTCTGAACGACGTCGGGCGGCGTCTGCCGCCGAACTGCCAGTAGTTATGCCGTGAACGTCAGTGCCGAGCTCGATCCGACCGCCACGTCACGCCGCTTTGGAGAGGGCCGCGCGGGAGGCGGCGGGCGCCGTGGCGATCTCTGGCGCGGCGGGCATCGCTTCGCGGCCCCGCACCACCGTCGCGATGGTGGCCAGGAGGATGCGGACGTCGAGCCAGGCGGACCGATGCTTGATGTAGTAGAGGTCGTAGCGCATCTTCTCGGTCTCTTCGTCGAGGTTGTTCGCGTAGCCGTAGCGGATCTGGGCCCACCCGGTCAGGCCCGGCCGCACCACGGAGCGCAGCCAGTAGTGCGGGATCGTGGCGACGAAGAGGTCGACGTTGGAGACCGGGTGTGGGCGAGGGCCCACGAGGTTCATGTCGCCGCGCAGGATGTTGACGAACTGCGGCAGCTCGTCGAGGCGGAACTGCCGCAGCCAGCGGCCGACGCGCGTGACCCGGTCGTGGTTGTCGCGCGCCCACTCGGAGGTCGCCGCCCGGCTGGGGTGCATCGTCCGGAACTTGATCAGCCGGAACCGCCGCCCGCGCAGGCCGATCCGGTCGTGGACGAAGAAGACGGGACCGGGCGAATCGACCTTGATCGCCAGTGCGACCAGCCCGAACAGCGGCGCGAACACGATCAGCCCGACCACGGCCACGCCGACGCTCACGATCCTGCCGAAGCCCCGATCGATCCCCGAGTTGAAGAATCCGCGGGCGAAGCCCCGGGCGAAGATGAGACTGCTCGGCGTCAGCGCTTCGATGGCGAGCTTGCCGGTGAGGTGCTGGTACGCCTCGACGGCGTCCTCGACGAGGATGCCGCGCGTGCGGCATTCGAGGAGCTCGCGGACGGGCAGCCGTCCGCGCCGCTCCCCCAGCGCCACGACGATCCGATCGGGCGCCAGGCGCTCGATCATGCTGCCCAGCTGGGCGAGCGAACCGCTTGGGAACTGATGGAATGGCGGCTCGCGCACGGCATCGGCGTCGTCCACGATCCCGACGACGCGATACCGGTAGTGTCGTCCGGTCTGGAGCTCCTCCACCAGTTGCCGGGCCATCGGGCTCGTGCCCATGATCAGCACCCGCTCGCGGAACGGGCGGCGCTGCAGGACGTCGTAGGAGACGACCCGCAGGGGAAGCACCAGCCCGAGGGCGGCGAGCCCCAGACATGCCTCGCCCAGCGTGCGATGGGGGTGCAGCAGCGACGCGCCCGCCAGCAGACCGACGGCCAGCGCGAGCGACCGCGGCAGCCGCGACGCGAACCGCGAGAACGTGGGAACCGTCCGGAGATCGTAGAGCCGGGTGACGTAGAAGGCGACGCCGCAGGCGAGCGAGGGTGCCAGCGACTGCCTGAGGGCGGCGCCGACGTCGGCCGCGCTCGCCTGCAGCGGATGGGCCCACAGGATCAAGGCGCACATCGCCACGAAGATCGACGTGGTTTCCACGAGGGCGAGCGTCATCGCCACGGCTCAGGCCCCTCGTGTGAGTGCAACGCCCGGCCGGGCCTCGCCGTGATCCTCAGGGCGCCCGAGGGCCAGCCGCGCGAGCAACGGCCCCAGCTTGTCGTGCGCGTGCAGGACCATGAGGCTGTCGTCGAGGAGGTCGGTGGACACGACGCAGGGCCGGCCGGCGGACGTGAAATCCGCCTGCACCGGCGTCGCTGCGGTGCCGTCGACGCTGTGCCGCGCGAGCGCCTTGGCCGGAATCCGCGCGGTGTTGACGACGACGTAGTCGAGAGCCTCGGGGGGCAGCCCGTGCGCGGCCAGCGCGGCGACGTGCGCGGCGACGCCGTAGCCGTCCGTTTCCCCCGGCTCGGTCATGAGGTTGCAGACGAAGATCCGCGTGGCCGGGGTCGCCAGCACGGTCTCGAGGATTCCGGGAACGACCAGCGCGGCGAGGATGCTCGTGTAGAGGCTGCCGGGACCGAGGATGATCGCATCGGCCCGCTCCAGCGCGCGGAGGACGTCGTGCGCCGCGCGTGCCCCGGGCGGATCGACGCGGAGGCGCGCGATCGGGGCCGCGCTACGGGGGATGGTGGACTCGCCGCGGACCTCGCGCCCGTCCGCCAGCTCGGCCACGAGCTGCACGCGTGTCGTCGTCGCGGGCAGGATCACGTCCTCCACGCGCAGCAGGCCGGCGGCCAGGCGGATCGCGGTCACCTCGTCGGGCGTGACCATCTCGAGCGCGGCCAGCAGGAGATTGCCCACCGGGTGGCCTGGACCCGGCAGCCCGTCGAAGCGGTACTGGAGCGCGGCGGAGACTTCCGGCGCCACGCGCGACAGCGCGAGCAGACAGTTGCGGATGTCACCCGGCGGCAGGACGTCGTATTGCTCGCGGAGGGTTCCGGAGCTGCCGCCGTCGTCGGCCGCGGTCACGACGGCGGTGATCCCGCAGTCCGCGGGGAGGGAGCGGCGCAGGCCGGCCAGGACCACCGGCAGTCCGCTGCCCCCCCCGATGGCGACGACCTGGGAGAGCGGGCGCGCCCGTCGGACGGCTTCGCTATCACTCGTGCGGTAGATCACGCTCATCTCCCGTCGCTCGAGGCGCGAGCTCCGTCACGGCCGCGCCGCCCGCGCCACGACCACGAGTGACCGTTGACGGATGGCTCGGCGATGTAGGGACGGTAGGCGCTGTAGGAGTAGTAGCCCGCCAGTGGCCGGCTATCCCCGTTGAAGACGAGGCCGAGGACCTTCGCGGGATCCAGGATGTCGAGGGCTTCCTCGACGAGCCTGCGCGGGGTCTTGTGCGCGCCCACGATCATGAGGAACCCGTCGACGTGCTTGGCGATGACACGGAAGTCGGGGACCGGGATCAGCGGAGGCGCGTCCACCACGACGTAGTCGTACTGCTGGCGCGCCTCCTGGATGAGCTCACCGAACCGCGGCGACTTGAGCAGCTCGTACGGCGCGGGAGCGCCGGGCCGGGTCGGCAGGACCCAGAGGTTGAAGGGAGAACAGTGCCGCGCCACGCTCGCCAGCGGGATGTTGGCGTCCAGGATCGCCTCGGCGAGCCCGGCCGAGGTGTCGCGCAGGCCGAGGCGCTCACGAACGAGCCCGCGTCGAATGTCGCCGTCGATGAGGAGCACTCGGGCGTCGGAGGCCTGGGCCAGCGCGCCGGCGAGGTTCAGCGCGGTGGTGGTCTTGCCGTCCCCCACGGTCGCGCTCGTCAGACCGAGCACGCGGAGGTCGGCGTCCTTGTAGAACTGCTCGACGATGTGGCGTAGCACGCGGTATTGCTCGGCCTCGAACGAGCCCACCGCGACGAGGCTCACCAGATGCTCGTCGAGCCGCTCCCACTCCGGCGGGGCCGCGGTCTCGGGGAGCTTGAGACGTGACAGCAGACGCATCAGGAGCCTCCCCTCGACAGAAGCGCGACCAGCGCCTCGTTGCCATGGGCGATGTACTGCGTGGCCTTGAAGACGAGCGCCACCGCCAGCACGACGGCGACACCGGCGTAGCGGAAGCGCCGTCGGCTCTGGCGGGCGTCGGTCGCGGTCACGATCAGGGGGATGCTGAGCAGCACCGGCGCCCGGCCGAGCGCGCGGAGGTCGTCCACCGTGTGGAAGGAGGTGTCGAGGTGCTCGGCCAGCATCATGGCTCCGGCCGCCGCGCCGAGCGCGAGCGCCAGGCCGACGAGCAACAGCCGCAGGCGGTTCGGGGCCGCCGGCATCCGGGACGGGATGGCGGCGTCGAGCACCCGGAACTGCTCGCCGCGCTGCCGCTGCTCCATCGTCTCGGCGAGCTGCGCGTCCTCGTAACGCTTCAGCAGCGAGCCGTAGAGATCCTTCAGCGTGTCGTAGTCGCGCGAGAGCTCCTGCAGCTCCTGCTCGCGCTGCGGCGCGGTGTCCACCCGCCGCTGGTACGCGTCGATCTCGCTGCGCACGCGCTGCTCCTCGGCCTTGAGGCCGGCGATCTCGGTGTCGGCGTCGCGCAGCGCGGCTCGCAGCCGGGTCGCGGCGGGATTGGCGGGCGGCGCCACCGGCGGCGCCGCCGGCTCGGCCGCGGAGAGATCCTGCTCGAGCCGATCGACCTCGGCGCGCAGGCGCACCACGTCGGGATAGGCGTCGGTGTAGCGCCGGCGCAGCTCGGCCAGGTCCTGCTTGAGCTTGACGAGCTTGCTCGCGCCCGTCTCGGGCGCCGACCCGCCGTGCGCGTTGAGCTCGGCAAGCTCCTTCTCTAGCGCCGTCCGCCGGTCCGCCGCTCGGAGCTGGTTGGCGCTGGTCAGGTGGAGCTGGGCGTGGAGCCGCTCGAGGGTGGCCATGTTGACCGCGACTTGCTGCGGCAATTCGCCGACCCAGCGTGACCGGAACGCGCGGACCCGGGTTTCCTTCTCGTCCAGCCGCCGCTTGGCGTCGGCCAGCTGGGTGCGCAGGAACGCCGCGGTCCCGGCGGCCTGCTGCTCGCGCAGCCGCGCGTTCTCCTCGACGTACAGATCCGCCAGAGCATTGGTGACGGAGGCCACGGCCTGGGGATCGCGGCCCCGGTAGCTGAGGACGAAGGCGACGGTCACGACGCGTCCGCCGGGCTGATCGACGCCCTTGACCTCGATGGCGATATCGCGCCGCATGGCCTCGATGGCGCCTTCCACGGCGCCCGCCCGCCGGGCCTCGGGATAGAGGTCGAAGCGGGTGATCAGCTGCTCGAGGCGGGCGCGACTGAGCACTTCCTGGCTGATCGTCTGCAGCCGCGTCTCGAGCTCCCCGGTCACCGAGGAGCGGACGAAGCTCTCGGGGACCTGGCGCCGCTCGACGAGGACGGTCGCCTTGGCCCGGTAGAGGTCTGGCAGGTACGCCGCCAGGCTGGCCACCGCGGCGGCCACGACCACGAAGATGACGATCCCGAGCCACCGGCGTCGGTGCCAGACGCCGAGCAGCCGATCCATCATCGAACCCCTGCGAGTCTCGTCGGTCATCGTGAACACCCTCGGAGCACCACGGCGACGTCGGCACGACGCCGCACACGATCCGCGTGGTGTGGTTGAAGGGAACGCCTCGACAGCGCGCGCTGAATCAGTCCGCGCCTACACGGGCCGCGCGATCGTGCAATCGACCTCGACGGCGACGCTGCGGTGCAGCAGGTCGACGGAGACCACCAGCAGGCCCTTGCCGGGCTTGGTCCGCACGAGGATGCCCTCGACGTCGGCCAGGGGCCCCCGCACGATGCGCACGCGCTGGCCCTCGCGCAGGTAGGCGTGCGTCACCGCCGGCAGCCGCGACTCGGTGAGGCGTCGAACCGCGTCGATCTCGGTCGCCGGCACGACGGCGCGGCGATCCCAGGCATCGCCCAGGATCATCACCAGGCCACGCGCCTTGCGGATCTCCACGTCGCTCCACTTGTCGAGCGCGTGGTGCAGGAAGACGTAGCCGGGAAACATCGCGACCCGGTGGCGCTGCCGCGCGGCGCCGCGCCGCATCCACACCTCCAGCGTCGGCAGGAAGACGTGAAAGCCCTTCGCCGTCAGCTGGTCGCTGACCAGGGCTTCGCAGTTGCTGCGCGTCCACAGCACGTGCCAGGCCGGTTGGCGGGCGGCCTCCGGCGACGTCTCGACCGCCGGACTCTCGACGATGGGGCCGGGGCCGACGTCCATCTCAGATCAACCCGATCCGCAGCGCGGCGGCGACGACCTCGGTCCGCGTGTGCACCTCGAGCGCGGCGCAGATCTTTTCCAGGTGGTCCTTCACGGTGTGCGGGCTGCGGTGCACCAGGGCGCCGATCTGCTTGTTCGTGAGACCGCTGGCCAGGTGGCGCACGACGTCGAGGTCGATGTCGGACAGGGCCAGCGTCTTCTTGACCGACGCCGTGTTCGACCCCGAGCCGGCGCCGGTGGCCGCGGCGATCACGTGGGGCGCGACGGCCGGATCCAGCACGCACTCGCCGCGGTGGGCGGCGCGGATCATGCGCTTGAGCTGGAGCACCATGCCGTCCTGGTGATAGCTGGTCAGCATCACCACCGCCGTCTCGGGGGCGACGGCGCGCAGGCGCTCGCAGACCGAGGGGCCGTCGGTGTCCTCCAGGCGCATGTCGACCAGCATCACGTCGGGGCGGAACTGCTCGACGAGCTTGACCGCCTCCTGCCCGGTGCGGACGTCGGCCACGACCTCCAGGTCGGGCTCGTGCTCGAGCGCCGCCCGCAGGCCGCGCCGCACGATCTCGTGATCGTCCACGACGCCGATGCGGATGCGGCGTGGGCGGCTCGGCAGGACCGCCGCGCGGGACCGCGATCCCGGCCGGCGGACGGCCGTCGCGATGTCGGACAGGCTTCGCCCCCTTTGGTTCATGGCGTTCGACCCCGGCGAATCGAATGTGTTCACGGCGTTCCGTCGCCGTCGCGCGCGTCGAGCGCGACCGCGACTGAGATGTACGCTACGCGCCGGCGTGACCCGCGCCTACCCGCGGAGGGAGGAATTTTCAGCACCGCATTGGGGGTGACACCACCCCCCGAATGGGGGCCCGACAGGCTGGTGTCCGCTTCTTACGGGACTGTCTGCGACTAGCGGAGCGCCACGGCTGTGCCGGGGCGCGCCGAACGTCCGGGGGGTCTAGAGGAGGGCCACGGCTGTGCCGGGGCGCGCCGAACGTCCGGGGGGTTTAGAGGAGCGCCACGGCTGTGCCGGGGCGCGCCGAACGCCCGGGGGGGTTTAGAGGACGGCGCGGAGGGCGGCGGCGACGATCTCAGTGCGGGAGCGAACGTCGAGGATCGCGCCGATCTTCTCCAGCCGATCCTTGACGGTGTGGGGGCTTCGATGGATCACGGAAGCGATCTCCTTGTTCGTCAGCCCCCGGGCCAAGTAGCGGATGATCGTCGTGTCGACGTCGGACAGCGAGGCGGTGGCCGAGCGGGGGCCCCCGGCCGAGGTGCGCCCGCCAACGGCCGCCGAGATGACGTGCGTGGCGATCTTCGGGTCGAGCACGGAGTTGCCCCGGAACACGGAGCGGATCATCTGCTTCAGGTCGGTGAGCTCGACGTCCTTCATGACGTAGCCCTTGGCGCCGGCGGCGAGACTGCGCACGATCATGCCGTTGTCGCCATAGCTGGTCAGCATGACCACCGCCGTCTTCGGCGCCACCGCGAGGACGCGGGTGCACACGGTCGGGCCGTCGATCTCCTGCAGCCGCACGTCGAGCAGCATGACGTCCGGCCGCTCCTGGCGCGCGATGCGCACGGCGCCGTCGCCGTTGGCGGCGTCGGCGACGACGTCCATGTCGGACTCGCTCTTCAGCGCGGCGCGCAGGCCCTGTCGCACGATCTCGTGATCGTCCACCACCGCGACCCGGATCTTCTTCACGCGCTCACACCGCCTGCGGCGCGACCAGGCCGCGGATCTGGCCCATCATCGTCTTGGCGTGCTGCTTCACGCTTTCCAGCCGCGTGCGCAGCTCGTCCGAGCAGTCGGCGCGGTGCAGGCAGGAGTCGAGCTTGAGGGCCAGGCCGAAGAGCGTGGAGCTGAGCGTGTCGTGCAGCAGGCCGTCCATGCGGGTCCGCTCGCGACCGACGGCGGCCTCGGCG
This sequence comes from Candidatus Rokuibacteriota bacterium, assembly GCA_005887895.1. Taxonomy (GTDB): domain Bacteria; phylum Methylomirabilota; class Methylomirabilia; order Rokubacteriales; family CSP1-6; genus AR5. Next base: position 11,040 of record VBPC01000003.1, read on the forward strand.
GCCCGGCGCGCCAGCCAGGCGGCCTCGATGGCGACGGCCGCCTGGCCGGCGATCGCCTCCATCAGACGCAACTCGTCGGGCTTGATGATCCGGCGCGCGCTCCACCACGCGCAGACCAGCAGACCCACGCGCGAGTCCTTCACCCTGAGCGGCACCAGCAGCAGCGATCGCACCGGGAACCGGTCCAGCAGCGGATGCCGGAACGCCGGGTCGTTCGGCGCGTCATCGGTCCACCGCGGCCGCTCGAGGATCTCGTCGAACTCCGTGCGCACGAGCGGCTCACGCCGCAGGCCCTGGAGCAGCGACTTCGGAAGATGATAGGCCGCCAGGGGCTCCAGGTACCGATCCCCTTCCCGCGTGACGTAGACGCCGGCCGAGTCGGCTCCCACCGCGCGGGCTGCCTCCCGCGTGATGCGTCGCACGACCTCGGCGAGGTCGAGCGACGAGGCCACCGTGGTGCCCACGTTCAGCAGCGCCTCCGCCTCGTGGATCAACGTGCGCGTCGTCCGGACCAGACGCCCGTGGTCCAGCGCCAGCGCGACCTGGTCGGCGACGACCCGGGCGACGTCCAGACGGATGCCGGCCAGCGAGCGCCCCGTCGTCCCGTTGTCGAGGACCATCACGCCGAGAAGCCGACCGCCCTGCAGCAGCGGCAGCACGACGAACGGTGAGGGGCCCAGCGCGCTGCGCCACTCCGGCGGCAGTGGCTCGTCCCGCGTCGGATCGGTCACGACCACCGGCTTGCGCTCGCGCCGGGCGCGCGCGAACCCGGGGACGTCGTCGAGGGCGGCAAGCGGTGGCCCTGCCGGCCACCTTCCCTCGCGGACCAGTTCGGTGACACGCCGGCCGGTGATCCGCAGCAACGCGTCGCCCCGGGAGACGAAGAGCGCGCACCGATCCGCGCGACACAGCGCCGCCGCCTCGAAGGCGATGGCGCGCAGGGCACGGGTAACGTGCCTGGTCGTCGTGACCGCGGAGGCGATGCGGAGGAGCCGCCAGAACGCAGGGGCATTCAACCGCCCGGATCGGTCACGGGACGACGGCTCGGGATCGGCGCCGCGGTTGCCGTTGCGCGGCTCCCCCGGGCTGACCCGTCGGGAGGGCCTCACGCGCTCAGTCCGAAGTCGCCCACCAGGCGACCTCAAGCCACCTTTGGGTATATCAATCGCCGCCAGTCTGCACCGTTCCCCACGAATGATTGAAGAGCGCACCGGTCGGTCCACCGTCGTCGCCTACAAGTATCGAGCCATAGATGCGCCACCGCGATAGGCGCGCCGCATCGCCAATTTGGCGCGGCGCGCGGCGTCCCGGTGGTAAGCGTCTGTCACATCCTCTGCAACGTTTTTCCGCCCCGGCCTAGGGCTCGAGCACCGGACCTCCAGCGGGCGCGGGCGGGCGCGGGTTCCAGGCGGTGGTCTGCCAGTTGTCGGCCGAGGCAGAGACCTTTCGGAACGGCGGCAGCGAGACCACCAGATGGGCGGCCAGGCCGTTGACGAACGGCTCGTAGAGCGCGCGCAGCTCCGCCACGCGGCGATCGGCGGCCTCCCCGCCGTCGAGCGCGACCCCCTCGGCCGCGAGCGCCCGGCGCAGCTCTTCCAGGGCCGCCGGCGGCAGTCGATCGGTGGCGGACGGGCGCGGGACCGCCGCCAGGACCTGCGCGAGATCGGCGACGGCGTGTCGGGCCATGGCGAACGTCAGGCCGGCCTGGCGGCGACACGTCTCGTCGGCCCCGATCATGATGAGGGCGCAGGCGTCGAGGATCGTCGTCAGCGCCGCCAGCCACGACTCGTTGTCGTGCTGCGAGCGGAAGTAGCTCAGGACGTTGTAGGAGAGGTGCGACTCCAGCAGTTCGGCCGACCAGCGCTCCCAGTCTCGCAGCAGCGAGGCGAGCTCGCCGAAGTCGTCACGGTGGCGCCGCAGCAGCTCGGCGGCGCTGGGAGGCGAGCCGGCCCGCGCGTCGAGCATCGAGATGCTGACCTCGCGGCGCGAGAACGCCTGGTACATCACGGGCAGGTAGCCCACGATGACGGCCAGGAACAGGAACCCCGTCCCGCCCTCGGCGACGGTGAGCACCTTGGCGATCCGGCGCGTCGGCACCACGTCGCCGAGGCCGAGCGTGAAGAACGTCGTGCCGCTGAGGTAGAACGCGTCACCGAGCGTGGCCGGTCCTCGCGCGCCGGGATCTCCGTGCACCGTCCACTGCACGAATCCGAAGCCGATCACCATCGTCACCGCCCACAGCATGATGAGCACCAGCAGCGACAGCGGACCGTACACGCTCAGATAGGCTTCGCGACGGCCACCCGCGCGCATCCGCCGCCCGGCCGCGGCCCACGCGGCCCACGTCAGCCGGTAGAACCAGCGGGCGAGTCGCAGCCGCCCCACGACGCGTCGAGGCAGGATCACCACCTCGAAGGCGTCCCAGAGCACGGCGAGGATCAGCAGGACCCCGACGATTCCCCCCAGCGCGCGCATCGCCGCTCATTGTGCGCTAGGCTGCCGCCGCCGAACACCCCGAAATCAGGAGGCGCCGATGACGACGGTGATCGTTCGCGGACGGACGTCCGGGCTGGCCCAGGAAGTGACGATCGGACCGTATCGGCTGGCGGCCGACGAGCCCGTGGAGGACGGCGGGACCGCGAGCGGTCCCAATCCCTACGATCTGCTGCTGGCCGCGCTCGGCACCTGAACCTCGATGACGCTCGCGCTGTATGCGCGACGCAAGCAGTGGCCGCTCGACGCCGTGACGGTCCGGCTGCAGCACCACCGCATCCACGCCCGGGACTGCGCGGAGTGCGAGACGCAGGAGGGCATGCTCGACCGTATCGAGCGCGAGATCGAGCTGGAGGGCGCGCTCAGCGAGGCGCAGCGCGGCCGGCTGCGCGAGATGGCCGACCGTTGCCCGGTGCACCGCACGCTGAAGTCGGAGATCGACATCCGCAGCCGCCTGGTCTGAGCGTCAGGCGCCGAGCACCTCGCGTGCCTTGGTGACGATGGCGGCGCGGCCGATGCCGTAACGCTCGAGCAGCTTCTTCGGCGGGCCGCTGTGGGGGATCTCGCGCACGGCCAGGTGATGGACCGTGATCGCCTCCGGCGACACCGCCTCGCGCACGGCGTCGCCGAGGCCGCCCTCCGCGTAGTGATCCTCGACGACCAGCAGCCGGTTGCCGGTCGCGCCCGCGGCCGCCAGCAGGCCGGCGCCGTCGACCGGCTTCACCGAGTAGAGATCGACGACGCGAACGCGGACGCCGCCGCCGGCCAGCTCGTCGTGGGCGGCGAGCGCCTCGTGCAGCGTGATGCCGGCGGCCACGATCGTCAGCGCGTCGCCGTCGGTCGCGCGCACGACCTTGAGGCCGCCGACGGCGAACGCCTCGTCCGGCCCGTAGACGGCCGGCGTCTTCATCCGCGTCGTCCGGATGTAGACGATCCCGCGGTGCACGGCGGCCAGCTGCACGCAGGCGTCGGTCGACACGCCGTCGGACGGGTAGAGCACCACGCTCTCCGGCAGCGCGCGGAAGAGCGCGAGGTCCTCGAGCGCCATCTGGCTCGGACCGTCCTCGCCGATGCTCACGCCGGCGTGGGAGCCGCACAGCTTGAGGTTGCTGCGCGAGATCCCGGCCATCCTCAGCTGGTCGGCCGCCCGCGTGAGAAAGCACGCGAAGGACGACGCGAAGGGCACGAAGCCCTGGGCCGCGAGCCCGGCGGCGGCGCCGACCATGTTCTGCTCGGCGATGTACGCCTCGACGAACCGCTCGGGATGCGCCTTCAGGAATCGCTCGGTGTACGTCGAGTTCTTCACGTCGCCGTCGAGGACGACGACCCGCGGCTCGGCGCTGCCCAGCCTCACGAGGGCGTCGCCGTACGCCTCGCGCGTGGCGACCTCGCCATAGCCCGGCGCCGGCGGCATGGGCTGAGGCGTCAGCCGGGGCAGCTTGCGTCGCGGCGGCTTGTGGATCGGCGGCGGGGGCACATGGTGCAGCCGCGCCTCGAGCGCGGCGATGGCGCGCTCGGCGGCCTCGGCCGGCAGCGGCTTGCCGTGCCAGCCCTCGAGCCCGGCGACGTCGGGGATGCCCTGGCCCTTGACCGTCCGCGCGATGATCGCCGTCGGCGCCTGGCGGCTGGCCCGCGCGCGGCGCAGCGCCGGCACGATCTCGTTGAAGTCGTGACCGTCGATGGTCGCCGCGCGCCAGCCGAACGCCGCGAAGCGGCGCTGGTAGGCGCGCAGGTCGTGGCCGAGCATGGTCGGTCCCGACTGGCCGAGCGCGTTGACGTCGACGATCGCGATCACGTTGGCCAGGCCGTCGTGTCCCGCCATCTGGGCCGCTTCCCACACCGAGCCCTCGGCCGTCTCGCCGTCGCCCAGCAGGACGAACACGCGCGCCTCGCTGCCGAGCATGCGGGCGCCGCGCGCGAGTCCCACGCCGGCCGAGAGACCCTGGCCCAGCGAGCCGGTGGCGACGTCCACGAATGGCAGGCGCGGTGTAGGATGGCCCTCGAGGTCGCTGGTGAGCTGGCGCAGCGTGGTCAGCTCTTCGCGCTTGAGGACGCCGAGCTCGGCCCACGCCGCGTACAGCACCGGGGCGGCGTGGCCCTTGCTGAGCACGAAGCGGTCGCCGGCCGGCACGCGTGGGTCGGCGGGATCGAAGCGCATCGTCGCGAAGAACGTCGCCGCGACGAGATCGGCCGCCGACGCGCAGCTGGTCGGATGACCGCTGCCGGCCGCCGTGGTCGCGCGGATCGATTCGATCCGCAACCGCGTCGCGATGTCTTCGAGCGACTGGACGAGACCGTCGGGCAGTGCTGCCATGTCCGCCTCCCGGCTCGGCTGAGCCGAGGCGCCGCCGGGCCGGTGGGAACATGGCTGCAAGCAGGACGCCAGCGACCGGTTCCGGTCACGCTGGCATCGTTTTGGCTCCATCAGGAACGGACGGAGGTGTGAGATGACCCTGGTGATGGAAGGAATCGCGCTGGACGATCCGCTGCGGGCGCACATCGAGGACAAGATCACCGCCACGACCAGCCGTGGCCGCCTGCGCCCCACGTCGGCGCGTGTCGCCTTCACCGACGAGAACGGCCCCAAGGGCGGCCCCGGCATCCGCTGTGCGATCACGGTCGAGGTGCCGCGCCGTCCGACCGTCCACGCCAACGGCCTCGGCGACACGCCGCGCGTCGCCTTCGACGCCGCGCTGGCCGCGCTCGAGCACGAGCTGGAGCGCGACCGGGGACGTCGCCGCGACGTGGCGCGGCGTCCCAAGAAGTACTTCGTCGCGCATCAGGGACTCACGCCCGACGGTGAGGCGGCGCTGCCGCCGCTGCGGCGGCGCCGGCGAAGCGCGTGATGGCCGCCGACGTCCAGGCCCGGCTTGCCGAGCTGGCCAAGCTTCCGCCGGGCTCGCGGCCGGTCGTGAGCGTCTATCTGAACACGCGCTGGACCGACGAGAATCAGCGCGAGCGCGTGCGGATCTTCCTGAAGAATCACCTGCGAGAGGCGCGGGCAGCGGTCGAACGCCCGGCCGACGAGGACCTCGACTGGATCGAGGCGCAGGGCCAGCGGATCATCGCCCAGGACGCGTTCCCCGACGCCTCCGGCGTGGCGCTGTTCGCCGGCGGCGACGGCCTGCGCGACGTGCTGCCGCTGCGCGCGGCGTTCGAGGACGCCTTCGTCGTGAGCAGCACGCCGTTCCTGCGTCCGTTCGTGCCCTCCGCGGAGGAGGCGGTGTCCGCGCTGGTCGTCTTCGTGGACGGCGTCAGCGCCCGCCTCGTGGCCCTGACCTCCACGGGCCCCGGTGACGAGGTGACGCTGGAGCACGAGGTCCCCGGACGCCACCGCACCGGTGGCTGGGCGGCGCTGGCCCAGAACCGCTATCAACGCCACATCGAGGCGCATCGTGACCAGCACTACCAGGCGACGGCGGAGGCCGTCGCCGCGCTGGTCGAGCGCCACGGGCTCGAGCGCATCGTGCTGTCCGGCGAAGCGCGCGCCGTCGCCATCTTTCGCGAGCACCTGTCGACACCGCTCGCGAGACGAGTGGCCGGTGTCGTGTCGGGCGCGCGCTACGAATCGCCCGCGGTCATCGCCACCCGCGCGGCCGAGTTCCTGGCGCGTCGGGACGAGCACGAGGACGCCGGCGCGGTCGATCGGCTGCTCGACGCGGCTGCCAAGCGCGGGCGCGCGGTGGCCGGCGTCGCGCCGACCCTCGAGGCCGTCAACCGCAACGCCGTCCAGCACCTCTATATGGTCCGGGCCTTCGAGCAGCCGGGCGCCGTCTGCGAGCGCTGCGGCGCGCTGCAGCCGCCAGCCCCTGGCCGCTGCCAGTTCTGCGGCGCCGCCACGCGGACGGCCGAGCTGGGCGAGGCCATGGTGGGCCGAGTGCTGGCCAGCGGCGGTGAGGTCAGCATGATCGAGCGCCACGGCGGTCTGGCCGACCGCGACGGCGTCGGCGCGATCCTGCGCTACGCGGCTTGACTTAATGGAGTGGGGGCCCCGACATGGCCCCCACACCCCCACACGCTCGGAAGCGCCCCGGCAAGGCCGTGGCGCTCCTCGACCTCCCCCGCACGCTCGGAAGCGCCCCGGAAAGGCCGTGGCGCTCCTCGACCTCCCGCACACGCTCGGAAGCGCCCCGGAAAGGCCGTGGCGCTCTGAGCGGGCATCGGCCGAGCGGCCGACCAAATTTCCCGGGGGCCGTGCGCATTGCTACAATCGCCGGTAACCGATGCTGCGTCCCCGCCTCGCTGCCGGTCTCGTCGTGGTGCTGCTGTGCGCGGGCACGGCCGGGGCCGGGCTGCCCACCATCTCGCACGAGGGCCGCGCCTACGTCGAGCTCGCCCGCGTGGCGGAGACGCTCAAGACCACGCTCGAGGCCACTGCGGAGAGCACCCAGGCCCGCCTGCGCACCAGCGCCCACGTCGTGACGTTCACGCGCAACTGGTCGCGCATCCTCATCGACGGTTCGCCGGTCGTCCTCGACGCTCCGGTCGTCGTACGCAAGGGCACGTGGCTCGTGCCCGAGACGTTCCTCGCCCAGGTGATGCCGAAGCTCGTGGCGACGGTGCCGGCGCCGCCGCCCGCGCCGACCGTCATCCTGCCGGCCCCGGCGACCCTCGAGGAGCTGCGGACGCGCTCCTATCCGTCGTTCACCCGCATCGTGCTCGAAACCTCGGGGCCCGTCGTCCACCGGGTCGAGACGGCCGGCGGCAAGGAGATGCGCATCCGTCTCGTGGCCCTCGGCGCTGGCTCCCAGGTCGAGGCGATCGCCGACGGCTTCATCGAGGAGGCTCGGCTCGAGCGGGCCGGCGGCGACGCGATGCTGCGGGTGACGTTCGCGGGCGCACCGGGCGAGCTGCGCGTGGCCTCGCTGACCGATCCGCCGCGGCTCGTGCTGGACTTCACGCGGCCGGGCGAGACGACCGCCCGTGACCGGCCCACATTTGCGCCGCTGCGCACCATCGTGCTCGACGCCGGCCACGGCGGCCCCGACTCCGGCGCCGTGGGCCCCGCCGGCCTCCAGGAGAAAGAGCTCGTGCTCGATGTCACCCGGCGCGTGGCCCGCAAGCTGCAAGACAGTGCCGACGTGAAGGTGCTGCTCTCGCGGGACAGCGACCACTTCGTGACGCTGAAGGACCGCACCAGCTTCGCCAATCGCGAGAAGGCCGACCTGTTCGTCTCGATCCACGCCAACGCCCATCGCCTGGCCGCCTCCGAGGGCGTGGAGGTGTACTTCCTCTCGTCGGAGGCGACCGACAGCGCCGCCCGCCAGGTGGCCGCCACCGAGAACAGCGTGGTGCAGCTGGAGAAGCCGGCCACCGGGCGCGGCGGCGGCCGCTCCGCCGACATCGTCAAGACGATCCTGTGGGATCTGGCCCAGTCAGAGTTCCAGGCCGAGTCGTCGCGGCTGGCCGAAACGATGCTGGACACGGTGACCCAGGCGCTGCGCATCCCGAACCGCGGCGTGAAGCAGGCCGGCTTCTACGTGCTGGGCGGCGCCGCCATGCCGGCGGTCCTGGTCGAGATCGGTTTCGTCACCAATCCCCGGGAAGAGAAGCGCCTCAAGGACTCGCGCTACCGCGACGAGATCGCCCGTGCGATCGCCGGCGGCCTGGCCGACTACAAGCGCACCTGGGACCAGCGCACGCGGGCCGCCGCCGGCACGCGCTGAGGCGGACCACCGTGCCCCGCGCCGACGGCCGCGCCCCCGACCAGCTGCGGCCCACCACCGTGACGCGCGATTACCTGCTGCACCCCGAGGGCTCCGTGCTCGTCGAGTTCGGCGCCACCAAGGTGATCTGCACGGCGACGGTCGAGGACAAGGTCCCGCCCTTCCTCAAGGGCCAGGCGCTCGGCTGGATCACCGCCGAGTACGGCATGCTCCCGCGCTCGACCAACACGCGCATGACGCGCGAGAACCGCGGGCCCAGCGGCCGCTCGCAGGAAATCCAGCGCCTGGTCGGCCGCGCGCTACGCGCCATCGCCGACCGCGGCAAGCTCGGCGAGCGCACGGTGTGGATCGACTGCGACGTGATCCAGGCCGACGGCGGCACCCGCACGGCCGCCATCACCGGCGGCTTCGTGGCGCTGGCGGATGCCCTTGCCAGGATCCCCGGCGTGAGCCCGGCCGCCGTGCTGCGCGACTGCGTGGCGGCGATCAGCGTCGGCATCGTCGTCGGCGCTGCGCTGCTCGACCTGAACTACGTCGAGGACTCGAGCGCGGAGGTCGACATGAACGTCGTCATGACCGGCGGCGGCGAGTTCGTCGAGGTGCAGGGCACCGCCGAGCAGGTGCCCTTCGACCGCGCCCGCCTCGACGCCCTGCTCGCCCTGGCCGAGCGTGGCATCCGCCAGCTCGTCGGGCTCCAGCGCCGGGCGCTCGAAGCGCGTGACGACAAAGTGTTTCGTCTGCAGTAGATTGGGGGCCCCGATATGGCCCCCCAAACTCCCCACGCGGCTCGGAGCGCCCCGGGGAACCCGTGGCGCTTCTCGATCGGGCGATAGCCCGCCGTCTCGTCGTCGCGACACTCAATCGCGCCAAGGGGCGCGAGCTCGTCGAGCTGCTGGGCGACCTGGCGTGGGACGTCACGCTGCTGGCCGACGTCCCGGGCGCCACGCTTCCCGAAGAGACCGGCGCGACCTATCGAGAGAACGCGCTCCTCAAGGCGCGCGCGGCCGCCCGCGCGACCGGCGCGCGCGCGCTCGCCGACGACTCCGGGCTCGAGGTCGACGCCCTCGGGGGCGAGCCGGGTCTCCACTCGGCGCGCTTCGGCGGACCCGGTCTCGACGACGCCGGCCGCTACACGCTGCTGCTCGAGCGCCTGCGCGGCGTGCCGCCCGCGCGGCGCACCGCGCGCTTCCGCTGCGTCATCGCGCTGGTGGATCTGGCGGGACGCGAGCAGGTCGTCGAGGGCACCGTCGAAGGCGTCATCGGCGAGGCGCCGCGCGGCCGCGGCGGATTCGGCTACGACCCCGTCTTCCTCTATCCGCCGCTCGGCCGCACGTTCGGCGAGCTCACGCCCGCCGAGAAGCATCGGGTGGATCACCGCGGCGCCGCGGTGCGCGCGGTCCGCCCTCTGCTGACCGTTTGATATACTCGGCCTGCTCGGCCCGCGCTCGACGATCGGGGTGTGGCGCAGCCCGGTAGCGCACCTGCTTTGGGAGCAGGGGGCCGCCGGTTCAAATCCGGCCACCCCGACCATATCTACGCTCGCTGCCACCACCGCCTGCTAGACGCCCGGCGCGCCCGGCCGAGACAGTGGCGACAGGCGAGAGAGAGCCTCGAACCACTCCAGCTCACTGGAGCTGGCGGCGCTTCGATCGTCTTTCAGCGCCAGGAGGAACATCGTCGAAAACCCGTCCCACTCGGTCGGCATTTCTGCGGTCCGGTTCTGGAGACTCCGCAGCTCTCGGTATTCTTCGATCAATTTCCGCCAGGCCGCCTCGTCGAGGCCTCGCTTGAGCATGTTGCAACGGTTGCACGCGGTGATGAGATTGCTGAGGTCGGTCGGGCCGCCTTTTGATCCGGCCTGGACATGATCGATGATCGCGGCCAGGTCGTTGAGCAAGGGTGCGTACAGGCGCGCGAAGTTGAAGTCGTAGTACGCGAGCGGGACGTTACCGCCTCGGCGCCTGACATCCTCTTGCAGATACTTGAGAGCCGGCGCAAACACGACCGGATACGTACACCAATGACACGCCCATCGGTCGCGCGTGAAGATCTCGGCCGCCACCCTCGGTCTGATGCTCATGCCCTTCCCTCCGTCTGTGGTCCCGCATCTCATGCTAGGCTCCCGCGCGATCCGTAAGCAACACTCGCGGGAGGACTCGCGATGACACGGCTGGTCACGAGGGGGGCGATTAGTGGAAGGAGATCGGGCCGAGGTAGCGATCGTAGTTCTCCGGAATCGATCCGATGAACGCCGCGTCCCGATCGGCCATGAGCGGCCTCCTTGCGGGAAGATCGCGCGCCGGGATGAAGGCTGGACTCTAGTTGGCGCGCTCCGGCCTGTCAATCGGCGTGCTACACTGCGCCCGGCGTCACATCACGGCGGACCAGGGAGGGGGCGTCGCATGACACGCTTCGGCATCGTCCTCACGCTGGCGCTGATCGTCGCGGCTGCACCCTCGGCGTGGGCGTTCAACTGTCCGGTCGTCATCAAGCAGGCCGAGGACATGATCAAGAAGGCCGAGGGCGGCAAGGTGACGGCCGACACGAAGCCGCTGATCGAAGAGGCCAAGAAGCAGGTCGGCGAGGCCAAGGCCCACCACGAAAACGCCAAGACCAAGCGGGACCACGGCGACGCCGTGCGCAAGGCCAAGGTCGCGGCGGCGTACGCCGAGGAAGCGATCACGCTACAGAACCCCTGAGGTGACGAAGCTCGCCGGCCAGGTCGTGCTCGTCACGGGCGCTTCGTCCGGCATCGGGGCTGCGCTGGCCCGCGAGTTCGCCCGCCGCGGTGCGGCCCTCGTCCTGGTGGGCCGCCGGCGCGAGCGCCTGACGGCACTGGCCGGCGAGCTCGAGCGCTCGAGCCGCCGTGCCCTGGCGCTGGCTGGCGACGTCACGGTCGACGGCGACCTCGAGCGCGTGGTGGCCGAGGCGCGCGCGGTATTCGGGCGACTCGACGTCGTCGTCGCCAACGCGGGCTTCGGCGTCGTCGGCCCGGTCGAGCGACTGACCCTCGAGGACTATCGCCGCCAGTTCGAGACCAACGTTTTCGGGGTGTTGCGCACCGTGCAGGCGACGCTCGGCGAGCTGAAGGCGTCGCGGGGGCGGCTGGCCATCATCGGCAGCGTCACCGGCTACATCGCCACGCCCGGCTCGTCGCCGTACGCGATGAGCAAGTTCGCGGTGCGCGCGCTGGCCGAGGCGCTCGGCCACGAGCTGGCGCCGGCCGGCGTGTCGGTGACGCTCGTCAGCCCAGGCTTCGTCGAGTCGGAGATCCGCCGCGTGGACAACAGCGGCCGTCTGCAGTCCGCGGCGCCGGAGCCGATTCCGGCGTGGCTCGTCATGCCGGCCGAGCGCGCCGCCCGTCAGATCGTGCGCGCCATCGGGCGGCGCCGCCGCGAGATCGTCGTCACCGGCCACGGCAAGGTCGCCGTCTTCGTGCAGCGCCACGCGCCGGCCGTCGTCAGCGCGGTGGTCCGCGCGTTCGGCGTCAGGAGCCGCTCGGAGCCGTCGCGCGTCTGACCGTCGCGCGCTCACGCAAGTAGGCGGCGAGCGCCTCGGGCCACGGGCGCAGGTCGTCTTCCGCCAGCGCGGCCAGCCGGCCGTGCGCGAGCACCGAGTAGGCCGGGCGTCGCGCGCGCGCGCCGTACTCGGCGGCGGTGACCGGCGTCAGCGTCGGGGCCAGGCCGCTCAGCCGGAAGATCTCCCGCGCGAACTCGTACCAGCTCGTCTGCCCGGCGTTGGTCAGGTGATAGAGACCGGGCGCGCCGCGCGCCACCAGGCGCCAGACCTTCGACGCGAGGTCGCGCGTGTAGGACGGCGTCAGCACGTGGTCGCGCACGACGCGGATCGTCTGGCCGCGCTCGGCCAGCCGCAGCATCGTCTCGACGAAGTTCGTGCGCCCCGCACTCGCGCTCTGGGCGACGCCGTAGAGGCCGCACACGCGAATCACGAAGGTTCGGGCACAGCGCTCGCGCGCGAGTCGCTCCCCCGCCAGCTTCGACTCGGCGTAGACGCTGAGCGGCCCGGGTGCGTCGTCCTCCGCGTAGGGCGAGGCCTTGCGGCCGTCGAAGACGTAGTCGGTGGAGAAGTGCACCAGCGTCGCGCCGCGCGCCTGGCACGCCGCGGCCAGCGCGCCCACGGCGTGGGCGTTCAGCGCGAACGCGCGGTCGCGCTCGTCCTCGGCGCGATCGACCAGGTTGTAGGCCGCGGCGTTCACCACGTGCGTCGGCCGCAGGTCGTCCAGCACGCGCGCGATCGTGCCCGGCTCCAGGAGGTCGAGCCGCTCGCGCGGCACCGCGATCAGCTCGCCGGGCAGATCAAACGTGCGCGCGAGATCGAAGCCGAGCTGGCCGGTCGAGCCAACGAGCGCGCACCGCATCGGAGGCGAGGTCATCGCCGAATCGTAGCGCACGCCGTCTCGGCGCGGCAGGCCGACGCTCCGGGCGATCGGGCCGGGCTCGTCTCAGCGCTTGCGGCGCTTCCGGGGGGCAGGGGTGGCGCGGCCCCGCGCGAGCAGCTCGTCGAGGTCGGCCCAGTCGATCCGCGGACTTGGCCGGCCAGCCGCCGGGTTCGGTCGGGTCCTCGCGACCGCCGTCGGCGCGATGCCGAAGACGTTGTGGATCGCCCGCCGCGCGATGGACCGGCTCACGTCGGAAATCCTAGCACGGGGCGGCGCTGACGAGCTCGCGTTCCAGCGCGACCACCTCTGCCACGATCTCCGCGGGGGTCTGGAAGGTGCCGTACGGATCGGGAAAGACGACCGACGGGTCGCCGGCAGCGGCTCGGGACGCGATCAGACGCCCGCTGAAGCGAGCGTCGGCCTCCACGTAGCGGGCGACGGGGTCCTCGGTCAGCGCCTCGTCGAACGACGCGGCGTACAGCAGCTCGGACCGGGCGACGTGGTGCAGCACACGGCGCAGCGGCCATCCTCCATTGGGCGGTTGCCAGTCGAGGTCGTCGGGGCCGAGCGCAGCCGCCCGCTGGGTGAGCAGGCGCATCGCCTGGTCGATGCGCCACAGCCACGCATCGAGATCGTTCGTCGTGAGTGGCAGACGGTCCTCCGGCAATGTCACGGTCGACGGCACCCAGCCGTCCGTCGGCGTCGGCACGACACCATCTCGGCGCCAGAGCTGCCACTGGTCGATCTGGTTCAGGTGATCGAGGGCGTGGTCGAGCACGCGTCGCAACGGCTTCCGCGGCGTGTAGGTGTACGACTCGACCGCCGTGTAGTCGATCGTCTTGCGTCTCGTCGGATCGGCCGGCTGCGTCAGGCGATCGAAGAGCTGGCTCGTCATCGGCGACCGCACCTCGGCGCCCGGCGGCTGCTCGAGCAAGCGCCGCAGATGCCGCCGTCCTCGCGCGTGGGTCTGCTCCAGGTGCGCGACCGGATCGATCGGAGCGGGATCGAGCGTCCACGCCGCCACGGTACGACCGGCCGTGGCGTGGGCGAGGATGGCCGCGCCGTGCCGCCCGGCCCGGGCCGCGGCCAGCATCCGGTCGCGCGAGGCCGCGAGGGTCTCCGTCCACGTCGCTGTCGGTTCCGGGATCGTCGTCCGCCCTGCGGTCATCGTCGGCTTCCTATCCGGCGGCTCCGTCGCAGCCACTCATCGGCCACCGTACGCTCGCCGACCGAATTCGTCGAATGCATTGTCCTCATCGGCGTCATCAGGCCTCGTCATGGCGCGTCGTCGGGGCTGCCGGAAGGTGAGCGGCTTTGCGGCGCCGCTATGCCTTGCCCTTGCCCTCTCGCGCTTCGAGGAGCGCGATCGTGATGGTTTGCATCGCCGAACGGCAGGAGACCTGCGCGAGGCGGAGCAGCTCTTCGGCCTGTGCCTGGCTGCATGTGATCACGATTTTGTTGGCCATGTTCGCATGGCCGGTCTGTCGGCCGTGTTTACTGGCCATGTCCACGGCATTCCGCACCGGCGATCCCTTTGCCGTGGCTCCCTCGAGGCAGGCGAAGTTCGACTCGGACAGGACGATCTGGATCTTTTCGGCGTGTTCCGGCATCGGCGCCTCCTGTGGTCGGAGCGTAGCACGCCATGACCGCGAAGGCCGTCAAATGCCGAATGAATGTTCGCGGCCTGTTACGGCAAACACTCGAGTTCTGACCCGCTGCCCCGCCACCCCCTGGGATCCACGCGCGGTTTCGTCCCCGGGGATGGTCATGCACGAGTTCGCTGGTGCCTTGGTTGAGCAGACGCGAACCTCAGGCTTGAAAGCGTCGGCTACCTGAGGGGCGCCCGATCCAGGTCACGCAGAGCTGCGGCAAGCGCACCACGATCTTCCAGCGCGGGGGGGCCAGACGGCGCCAAGCCCGAGGCCTTGACCGCCAGCGAGAAAGTTGCGGTGACGAGCGAGATCATCAGCCCGCTCGACGGACACACCAAGCTGTACGAGATGGGAACGTGAGGGCCTTGAAGCCGGCGCCGTGCACCGCGGGCCGAAGCGGTGGTGCGCCGTACTTACCCCCGGCAAGCTGCGGGCACCGGTGGGTCAACGGACGCGGTAGCGCTTAAGGGCGCCGGCATCAATGCTGGCCCCCAGCCCGGGCGCATCCGGCAGCCGGATCACGCCTGCCTCGAGCGGCACAGGGTCGACGACGACGTCACCGGCCATCTTGAGCGGGCCGACGGCCTCGCAGCCGTCGATGACCGCGTCGCTCACCGCCGCCACCGCCGCCTCGGCCAGCGTGGAGAGCATGAGGCCGAAGCCGTGGCCGAGCACCACGCGCAGCCCGGCCGCGGCGGCGCACGCGACCATCTCCAGCGTGCGCAGGAGGCCACCCTGCTTCATCACCTTCAGCTTTACGAGATCGGCCGCCTCGCGGCGGATGATCTCCACCAGCGCGCCGGGGTCTGACACGCTCTCGTCCGCCATGAGCGGGATGCCGATGGCGGCCCGGATGCGGGCGAGCCCGGCGATGTCCGCGCGGGAGATCGGCTGCTCGACAAGGGTCAGCGCGTAGGGCTCGAGCCGCCGGATGAACGACGGCGCCTCATCCTCCGTCAGGCTCTCGTTGAAGTCCACGCGGAGCGCCATCCGGTCGCCGACGGCCGACCGGACCGTCGCGACCCGCTCGATGCCCGCATCGGTGGCGCCGGCGACCTTGATCTTCGCCGTGCGGAAGCCGCGCTCGTACCACGCCACTGCCTCCCGCGCGGCCTGGGTGGGCGGGACCGTGCCGATCCAGGCGTTCAACGTGACCACGTCCTTCAGGCGCCCGCCGAGCAGCGAGTGGACGGGGATGCTGAGGGCGCGCGCCTTGAGGTCGAGGAGCGCCATCTCGACCGCCGCTTTCGCCTCGGACATCACGCCCGCCGCGTGGTCCATTTGGGCCAGCACTGCGCGAACGTTGAAGGCGTCGGTGCCGGCCAGCACAGGCGCGAGACGGCCCACGGTCACGTACACCTCGTCGGCCGACACCGGGGAGTAGCCGGGCGTAGGGTCGACGTTGCCCCAGCCCTCGACGCCGGCGTCCGTCGCCACCCGAACGAGCACGCTGCGCTGGACGGCCACGGTGCCGTGCACCCCGCTGACCGGCGCACG
Organism: Candidatus Rokuibacteriota bacterium; assembly: GCA_005887895.1. Taxonomy (GTDB): domain Bacteria; phylum Methylomirabilota; class Methylomirabilia; order Rokubacteriales; family CSP1-6; genus AR5. Next base: position 26,747 of record VBPC01000003.1, read on the forward strand.
GAACGGCACGTCGACGAGGATCGGCTCGAGGGCGGTGATTCGCACGAGGCCGAGCATGGCGTCGGCGGGCAGAGTCGTCAAGGCCGCGCGTCCTGATGTCACCGCGCCCAACCTCGTTGTTCCTTGGGCGTGCAGATGTTCATCGCGTTCTACGGCGTCGACGGCGTCGACGCCCGAGCCCGCGAGCGGAAGTGCCTAAACTCCCGGGGTGTAACAAAACGAGGAGCACTCCGACGGACTCCTCAGTGTCGCGTCATCTCAGCATGTGACTGACGCCGCTCACCCGCCTGACCCACGGGCCGAGCCAAGCCCGGGTGGCCTGACACAAGCCAACCAGAAGATCGCGGCGCCCCTCGCGCGGAACGACCACCCCGTGAAGCACGAGGTAGAGCGGCCGTCGTAGCCGCCGACGGCGGCGAGCGCCTCCCGGCGCACCGGGGCCGTGGTGAGGACGACGCATTCGGCCAGAAGCTTAGGGAAGTCGCAGCGCTCCTGGCGCCAGATCCAGTGCAGGAAGCGCA
>VBPC01000158.1 GCA_005887895.1 Candidatus Rokuibacteriota bacterium
CGTGGGCGGGGCGCGAGACGACCTACTTCAAGCAGACGCTGGCGGTGCTGGCCAAGCGCCACAAGTTCTCGCTCGAGGAGCCGTGGAGCAAGCTCAAGAAGAGCGTGCGCGACGTGGTTCTCTTCGGCGAGCGCGACGGCGGCTTCGAGGGCGTGGTGAAGACGCTCGAGCGGCGCTATCGCGAGACGCAGTCGGAGGACGCGCGCGTCGAGATCGAGGCCTTCATGGCCGAGCGGCCGTGCCCGGCCTGCGGCGGCTCCCGCCTGCGCCCGGAGTCGCTGGGGCTCAAGATCGCCGGCCGCTCCATCGCCGACGTCGTCCGCTTCACCATCAAGGACGCCGGCGCGTTCTTCGCCACGCTGAGCCTCGGCGAGCGCGAGGCGGCCATCGCCCGGCGCGTGCTGACGGAGATCCGCGAGCGGCTCGGCTGATCGGCTCCAGCCTGGTCGGCGTCCTCTACATCCTCGACGAGCCGTCGATCGGCCTGCACCAGCGCGACAACCGCCGGCTGCTGGACACGCTCAAGCGCCTGCGCGACCTCGGCAACACCGTGCTGGTCGTCGAGCACGACGAGGAGACGATCCGCGCCGCCGACTACGTGCTCGACCTGGGTCCGGGCGCCGGCGAGCTCGGCGGCCACGTCGTCGCCGTCGGCACGCCCGACGAGATCATCGCCAACCCGCAGTCGCTGACCGGCCAGTACCTCTCGGGCGCCCGCCGGATTCCGGTGCCGGCCACCCGGCGGCGCGGCAGCGGCCAGTTCCTCACGATCCACGATCCGAGCGAGCACAACCTCAAGGGCATGGCGGTGAAGATTCCGCTCGGCACCTTCACCTGCGTCACCGGGGTGTCCGGCTCGGGCAAGTCGACGCTGGTCAACGACATCCTCTATCGGGCGCTGGCCCAGATGCTCTATCGCGCCCAGGACCGGCCCGGCGCGCACACCCGCATCGAGGGCGCCCAGCACATCGACAAGGTCGTGGACATCGACCAGTCGCCGATCGGTCGCACCCCGCGCTCGAACCCCGCGACCTACACCGGCGTGTTCACCTTCATCCGGGCGCTGTTCGCGCGGACGCCGGAGGCCCGCATGCGCGGCTACGCGCCGGGTCGCTTCTCGTTCAACGTCAAGGGCGGCCGCTGCGAGGCGTGCCAGGGCGACGGCCTGGTGAAGATCGAGATGCACTTCCTCCCCGACGTCTACGTGACGTGCGACGTGTGCAAGGGCAAGCGCTACAACCGCGAGACGCTGGATCAAGTCGAAGCTGCAGACGCTGGACGACGTCGGCCTCGACTACATCCGCCTCGGCCAGTCGGCCACGACGCTGTCGGGCGGCGAGGCGCAGCGCGTGAAGCTGGCCACCGAGCTCTCGCGCCGCGCGACCGGTCGCACTCTCTACATCCTGGACGAGCCGACCACCGGCCTGCACTTCGCGGATATCGAGCGGCTGCTGGACGTGCTGAACCGGCTCGTCGACCAGGGCAATACCGTCGTGATCATCGAGCACAATCTGGACGTCATCAAGACCGCCGACTGGGTCATCGACCTCGGCCCCGAGGGCGGCGAGGAGGGCGGGCGCGTGGTCGCGACCGGAACGCCGGAGGTGGTGGCCCAGCAAGCGGAGCAGTCCTACACCGGGCACTTCCTTCGCCCCGTCCTCAAGGCCGTGTGATGTCGTCAGACAGGAGTGGCAGCATGCGTCGAACGAAGATCGTCTGCACCATCGGCCCGGCGTCCTCGACCGTCGAGGACCTCGACCGGCTCGCCGCCGCCGGCATGGACGTCGCCCGGCTGAACTTCTCGCACGGCACCCACGCCGAGCACGCCGACGTCGTCCGCCGCGTCCGCGCGGGCGAGGAGCGCTGGGGCCGGCCGGTGGCGATCCTCCAAGACCTGCAGGGCCCCAAGATCCGGCTGGGCACGTTCGGCGAGGGCGGTGGCCGGCGCGTGGACCTCGAGCCGGGCCGACCGTTCGCGCTCTCCCGGACGCCGTGCGTCGGCAGCGCCGAGCGCGCCTACGTGGCGCCGCCGGAGTCGCTCAGCGAGGTCAAGGTCGGCGACCAGGTGCTGATGGACGACGGCATGATCCAGCTCCGCGTCGAGGAGATCACGCCGGCCGAGGTGCGCTGCCGCGTGGTGGCCGGCGGCCGCATCAGCGATCACAAGGGCCTGTCGCTGCCGCGGGTGGCGCTGCCGGTCTCGTGCCTGACCGCCAAGGACCGGGAGGACCTGCGGTTCGGCATCGAGCAGGGCGTCGACTTCGTCGCCGTCTCCTTCGTGCGCTCGGCGGCGGACATCGGCGAGGTGCGGAAGTTCCTCTACGAGCAGGGCGCCAGCCTGCCGATCGTGGCCAAGCTCGAGCGGCACGAGGTGCTCGAGAACCTGCCCGGCATCCTCACCACCGTCGACGCCGTCATGGTCGCGCGCGGTGACCTCGGCGTGGACGTGCCGCTCGAGGACGTGCCCCACATGCAGAAGGAGATCATCCGGCAGGCGCGCGGCGCCAAGGTCCCGGTGATCGTGGCCACCCAGATGCTCGAGTCGATGGTCACGCACCTGCGGCCGACGCGGGCCGAGGTCTCCGACGTCGCCACCGCGATCTTCGACGGCGCCGATGCCGTGATGCTGTCGGCGGAGACGGCGACCGGACGCTATCCGGCCGAGGCGGTCGAGATGATGGCCCGCATCGCCGCCCGGGCCGAGGAGACCGTCCTCGCCGACGAGCCGCTCCACCGGCGCCGCGTGCGCGAGGGCGTCGGCTTTCCCGAGGCCGTCTCCGACGCCGCCGCCATGGCCGCCCGGGTGCTGAAGGCGCGGGCCATCGTCGCCTTCACGCAGTCGGGCTTCTCGGCCCGCCTCATCTCCCACCAGCGGCCCGACGTGCCGATCATCGCCTTCACGCCGACCGTCGACGTCCGCCGGCGACTGGCGCTGTCGTGGGGTGTGTCGTCGCGGCTGATCCGCAAGGTGGAGACGACCGACGACATGGTGGAGGAGATCGAGAGCGCGCTGCTCGGCGACGGCTCGGTCCGCGTCAACGACGTCATCGTCATCATCTCGGGCGCGCCCATGTGGGTGACCGGGACCACCAATCTCATGAAGCTGCATCGGATCGGGGAGCGTCGCTGAGTCGGCGCCGCGGGCTGGCCCTCGCCCTCGTCCTGGCCGCGCTGGCGGCGCTCTGGGGCGCGGGCGGGGTGTCGCTCGGGCGGCGCCTCGACGAGCGGGAAGAGGCGGTGCTGGCGGCGCTGGCGGCCGGCGCCCGCGGGCGGCTGGGCGAGGACGAGGCACTGGTCCGGCGCGAGGCCACGCTGCTCGCGCAGGATGCGTCGGTGATCGACGGTGTCGCGCGCCGCGACTGGGCGACGCTGGCCCGCGGCGCCGCCCGGATCCGCACGCTGACCCTCGACGGCCACGCCGATCTCGTCGTCATCGCCGACGCCGGCGGCGTGACGCTCGCCCAGGTCCCGGCCTCCGTGCAACTCGCCCCCGACGACACCGCGGCGCCGCTCGAGCCCGTGGTCGCGCTGCGCTCCCTCGACGGTCGCCCCTACCTGCTGGCGCGCGCGCCCGTGCGCGCCGCCGCCGGCCCCGTCGGCCTGGTGGCGGTCGCGCGCCGGCTCGATCGGCCGACGTCGACGCCGGGCGCGCCCGCCGTCGCCCTCGTCGCCGGCGATCGCCTGCTCGGCGCGACCGTGGCCGGCGCGCCACCCGCCGGCTGGACGTCGGCGGTCGCCGCCGGCCGCGTGAGCGTCGCCGGCGAGCGCTTCCTGCTGCGTCCGGCCGGACGCCTCGGTGAGGACGTCGCCTGGGCGCTGATTCCCGAGCGGGCCGTCGGCCGCGAGCGCGGGTGGCTGTGGGCGATGCTCGTCGGCTCGTTCGCGCTCGCGGCCGCCGGCGTTTGCGGAGCGCTGCTGCTCGGCGGGCGTCGCCGCGAGGTCGCGCTCGCCTCGCCATCGCCGGCGAGCGCCGCGCCGGCGGCCGCGGCGTCCGGTGCGGCGCCGGGCCACGTCCCGACGGCGGCGCTCTCGATCCCCGACGAGCGGCGCAGCCGCGAGCTGGAAGCGCTCTACACCGCCGCCCTCACGATGGGCTCGGGCAGCGACCTCCCGACGACGGCCGAGCAGACGCTCGAGGTCGTGCTCGCGGTGGCGGCGCTGCACGTCGGGCTCGTCTTCCGCGTCGACGCTGCCCGCGATCGGCTCGTGCTGCTGGCCAGCCGCGGCCTCGGCGCCCAGCAGGCCGAAGCGCTGCGCGAGCGGCGGCTGGACGCCTCGCACGTCGGCGAGGCGGCGCGCACGGCCCGCGTCGTGGTGACCGAGCTGACGCAGTCGCCGTTCGTCGCCGACCCGGCGCTGCGCCGCGCGATCGGCGAGGGCCGTTTCCACACCCAGGTCGCGCTGCCGATCTTCGCCGACGGCGCCGTGTGGGGCGTGCTGGCGCTCGTCACCGACAGCCCCCGCACGTTCGACGCCGACCAGCTCACGCTGCTGCAGGGCGTCGCCCACCAGGTCGGGCTGGCCGTGGCGCGCGCCGCGCTCTTCGCCGAGACGCAGGAGAAGAGCCGGCGGCTGGAGACGCTCACCCGCCTCTCGCAGGGCCTCAGCGCGACGCTGTCGGGCGACCAGGTCCTGCAGCGCGTCGTCGAGGCCGCCATCGAGCTGCTCGGCTCGACCATCGCGCGCCTGTGGCTCCTCGACGACGACGGCGCCCAGCTGACGCTCGGCGCGGCGGCCGGGCCGGGGCCGGGGCCGGAGGGCCTGCGCGCGATGCCGATCGGCGAGGGGCTCGTCGGCCTGGTCGTCGCGCGTCGCGCGCCCGTCACCATGGCCGACGTGCCGAACGATCCGCGCGTGCGCAACGCGGCCCGCCTGCGTGCCGAGGGCATCGTCTCGGCGGCCGGCGTGCCGCTGATGATCGGCGACCGCGTCATCGGCGCGCTGGCGGTCGGCATGCGCGAGCCGCGCGAGCCCACGCCCGAGGAGCTGTCGCTGCTGCAGTCGCTCGGCAACCAGGCGGCCATCGCGATCGACAACGCGCGGCGCTTCTTCGACGAGCAGGCACGGCGGGCGTACCTGAACGCGCTGCTCGAGATCAACACCAAGATCGGCACGCTGGCGCCGGCCGACACGCTGCTGTCGTCGATCGCCGAGGAGGCCGCCCGCCTGCTCGCCGTGGACAATGCCGGGTTCCGGCTGCTGGAGGGCGACGAGCTGGTCCTGGCCGGCCTGGCCGGCACCGCGATCGAGACGATGATCCGCTCCCGCCTCCGGATCGGCGAGAGCATGAGCGGCCGCGTCGTCGAGGCCGGCCACTCGCTGGTGTTCGACCTGGAGGACCCGCGCATCGTCCCCGAGCACCGCGAGGCCGGCCGCCGCTTCGGCTACACGAAGTTCCTCGGCGTGCCGCTCAAGGTCGGCGCGCGCACGATCGGCGTGCTGACGTTCCGCGCGCGCCGCCCGTTCACGCCGCGCGACCAGGAGGTGGCCGAGGCGTTCGCCGGCCAGGCGGCGATCGCGCTCGAGCACTCGCGACTCTACCAGGAGGCCCGGCGGCAGGCCGAGCGCATGCGCGCGCTGGCCGATCTCGGTCGCGTGCTGTCGGAGACGCTCGACCCGGAGGCGGTCGGGCAGCGGGTCACCGACAGCCTCTGCGCGCTGCTGGGCGCGCGCTCGTCGGCGCTGTACCGGCTCGGCGAGGGCGGCGAGATGGTGGCGGTGACCGTCTCGCGCGAGAGCCGCTTCGAGTGGACGCGCGTGCTGGCGCCGGGCACCGGCCTGGCCGGGCTGGCCGGGCGCGAGCGGCGGCCGGTCGCGGCGGCCGATGTGCTCCTCGATCCGCGCATCCAGTACGACACGGGCGTGCGGGAGGCGGTCGCGCTCAACGAGGACCGCGCGCTGATCAGCGTGCCGCTCATGGTGCAGGGCCGGCTGTTCGGCGCGCTGGCGCTCGCCGACCGCACCGGCCGCGTCTTCGACGCCGAGGACACGCGGCTGGCCCAGGCCTTCGCCGACCAGGCCGCGCTCGCGCTCGAGAACGCGCGCCTCTACGCGGAGACGACGCGGCGCCAGCGCGAGGCGGAGGAGCTGGCGCGGGTGGTGCGCGGCCTCACCGAGAGCCTCGACGTCGACGCGGTGGGCGCGCGGATCGCCGAGAGCGTGCTGGCGCTGTTCAGCGCGCAGTCCTCCAGCCTCCGCCTGCTCCGTCCCGACGGGGCGCTGATCGGCCTGGCGTTCGCCGGCCGCGCGAAAGAGGCGTTCATGCCCGGCCACGTGCTGCCGCCCGGCACGTCGACCTCCGGCCGTGCGGTCGAGCGCGGCGCCGCCGTCGCGACCCGCGACCTCGAGAACGATCCCACGCTCGTCGTCGCCGCCGACATGCGCGCCCGCGTGGCGGCCCTCGGTGACGTCGCCCAGCTGGCGGTGCCGCTGCGCGCCAAGGGCCAGACGATCGGCGCGCTGTCCGTCTCCGATCGCGCCGGCCGCGCCTTCAGCGCCGCGGAGGCGCAGCTGCTGCAGGCCTTCGCCGACCAGGCCGCGCTGGCCCTCGACAACGCGCGCCTGTACGCCGAGACCACGCGGCGCCGGCACGAGGCCGAGGAGCTGGCGCGGCTGGCCCAGACGCTCACCGAGAGCCTCGACGTCAGCGACGTGGTGGGCCGCACCGTCGAGAGCGTCATCCCGCTGTTCGCCGCGCGGTCCTCCGTGCTGCGGCTCACGCAGCCCGATGGCTCGCTGGTGGCCCTGGCGCTGGGCGGGGCGAGCCGCGAAGGCTTCGAGCCCGGCCACGTGCTGCCCCCCGGCCAGGGCCTGCTCGGCCGGGCGGTCGTCGAGGCGCGCGCGATCTGGAGCGCCGACGTCCTCGACGACCCCGGCGTCAACGTCTCCGACGATCTGCGCGAGGGGCTGCGCCGCTCGGGCGACGGCGCCGTCCTGGCGGTGCCGCTGCGGGTCAAGGGCATGGTCATCGGCGCGCTCGGCATCGGCGATCACCGCGGCCGCGCCTTCACCGACGAGGAGGCGCACCTGCTCCAGGCGTTCGCCGACCAGGCCGCGCTGGCGCTGGAGAACGCGCGGCTCTTCTCGCTGGAGCGCGCGCGGCGCCGCCAGATCGCCGCGCTGGCCGAGATCGAGCGCGAGTTCGCCGCCGAGCTCGATCCCGAGCGCCTGCTGGGCCTGGTCGTCGAGCGCTCGGGGCGGCTGTTCGACGCCGAGGGCGCGATCTACCTGGTCGACGAGGGCGGCCTGCTCGTGCGCCGGGCGTGGACCGCCGAGGGGCCGGGCGTCGTGCGGCTGGCGCCGGGGCAGGGCCTGGTCGGGGTGGCCGCCGGTGAGCGGCGCGGGATCATCGCCAACGACTATCCGAACTCGCCGCTGGCGCGCCCGGAGTTCGTCGCCCACGGCGTGAAGCACGCCATCGTGCAGCCGCTCGTCGTCGGCGAGCAGGTGCGCGGCGTCGTCGTCATGACCCGCACCGCCGGCGGCGATCGCTTCCAGGCCGAGGACCTGGCCCTGCTGGAGAGCTTCGCCGCCCAGGCCGCCATCGCGATGGAGAACTCGCGCCTCTACCAGGCGGCCGAGACGCGGGCGACCCGCTTGCGCACGCTGGCCCGGCTCAACCACCTGGTGACGTCGTCGCTGGACACCGGCCACGTGCTCACGTCGATCGCCGAGGCGGCCGGCGAGATCATGAGCGCGCCGTTCGTGGCCTTCTGGCTGGCCGACGAGACGACCGGCACGCTGCACATGCAGGCGTACTCCGACGCCTCGCTCGGCCGCGGCCAGAATGCCAGCGACCTGCGCTTCGGCGAGGGCGCGGTCGGCTGGGTCGCGGTCGAGCGCCGGGCGCTGGCCATCGACGACATGCTCGCCGACGGCCGGTTCGCGGCGCGCGAGTGGGCGGGCGAGCGCGGCTTCCGCTCGCTGTTCGCCACGCCGATGCTCGACCAGCAGAAGCTGCTGGGCGTGCTCGTGATGATCAGCGACCGGCCGTTCCGCTTCAGCCGCGACGACGACGACCTGCTGCAGTCCTTCTCGGCCCAGGCGGCGGCGGCCATCCGCAACGCCGGACTCTACGAGGAGGCCCGCCGGTACGCCGAGCGGCTGCGCGCGCTCGAAGAGGTCAACCGGCTGGTGTCCTCCTCGCTGAACGTCGAGGAAGTGCTCCAGAACCTGGCCCGGGCCATCGCGCAATTCTTCGACGCCCCGTACGTCAGCATCTGGGCCCACGACGCCGGCAGCCAGCGCCTGCGCCGGGCGCTGACGTTCGGCGACGTCGAACTGGCGGCCGAGCTGCACGACGATCTCGCGGTCGGCGAGGGCGCGGTCGGCTGGGTGGTGCAGCACCGCGAGCCGATCTTCTGGACCGAGCTCGCCGTCGATCGGCGGTTCGTCGACCTGCCGCCGCTGCAGCGCCGCGGGCTGCGCTGGGTGACCGCCTATCCCATCGCCATCGGCGACCGCGTGCTGGGCGCGTTCGCCGTCCACCGGGCGACCGCGTGGGCGGTGACGCCGGAGACCGCCTCGCTGATGGGGTCGCTGGCCGCCCAGGCGGCGATCGCGCTGGAAAACGCGCGCCTCTACTCGGAGACGTCGCGCCGCCTGACCGAGACGCGGGCGCTGCTCGAGGTGGCCGAGCTGCTCAACTCGACGCTGGACTCGCGCACGCTGCTCAAGCGGGTCACGCTCAAGATCGCCCAGATCTGCCACGTCGACCGCTGCACGCTCGAGCTGTGGGACGGCGATCGCGTCGTGCCGCTGATGTCGCAGTTCGCCGACGGGCGCCGGCCGCCGCGGATGTGGGAGGAGTTCCAGACGATGCCGCCCTGGCCGCCGGCGGCGGTGCCGGCCAACGTCCAGGTGATGGAGACGCGCCAGCCCCTGCTCATCGAGGACGCCGGCACCACGACGCTGATCCCGCGCCAGTGGGTGGAGTCGTTCGGGCTGAAGTCCTGTCTCATCGTACCGATGATCCTGCAGGACCGCGTGATCGGAGCGATGACACTCGACTACTGCGAGCGGCCGACGCGACGTCGGCCAGGTGTTCTCGCAGGCGGGGCCGACCGATCACGCGATCCGCCGGATGGCGGCCGAGGTGGGCCGTGCCTTCGGCGCCGACATGGTGGGCGTCTACCTCGTCGACGAGCGCCGCGAGCGACTGCTGCCGTCGGCCGGCTACCACGTGCCGCGAGAGCTCCTGGCGTTCTTCACCGAGCGGCCGCTGGTGCTGGAGCATTTCCCCGCGCTGCTGCCGGCGTGGAAGGAAGGCCGCTCGGTGGCCAGCAGCGACGTGCACGCCGACCCGCGCTTCGACAGCGAGTGGGCCCGGGCGCTGCCGTCGCACTCGCTCCTCTTCGCCCCGACGATGGCCCACGGCCAGGCCGTCGGCGGCCTGTTCCTCGTCTGGTGGCACACCGGCCGCGTGTTCAGCCCGCCGGAGATCCGGCTGATCGAGGGCGTGGCGGCGCAGGTGGGCCTGGCGATGGAGAACGCCGACCTCGCCCGGCAGACCCAGAGCAAGCTGGCCGAGACCGAGGCGCTGCTGTCGGTGACCCGGGCGGTGTCGACCACGCTCGACGTGCAGGGCCTCGTGCGCCACTTCCTCCGGCAGGTCGCGCACACGTTCGACGCCGACACCGTCGGGCTGTGGATGCTCGACGAGACGGGGCAGTGGCTCACGCCGCTGGCCGGCTACCGGGTGCCGGCGGAGTGGCTCGGTGCGCTGCGCGACGTGCGGCTGTCCCTGACCGGCCACGGCCTCTACGAAGAGGCGTCGCGCACCAAGCGGCCGGTGTTCACCGCCGACGCCGCCAACGATCCGCGCCTGCCGCCGGTCATCCGCGAGCGGGCGCCGCACCGCACGCAGCTGTTCGTGCCGGTCGTCGCCAAGGACCGGATGATCGGCGGCTTCGCCGTCGTCTGGGCGGCGCGCGTGCGGGAGTTCAGCGCCGGCGACCTCGCGCTGATGGAGGCGATCGCCAGCCAGGCGGGTGTGGCCATCGAGAACGCCCGGCTGTTCGAGGAGAACCGGCGGCGGGTCGAGGAGCTGTCGGTCCTTCACGAGCTGTCGCGCGCCGTCACCGGCCAGCTCGACCGGGCGGCGTTGCTGGACGCCCTCCGCGGCCAGCTCGCCCGCGTGGTCGACGTGCGCAACATGGTCGTCGTCCTGCGGGCCGACGATGCCGACGAGTTCGAGGTCGCCCTGCGCCTCATCGACGGCGAGGTCGACGAGGGCGAGCCGCGCCGCTATCCCTCGAGCGGGGTCGGGCTGATGGCGCCGGTGCTCGAGTCGGGGCGACCGCTGCGCACCGACGACTACGGCGCCGAGTGCTCGCGCCGCGGTCTCAAGCCGGTGCCCCTGTCCGAGCAGCTGCGCCACTGGCTCGGCGTGCCGCTGAGCGCGCGCGACCGTGTCCTCGGCATGCTGGCGCTGCGCTCGGCCGAGCGCCCGTTCACGGCCGGCGAGGAGAGCCTGCTGGTCAACATCGCGCACCTCACGGCGCTCGCGCTGTCGAGCGTGCGTCTCTACACCGAGCGCACGCGCGCCTACGGCGAGCTGGCCGCCGCCCAGGACCAGCTCGTGCGTACCGAGAAGCTGCGGGCGCTGGGCGAGATGGCCTCCGGCGTCGCCCACGACTTCAACAACCTGCTGGCCTCGGTGCTGGGCCGGGCCCAGCTCCTCTTGCGCCGCGTGCAGGAGCCGCAGCTGCGCCAGTGGCTGCAGGTCATCGAGCGCGCGGCGCTCGACGGCGCTCAGACCGTGCGCCGGCTGCAGGAGTTCACGCGGATCCGGCGCGACCAGCCGCTGGTGCCGCTCGACATCAACCAGGTCGTGCGGGGCGCGCTCGACATCACCGAGCTGCGCTGGAAAGAGGAGCCGACCAGCCGGGGGATCGCCCTGGAAGTGCGCACGGCGCTGGGCCAGGTGCCGGCGGTGCGCGGCGATGCCGCCGAGCTGCGCGAGGCGATGACCAACCTCATCCTCAACGCGCTCGACGCCATGCCCGACGGCGGCACGCTGACGCTGACCACCGCCCTGGTCGACGAGCGCGTGGAGGTCGTCGTCGCCGACACCGGCGTCGGCATGGCGCCCGAGGTGCGCGAGAAGGTCTTCGATCCGTTCTTCACGACCAAGGGCCCGCAGGGGACCGGGCTCGGGCTGTCGATGACCTACGGCATCGTGTCCCGCCACGGCGGCTCGATCGCGGTCGAGAGCGAGCCGGGCCAGGGCTCGACGTTCCGGCTGTCGTTCCCGCGCGGCAGCGACGTGCAGCCGGCGCCGCCGGGGCCGGCCCCCTCCGCGCCGGCCGTGCGCGCGCTCCGGTGCCTGGTCGTCGACGACGAGCCGCCGGTGCGCGCCGTGCTCGGCGACATCCTCGAGTCGGCGGGCCACAGCGTCGTCACGCTCGGCGACGGCGCCGAGGCCATCGCGCGCTTCGCGGCCGAGACGTTCGATCTCGTCGTCACCGACCTGGCGATGCCGCGGGTGTCGGGCTGGCAGGTCGCCCGCGCCGTCAAGCAGGCGGCGCCGCAGGTGCCGGTGTTCCTCGTGACGGGCTTCGGCGTCGAGCTCTCGGCCGAGGAGCGCCGCGCTCACGGCGTCGATCTCGTCCTCGTCAAGCCGCTGCAGATCCAGGAGATCCTCGACGCCGTGGCCGACGTCGCCCGGACACAACCGCCCCGTTGAAGCGCTCACCGATCACCGGAGAACATCGATGGCCTATCAGCGTCTGACCCTCGAGCGCGCTGCCAACGTCGCCACGCTGACCCTCAACCGGCCCGAGGCCTACAACGCCCTCGATATGGCGATGGGGCGCGAGCTGTTCCAGGCCTCGCTGGAGCTGGACGAGGATCCCGACGTGCGCTGCGTCGTCATCACCGGCGCCGGGCGGGCGTTCTGCGCCGGCGGCGACGTGAAGGCCTTCGTCGACAACCTGGGGCGCATCGGCCAGCACATCAAGGAGCTCACGACGTACCTGCACGGCGCGATCTCGCGGTTCTGTCGCAGCGACAAGCCGGTGATCATGGCGGTCAACGGCGTGGCCGCCGGCGGCGGCTTCAGCCTGGCCCTCTCCGGCGACCTGGTGGTGGCCGCCGAGTCGGCGCGGTTCACCATGGCGTACTCGAAGATCGCCGCCACGCCCGACGGCTCGTCCTCCTACTTCCTGCCGCGCCTGGTCGGGGTGCGGCGGGCCCTGGAGCTCTACTTCACGAACCGCCCGCTGACCGCGCAGGAGGCGCTGGCCTGGGGGATGGTGACCCGCGTGGTGCCGGACGCCGAGCTGCGCGGCGCCGTCGACGCCCTCGCCCGCGAGCTCGCCCAGGGCCCGTCCAAGGCGTTCGGCGCCGCCAAGCGCCTGCTCCACCAATCGACGTGGGAGAGCCTGGAGACGCAGATGGAGGCGGAGGCGCAGGCGATCGCCGCCTGCGGCCACACCGAGGACTTCCGCGCCGGCGTGACCGCGTTCGCGGAGAAGAAGCCGGCGCCGACGTTCCGCGGCCGCTGAACTGGGATCGCGGTACCCTGTGACCGGGAGGAAGCTGGCCATGAAGCCGCGCGTCTTCTACCGTCCCGGCTGATCGTCCTGCACCAAGACGAAGGAGCTCCTGACGTCTTGGGGGATCGAGTTCGATCCCGTCGACATCCAGGCCGACCCGTCCACCGTCGCCGAGCTGAAGCGCCTGGGTGTGCCGCGCGTGCCCGCCGTCGCCGTCGCCGATCGCGCCGTCCACGGCTGGAACCCGCAGGGCTACGCCGAGCTGCTCGGCGTGCCGTACAAGGCCGCCGCTCAGCTCACGCCGCCCGAGCTGGCCGCGAGGATCGATCGCATTCTCGAGATCGCGCAGGCGCTGCTCGGCCGCTTCGACACCGCCCAGCTCGACATCGTGCCGCCGGAACGCAAGCGGACGATCCGCGACCTCGGCTATCACGTCTTCCGCGTCGGGCTCTCGTTCATCGACGCGATGGACCAGGGGCGGCTGCCGGAGACGTGGTTCGACGAGCGGGCGCCGCAGGGGATGGACGACGGCGGCGACGTGGCGCGCTGGGGCGCGCTCGTCCGCGGGCGGATCGCCGGCTGGTTCGAGGGCGCCGGTCCCGAGGAGTTCGAGCGCGTCGTCGACGTCTACTACGGCCCGCAGGGCGCCCACGACCTGCTCGAGCGCACGACCTGGCACTGCGGCCAGCACCTCCGCCAGCTCTACGTTCTCGCGGAGCGCCTGAACATCGCGCCGCCGGCGCCGCTCTCGCCGGAGCTGTTCCGGGAGCTGCCCATCCCCGACGCGATCTGGTAGCGCCGCCGAACGCGCCCGCGTGATGCGGCCGTTCCGGTTCGGCGTGAACGTCGGGGGCGCGGACACACGCGCCGCCTGGACGGAGAAGGCGCGCAGGATCGAGCAGCTCGGTTACTCGACGCTGACCGTGCCCGATCACCTCGCCGACTTCTTCGCCCCCATCCCGGCCGTGGTCAGCGCCGCCGCGGCGACGACCCGGCTGCGGGTCGGCACCAACGTCCTCAACAACGATTTCCGTCATCCCGTGCTGGTCGCCCGCGAGGCCGCCACGGCCGACGTGCTCACCGACGGCCGCTTTCAGCTCGGGCTCGGCGCCGGCTACATGAAGGCCGAATACGACCAGGCCGGCCTCGCGTTCGACGTCGGCGGCACCCGCGTCGAGCGGCTGGCGGAGGCGGTCACGGTGATCAAGGCGCTCCTGGCCGGGGAGCCGGTCGACTACACCGGGCGCCATTATCGGGTGCGCGCGCACCGCATCCATCCGCGGCCGGTGCAGCGCCCGCGGCCACCGATCGTCATCGGGGGCAACGGTCCGCGGCTGCTGACGCTGGCCGCCCGGGAAGCGGACATCGTCGGGCTCACCGGTATCACGTTCGCGCGGGGCGGGACCGAGCCGGACATGTCGGCCTGGCGGACGGCCGAGGTCGACCGGCAGGTTCGCCTGGTCCGCGAGGCGGCCGGCGCCCGCCACGACACGCTCGAGCTCAACGCGCTGGTCCAGCGCGTGATCGTCACCGACGATCGTCGCCGGGCCGCCGCCGAGCTGGCCGCCGAGTGGAAAGCGCGCACGGCGGCGCTCACCGCCGAGGAGCTCCTCGAGGCGCCCTACGCGCTGATCGGCACCGTGGACCAGCTGGTCGAGGATCTGCAGCGGCGGCGCGAGCGCTGGGGACTCTCGTACTACGTCGTCTTCGAGCGCTTCGCCGAGGCGTTCGCGCCCGTGGTGGCCCGGCTCGACGACCGCTAGACCGCTCTAGTCCTCCTCGGCCCACGCCTGGGTGAGGCGGCGGGCGAGGGTGCGGTGGCCGGAGAAGTAGTAGGTCAGCATCGCGCCGGCGGCCAGGATGTTGCCGACGAAGATCGTCCAGCCCGCCAGCTCGTCGAGGACCCAGCTGGCCGCGATCACGACCGCGCCGAAGAAGAAGATCTCGAACGCGGTGAACACGATCACCAGCGCGAAGACCAGCAGGGGCTGGCGCTCGGCGCCGGCGATGAGCAGCGCGCCCACGATGCCGAACGCGACGAACGCCAGGCCGTGGAGCGCGGTGTAGGCGATCAGGCCGACGGTGGGATCGGACGCGCGGAGCAGGGCGGTGCCGAGCAGGCGCGGCGTGCGCAGCGGCTCGCCGTGGATCGCGTCGATGGCGAAGAACCACAGCGCGACGACGGCGGCACCGATGACACCGGCCACCACGCCCTCGCGCAGCACGCCGCCCCACGAGCCGATCAGCGTGCGCGGCAGCGCGCGGTGGGCGCGGAAGAAGTACCAGAGCATGGCGATCGACGCCAGGAGGTTGCCGACGAGGACCGCCCACCACACGAGCGCGGCCTCGACGGCGCGGCCCAGCACGCTCAGCACGCCGAAGAAGAACACCTCGAAGCAGGCGAACAGGATCACGAAGCCGACGAACAGCGTCGGCTCCCGCTCGCTCATGGCCATCATCGTCGCGGCCACGACCCCGAAGGCGATGAAGGCGAGGCCGTGCAGCACCGTGTAGCCGAGGATCGGGCCCAGCGCGGGGTCCAGTCCGGTCGGTGTCTTGACACCGAAGAACACGAGCGAGCCGAGCAGTGTGGGCGTGAGGAACGGGCGGCCGCGCAGCAGATCGAAGACGAAGAACCAGACGGCGACGACGGCGGCGCCGATGAGGCCGGCGACGATGCCTTCGCGGACGACCGAACGTTCGGCCGGGTACATGGCCTCGATCCCGGCGGCAATCTTACCGCAAACGGCGGACGTGCGGGCGGCCGTCAGCCGTCCCGCGCGAGGCGCACGCCGTAATCCGAGTAGCGCAGGTGCGGCGGGAGCGAGGAGCGGTGCGCCACGGCGCTCCACGGATCGGCGTGGCGCCAGGCGCCGCCGCGGCTGACGCGACGCGTCCCCGTCGCCGGGCCGCGCGGGTCACGCTCCGGCGACACGACGTAGTACGTCTCGTCGTACCAGTCGGCGCACCATTCGTGGCAGACGCCGGAGAGATCGTGCAGGCCGAGCGGGTTGGGCGGCGTCGAGCGCACGGGCGGCGGCGCCTGGAAGCGGCCGGCGGGCGGTGGTGCGTCGCCCCACGGATAGCGGCCGCCCGCGACCCCACCGCGCGCGGCCTTCTCCCACTCGGCCTCGGTCGGTAGCCGCGCGCCGGCCCACGCCGCGAACGCCGCCGCCTCGTCCCACGAGACGCCGACGACGGGCTGATCGGGCGCGTCGAAGCCGGCCACGCCCCAGAAGGCCGGCGCCGGCGCACCGGCGGTGGCAAGCCAGGCGGCCCAGTCGGCGTTGGTGACGGGCGCGACCGCGAGGCGGAACGCGCCGAGCCAGACGCGGTGTGGTGGCCGCTCGGCCGGATGACCGTCGCCCCGGCCCATCGTGAACTCGCCCCCCGCCACGGTGACGAATTGCATGAGGGCTATAATCACCCCGCAAGGAGGCGGGCATGAACGTGGCGGAACGGATGGGCCGGCTCGGGACGGAGTCGGCGTTCGAGGTGCTGGCGCGCGCGAAGGCGCTGGAGCGCCAGGGGCGCGAGATCGTTCACCTCGAGATCGGCGAGCCCGATTTCGACACGCCCGCTCACATCAAGGACGCCGCCAAGCGCGCGCTCGACGCCGGCGCGACGCATTACGGCCCCTCGGCCGGCTTGCCGGAGCTGCGCGAGGCGATCGCCAAGCACACCGCCGAGACGCGCGGGGTGCCGGTCTCGCCGGAGCAGGTGGTCGTCACGCCGGGCGCCAAGCCGATCATGTTCTTCACCATCATGGCGCTGGTCGGTCGTGGCGACGAGGTGATCTATCCGAACCCGGGCTTCCCGATCTACGAGTCGGTGATCAACTTCGTGGGCGGCGTGCCGGTGCCGATTCCGCTGCGCGAGGAGAGCGACTTCGGCTTCGACCTGGCGCTGTTCGAGCAGCGGGTCTCGTCGTGGACGAAGCTGATCATCGTCAAGTCGCCGGAGAATCCCACCGGCGGCGTGCTCGACCGCGGTCAGGTCGAGCGAATCGCGCGGATCGCCGCCGACCGCGACGTGCCCGTGCTCACCGACGAGATCTACCGCCAGTTCCTCTACGAGGGCGAGTTCGTCTCGTTCTACGCCCAGCCCGGCATGCACGCGCGCTCGATCCTGCTCGACGGGTTCTCGAAGTCGTACGCGATGACGGGCTGGCGCCTGGGGTACGGCGTCATGCCGACGGACCTCGCCGAGCACGTGACGCGCCTGATGGTGAACTCGAACTCGTGCACCGCCTCGTTCGTGCAGCTGGCCGGGGTGGCGGCGCTGCAGGGCGACCACGCGCCCGTCACCCGCATGGTGGCGGAGTTCAAGCGCCGGCGCGACTTGCTGGTGGACGGCCTCAACCGGCTGCCGGGCGTGACGTGCAAGCGTCCGCGCGGCGCCTTCTACGTGTTCCCCAACATCACCGGGACGCGCCGCACGTCGAGCGAGGTGGCCGAGCGCCTGCTCCAGGAGGCCGGCGTGGCCGTGCTGTCGGGCACTGCGTTCGGCGCCCACGGCGAGGGCTACCTGCGCATCTCCTACGCGAACTCCGAGGCCAATCTGACCAAGGCGCTGGAGCGGATGCGAGCGGTGTTCGAGGCGCTGACGCGCTGACCGTCGCCGACGTCATCGCCGCCGGCCTGGCCCGGGCCGGCGCGGCGCGCGTCTTCGCCGCGCCCGCGGCGCCGGCCGCGCTGGACGGCGCGCTCGGCCGCCGCGGCCTCGCGCGCATCGCCGCGCCGGACGGCGCCGCGGCGTGTGTGCTGGCGGCGGTCACCGGCGAGATCCTGGAGGCGCCGGGCGCGGCCCTGGCGCCGCTGGCCGGCGGTGCCGCGCTCACGCCGGGCCTGGCGTTGGCCGCGCGCGACCGTTGCCCGCTGATCCTGGTCACCGATCTTCACGCCGACGCCGCGCTGCTGGCCCCGGTGGTCAAGGCCACCGTCGTCGTCGAGGCCGCCTCGGCCGCCCACTGGATCGCGCACGCCGCGAATCTCGCCATGACCGATCCGCGCGGGCCCGTGCACGTCGCCTGTGCCGACGCCGTGGCCGGCGAGCCGGCGCTGCCGGTCGCCACCGCGATACGTCCGCCCGCCCTGCCGCCGCCCACGCCGGCCGCGCTCGAGACGCTCGGCGACGCGCTCGCGCGGGCGTCGCGGCCGCTGCTGATCACGGGTCTCGAGTGCGGCGCCGACGACGCGAAGTGGGTGCGCGCGTTCGCGGAGTCGCTGCCCGCACCGGTGCTGGCGACGGCGAAGGGCCGCGGTGTCTTGGCCGAGCCGCATCCGCTGGCCCTCGGGCTCGTCGGCGCCGCGCATCCGCTGCTGGCCCGCGCCGATCTCGTCGTGCTGGTCGGCGTCGATGCGCTGGAGCTGCCGCCGGGCCTGTGGGCGGCGCGGCCGCTGGCGCGGATCGGGCGGGCGCCGTGGCCGGACAGCGGGCCGGCGCCCGCCGCCGACGCTCGGGGCGACATCGCGCTCGTGATCGAGGAGCTGGCGCCGCGGGTGCGCGCGCGTCCGGCCGCGGACTGGGACGTGGCGGAGCTCGACCGGCTCAAGCGCGCGGTGATGCGCGAGGCGCAGACGACGCCGGCCTCGCGGCTCGTCGGCGTGGTCCGCGAGGCGACCCCGGCCGCCACGGTCGTGGCCGCGGATGTCGACCTCGGCTTCGCCTGGCAGGCGGTGGCGCCGCGCGAGGTGCTCACGCCGCTCGGCGGCGTCGTCCCGGCCGGCTACGCGATGCTGGCGGCCGTGGCCGCCCAGCTCGCCGATCCGGATCGCCGGGTCGTGGCGTTCACGACGCTGGCGGGCCGCGCCATGGCTGAGCCCGCGCTCGCGCTGGCCAGGGCGCTGGCGCTGCCGATCGTGGCGGTCGTGCTGCAGCCACCGCTGGACGAGGCCGCGTTCGCCGCCAACTTCTCTCGCGCGCTCCTCGCCCGGCGCCCGATCGTGGTCGCGTGACAGCCGTGACCGCCCTCGGTCGCGGGAGTAGACTGCCGACATGATGGCGACGCGGGTCCTCGTCGCGGTCCTGCTCCTGGTCGGCTTCGCCGGGCCGGCGACGGCCCTCGACATGCCGCTGCTGGTGTCCGCCGACTGGCTGCGCGCGCAGCTCGGCGCGCCCGACCTGCGCATCGTCGACATGCAGAGTGGCGTGATCGACTACCGCCAGGGGCACGTCCCCGGCGCCGTCCATCTCGGCGTGAACGACGCGCGGGCGGCGGTGCCGGCCGGCGGCTACCGGCTGCCGAACGTCGAGGAGGCGCGGCAGCTCTTCGCGCGCCTCGGGATCGGCGCCGACACGCGCGTGGTGATCTACGACGACTCCAACGGCCTCGACGCCGCCCGCCTGTTCTTCACGCTCGACTCCTACGGCCATCGCAACGTCGCCATCCTCGACGGCGGCGCGCCCCACTGGCGTGCCGGCAGCGGCGCGTGGACACCCGACGTTCCCCGCATCGAGGCGCCGCCGGCTCGCCCGCTCGCCCTCGACACCGAGCACGTCGCCAGCGCCGAGTGGCTGCGCGACCGCCTCGGCGCGCCCGACCTGCGCATCGTCGACATGCAGAGTGGCGTGATCGACTACCGCCAGGGGCACGTCCCCGGCGCCGTCCATCTCGGCGTGAACGACGCGCGGGCGGCGGTGCCGGCCGGCGGCTACCGGCTGCCGAACGTCGAGGAGGCGCGGCAGCTCTTCGCGCGCCTCGGGATCGGCGCCGACACGCGCGTGGTGATCTACGACGACTCCAACGGCCTCGACGCCGCCCGCCTGTTCTTCACGCTCGACTCCTACGGCCATCGCAACGTCGCCATCCTCGACGGCGGCGCGCCCCACTGGCGTGCCGGCAGCGGCGCGTGGACACCCGACGTTCCCCGCATCGAGGCGCCGCCGGCTCGCCCGCTCGCCCTCGACACCGAGCACGTCGCCAGCGCCGAGTGGCTGCGCGACCGCCTCGGCCGCGGCGACACGGCCGTCGTCGACGCGCGCTCGCCCGCCGAGTACACCGGTCGCGAGGTGCGCGCCCGGCGCGGCGGCCACATCCCCGGCGCCGTCAACATCGAGTGGACGCGCCACCTGCGTCCCGACGGCACCTTCAAGTCGATCGACGAGCTGCGGGCGATGTACGTGGCGGAAGGTGTCACGCCCGACAAGACCGTGGTGACCTACTGCCAGACTCAGCACCGCGCCTCGCACTCCTACTTCGTGCTGCGCCTGCTCGGCTACCCGCGCGTCGTCGGCTACGACCGCTCGTGGTCGGAGTGGGGCAACCGCGCGGATTTGCCAGTCGAGACGCGCTGAACGCCGTGACGCTGTCGAGCCCGATGACCTGGATCCGGGTGTCGGTGATCGTGCAGCTCGTTGGTCTCGCCATCGATGGCGTCTGGCACGGGCTGCTCGAACCCGGCACCGGCCCGCCCCGCGTCACGCCACGCGCTACTCCCACTCCGGATAGCTGAGCGGCGAGAGCTCGTCGGCGTCGCGCGAGGCCCAGTCGAACTGCTTCATCCGCGGCCACATGCGCTCGCCACCGGCCTGCAGTGCGGCCAGGATCGCGCGCTCGTCCGCCGCCAGCACGCGGCCGCCGTCGACGACCAGGCGCCCGCCGACCCAGACGCGATCCACGTCCTCGGCGGTCGCGTTGTAGACGATGTTCTTGATCGGATCGCGCAGCGGCGTCATGTTCCACGACGAGGCTTTCCAGAGCACGAGGTCGGCCGTGGCGCCGGCCGCGATGCGGCCGAGGTCGTCGCGGCCCAGGGCCCGGGCGCCGCCCAGCGTGGCTGCGTCGAAGACGTCGGCGGCGGTGGTGGCCTGCGTGTTGCGCTCCACGATCTTGGAGCACACGGCGGCCCAGCGCATGGCCTCGATCACCGACTGCGGATTGGTGTCGGTGCCGAGCGCCACGTTGATGCCGGCGGCCCGGTAGAGGGCGAAGGACTCCATGACGACGCCGCGGCGGGCGAAGACCCACGGCGCGTGGGCCACCGTGCAGCCGGCCTCGGCCAGCAGTCCGACGTCGCCGGCCGGGTAGTTCGTCCACGACGAGCCGCCGATGATGATGGCGTGGCCGAGGACGGTGTTGGAGCCGAGCACGCCCAGCTCGTCGAGCCAGGCGACCGGCGTCTTGCCGTGGCGCTGCAGCATCTCGTTGAACTCCACGACCGACTGCGAGGTGTGCAGCGTGAACGGCCGGTCGGCGGCGTCGGCGTGCCGCTTCGCCTCGCGGAGCAGGTCGGCGCTGCAGGTGTCGACCTGAGCCGGCGAGAAGTAGCAGCGCACGAGGCCACCGTGAGCGCCGTCGTGCTTGTCGAAGAACTCCTGCGCACGCCGCAGGCCGCGGCGCCCGTCCTCCTCGTTCCACTCCCAGACCACGCGCCGGCCGTCGCGCGTCAGCCAGCGCCCGGAGCGGAAGGTGAGCCCCATGTAGACGCGCAGGCCGTAGTGGGCCGCGCGCTCGACGACGTACTCGCCGAGCCCGCCGATCTCCATGACGGTCGTCACCCCGCCGCGCAGCAGCTCGGCCATCGAGAAGTCCACGCAGGCGCGGCCGGCCTCCTCGTCCTGGGCCTCGCCGCGCACCGGCAGCATCTCGAACAGGCCCGAGTACCAGAACTGCGGATTGCCGCGGTCCTCGATGAACGAGCGGTCGAGCGGCGAGCCGCCGATGTGGGCGTGGGTGCTGATGAGCCCCGGCGTCAGGACACGGTCGCGGGCGTCCACCCCCTCGTCGGCCGCGCCCTCGTAGGTCCGGCCGACGTGCACGATGCGGTCGCCCTCGAGCACCACCACCCCGTCGCGCAGGATGCGGTGCTGCCGCCCGTCGAACGCGACGACCCAGCCCGCCCGAATCGCGAGTCGGCGCGCCATGCTCAGCGCCCGTGGCCGAATCGCAAGGTCGAGGAGCGCCCGGGCTCCGCCGGGGCGCTCCGAGCGGCTGGGGGATTGGGGGCCATGTCGGGGCCCCCATGATCAATCGTCTGGGGGGCCATGTCGGGGCCCCCCCTCAATGAGTCGCCACGATGGCCGGATCGAGGCGCATGACCACGTAGCCGCCGACGGCGCCGGCGCCGAAGCCCGGCGCGAAGAGGCGCATCGGGCGATCGATGACGCCCTCGGCCACCGCGTCGTAGATGGCCAGCGGGATCGAGGCGGAGGACGTGTTGCCGACCGTCTCGATGTTGAAGTAGAGGCGCTCGGGCGGGATGCCGGCGCCCTTGGCGTACTGGACCACCATCGTCTTGTTCGCCTGGTGGGGCACGATGAGATCGATCGCCTGCAGCAGCGAGCCCTCGCCGCCGTCCGGATGCGGCAGGGCGCCGAGCTCCCGGATCATCTGCGTCAGGTAGCGCTTCACCAGCGCCTTCACCTCGGGACCGTACACGGTGATGTTGTTGTCGAACTCCGGGTTGGGCCAGATGATCGAGTCGACCTCGCTCATGGGACCGCTGGCGTAGGTCTGGTAGTACTCGACGTCGGGCCGGGCGTCGGCCGGGGCCGGCCCGATCACCAGCGCGGTGGCGCCGTCGCCGAAGATCATGCGCGACGTTCGCACGGTGCCGATCTTGTCGGAGAACTTCTCGGCGCACACCAGCAGCACCGGGCGCTGCACCTCCTGCAGCTGGCGGATGGCCTCGCTCAGCCCGTAGGGCAGCCCGGCGCAGGCGGCGACCATGTCGCAGGAGAAATGCGTCTGGAACATGCCGAGCTGGCCCGACAGCCACGTCGCCAGCGAGGGCATCATCTTGCCGCTCGTGCACGAGCAGAAGATGACGGCGCCGATCTCGTTGGCCTTGCGGCCGGCCTTGTCCAGCGCGGCCTGGGCGGCCAGGAGCGAGATGTGGTCGAGATCGAGCGCGGTGTAGAGGCGCTGGCGGATGCCGGTCTTCTCCTCGATCTCCACCGCCGTCATCGGCGACCACGAATAGGCGGCGTTCCGGATGAGGTCCTCGTTCGTGCAGGGGGTCTCGCCCTTGTAGACCGCCAGCGCCTCCAGCTTCGGCATCACGCTGAACCGCGCGCGCACGTCGACGGGCGGGTAGGGCTCGACCGGCGGCCGCGACTCGACCACCGCCGGCCGCCGCGGGCGCGAGCGCACGCCGCTCTTCACCCGGCGGATGAAGTGGGAGATCTCGTCGTTGCGCGAGCGGTAGACGACCACGAAATCGTCGTCGTGGAGCTTGCCGACCTCGATCACCCGCATCTTCGCCCGGTCCCAGCGGTACTCGTTGTGGAGGATCATCGTCTGGCGCATGAGCGCTTCCAGCTCGGGCACGCGGTGCCAGTACTCGACGATGTCGTCCCAGCCGTAGCCTGGATAATCGGGATCGTGGGTCAGCAGGTGATAGGTGAGGTTTCTCGGGTTTGCCAGAATTTCGCTCACCGTGGGCTTTATCGCTGACAGCTCGGCCCCGGCGCCCTTCTTGTGACGGAAGACGTCGAAGAGAACGCGGAAGATCTTGTCCTCGGTGCCTTCGTCCCAGGTCGGCACCAGATTGCGATAGCCGCTCTCGATGGCCGAGGCCAGGTCGGCGACCTCCCACGGCTTGAAGATCGGCAGGAAGATGTCGTCACGCTGCCGCGGCACGTCGCGCCAGCGCATCGGCTGCTTCACATAGAGCGTGAACGGATAGCGATTCGACCAGAACAGGTCGAGGGCGAGATCGCGCAGCAGCTCGTAGCGGCCCTTGTAGCCGCCCGCGTCCAGCCGCGCGACCATGTCGGCTTCGGTCGGCGCCTTGTCCTCGAAGTCACGGCGAATGACGGCCGCGAACTGGTCGAGGGTCTCGAAGACCGAGAAGTCGAGCGCCGGAAAAAAATTGTATGGAAAAACGATCCGGCCGTAGCGATTGATGACGAACGGCTTCATGGATGCGCGCCCTCCAGACGCTTCACCGTAAGCCCCGGCGTGGCCTTGTGCAAGCCGCTATAATCGATTCATGCCCATTCTCGCCGAGCGCGATCAGGACGCCGTCCGCAAGGAGTTCCAGCGCATCGAGGGGCCCGTCAAGCTGGTCGTCTTCTCGCAGGAGCTCGTGGCCGGCGACCTCTGCCGCCAGAACGAGCAGCTCGTGCGGGAGGTGGCCGCGCTCGACGACCGGATCACGGTGGAGTTGCTGAACCCGGCCATCGATCGTGAGCGGACGGAGGCCTACGGCGTCGATCAGGTGCCGGCCATCGTGGTCGAGGGCGCGCGCGACTACGGCCTGCGCTTCTTCGGCATCCCGTCCGGCTACGAGTTCAGCAACCTCATCGACGCGATCATCGTGGCCTCCAGCGGCGAGCCGGCCCTGTCGGAGGCGACCCGGACCGCGCTGGCCGGCCTCACCGACGACGTCCACATCAAGGTCTTCTCGACGCCGACCTGACCGTACTGTCCCCGGGCCGTGCGCCTGGCGCAGCACATGGCAGTCGCCTCGGATCGGGTCACCGCGACCGCGATCGAGGCCACCGAGTTCCCCGACCTCTCGCGCGCCTACCGCGTCATGGCGGTGCCGAAGATCGTCATCAACGATCGGGTGGAGTTCGAGGGCGCGCTGCCGGAGGGGCAGTTCCTCGACGCCGTGCTGCGCGCCGTGGCCCCCACCGCCTCGTGACCGGCGCGCGGGGCGTCGTCCCCGCCTGCGCGACGCGTGCCGCCGCAAGCTAGCGCGCTGCTGTTCGCTTACGGCACGCTGATGCGCGGATACGCGCTGCACGACGTGCTCGCCGGCGGCGCGACCTTCCTGGGTATCGGCAGCGTGAGCGGCCGCCTGCTCGATCTCGGCCGCTACCCCGGGCTCGTCGACGGCGGCGGCCGCGTGAGCGGCGAGGTCTACCGCCTGGACGACCCCGAACTTCTGCCGCTGCTCGACCGCCAGGAGGGGTACAATTTCGACCGGCGCCGGGCGATGGTGACGCTCGCCGGCGGCCGGCGCGCGCGGGCGTGGCTCTACCGCTATCGCGGCCCGCGCGCCCGCGCGACGCTGATACCCGATGGCGACTACCGCCGCGTCCGGCCTGCGGCCGCGCGGCCCGCGACAAGGCATTCACCCGGGAGGAGTCCATGGCGCTGACCGCCGCCGAGCTCATCAGAGCCGACCAGGATCACCTGATCCATCCGCTTCACCATCCGATCGACAACGCCGAACCCGTCATCTACGTGCGCGGGCGCGGGGCCATGGTGCAGGACATCGGCGGCCACGAGATGATCGACGGCCTGTCCGGGCTGTGGAACGTCAACGTCGGCCACGGCCGCGTCGAGCTGGCCGACGCCGCGGCGGCGCAGATGAAGGAGCTCGCCTACTTCTCCGCCTACGTCGGCTCGTCCAACATCCCGTCCATCACGCTGGCCTCCAAGCTCGTCGAGCTCGCCGGCGACATGCAGGGCATCTTCTTCACCACCGGCGGCGCCGAGGCCAACGAGTCGGCGTTCAAGACCGCGCGCTTCTACTGGAAGGCGAAGGGCAAGCCCGACAAGATCAAGGTCATCTCGCGCCAGCACGCCTACCACGGCGTGACGCAGCAGGCGATGAGCGCGACCGGCATGGCCGCCTACTGGAAGATGTTCGAGCCGCGCGTGCCCGGCTTCGTGCACATCCCGACCTGCTATCCCTACCGCGTGCAGGAGGGCAAGCCGGGGGAGACGGCCGGCCAGACCGCCGCGCGCCTGCTGGAGGAGGCGATCCTGCGCGAGGGGCCGGAGACGGTGGCCGCCTTCATCGCCGAGCCGATCCACGGCGGCGGCGGCGTCATCTATCCCACCGACGACTACTTCCCGCTGGTGCGCCAGATCTGCGATCGCCACCAGGTGCTGTTCATCGCCGACGAGGTCATCACCGGCTTCTGCCGGACCGGCAAGTGGTTCGCGACGTCGCACTGGAACGTGAAGCCGGACATCCGCGTCTTCGCCAAGGGCGTGACCTCGGGCTACCTGCCGCTGGGCGGCATCATGGTGAGCCGGGCCATCAAGGAGGCCATCGACGGCGTGAAGCCCGAGGATCGTTGGATGCACGCCTACACCTACTCGGGCCATCCGACCTGCTGCGCCGTCGCGCTCAAGAACCTCGAGATCATGGAGCGTGAGCATCTGAACGAGAACGCCGCCCGGATGGGCGACCGTCTCTACGCCGGGCTGCGCGAGGCGTTCAAGGACCATCCGCACGCCGGCGACGTCCGCGGGGGCAAGGGGCTGCTGGCCGCCGTCGAGCTGGTCGAGGATCGCGCGAGCAAGCGCAACTTCGCCGCCGACAAGAAGGTCGCCCCGCGCATCCAGGCCGAGATGATGAAGCGCGGCGTCATCACGCGGGTGCGTGCGGTGGCCGGAGCACATCCGGCGCCCGGCGACACCGTCTACTACGCGCCGCCGCTGGTGGTCACCGGCAAAGAAGTCGACCAGGTGGTGTCGGTGTCGCGCGATGCGGTGAAGGCCGTGCTCGGCGTCTGAGCGGCCGCGGTGAGGCTCATCACCGCGCACCGCATCCTCATCATCGCGGGGATCGCGTTCTTCATCCTCTACGCGGTGGTGCGCGGGCGCGCCTACCTCGCCCGGGGCGACACGATGGACCTCGTGCAGGCCGTCGTGTCGCTCGTGGTCGCCCTCGGGCTGCAGTGGTACTTCCGCTCGCTGGCGGGATGGGGCAAGCGGTAGCGCGCGCCACGCTGATCTACGACGGCGACTGCGCGATGTGCCGGTCGAGCGCCTTGTGGATCATGCGCCGGGCCCTGTCGCGAGGCGCGCTGGAGATCCTGCCCTGCCGCTCGGGCGTGCGCGCCGAGCGCTTCCCCCAGGTGCCCGAGGCCGCCTGTCTCACCGCCATGCAGCTCGTCCTGCCCGATGGCCGCGTGCTGAGCGGCGCCGACGCCGTCCCCGAGCTGCTGCGCCGCATCCGCGGCTGGGGCTGGGCGGCCGGCGTCTTCGCGCTGCCGGGGCTGCGGCCGCTGGCGCGCCGCGCGTACGCCTGGGTCGCGCGCAACCGCATGCGGATCTCGTGCGCCCCCGGCGGCCGCGACGCGTGAGCGATCTGGCGGCGCCGCTCGATGTCTATCGCGACGTCGTCCGTCCGGAGTGGATCGACCACAACGGCCACATGAACGTCGGCTACTACCTGGTCGTCTTCGACTTCGCGACCGACGAGTTCTTCCGCTGGGTCGGGCTCGACGCGGCCCATCGCCACGCGCAGGCGATCACCACGTTCTGCCTGGAGGCGCACGTCACCTACCACCGCGAGGTGCGCAGCGGCGACCCGCTGCGCTTCACCACCGTCCTGCTCGGCCACGACGCCAAGCGCATCCACTACATCCACACGATGTACCACGCGCGGGAGGGCTACCTGGCCTCCACGAACGAGCTGATGTCGCTGCACGTGGATCTCGCGACCCGCCGCGGCGCCCCGATGCACCGGGCCGTCCTCGAGCGCCTCGCCGCGATCCAGGCCGCCCACGACGCGCTGCCGCGCCCCCCGCAGGCCGGCCGCCGCATCGGCCTCACCTGGTGACATGGGGGCCCCGACATGGCCCCCAAACCCCCAAACGTTCGGAGCGCCCCGGCGGAGCCGTGGCGCTCCTCGTCATTCCTGAGGCAGGGTGCTCTTCGCGATGGTCGCGTCGAGCGCCTCGTAGTCCTCGTAGCGGATGAGGTCGTACAGCTCGCGCCGCGACTGCATGCGCTCGAGCAGCGCGTGCTGGCTGCCCGCCTGCGCGAGGAGCGTGTAGCACTCCTCCATCGCCCGCGCGGCGACGCGGAGCGCGGTGACCGGCCAGATCACCATCTTGTAGCCGAGCCGCCCCAGCTCGTCGGCGGGCAGCAGCGGGGTCCGTCCGAACTCGGTCATGTTGGCGAGGAGCGGAACGGGCACGGCGGCGGCGAACGCGCGGATCTCGTCGACGTCGCGCAGCGCCTCGGGGAAGACCGCATGGGCCCCCGCCTCGACGTAGAGGCGGGCGCGGGCGATGGCGGCCTCGAGACCCTCGGAGGCCACGGCGTCGGTGCGGGCGATGACACGCAGGTGGCGGGCGGCGCGGACGGCGGCGGCGACCTTGCGCGCCATGTCCTCGGGGGCGGCGAGGCGCTTGTCGGAGAGATGGCCGCACTTCTTGGGCAGCACCTGGTCCTCGAGCTGCACGGCCGCCGCCCCGGCGTCCTCCAGCTCCCGCACCAGGCGCATGACGTTGAGCGCCTCGCCGTAGCCGGTGTCGCCGTCGACGACGAGCGGCAGATCCACCGCTCGGCAGATCGCCCGCGTGAAGAAGATGAGCTCGTCGAGCGCGAGCACCCCGAGATCGGGCAGGGCGAGGCTGGCGGTGACGGCGGCGCCGGAGAGGTAGAGCGCCTGGAAGCCGGCGCGGCGAGCGAGCAAGGCGGCCAGCGGCGTGTGAGCGCCGGGGAGGCGCACGATGCCCGGCGCGGCCCACAGCGCGGCCAGGCGATCGCCGGCCGGCCGCGGATCGCGCGCGGTCTGCGTGAGCCAGGTCATGAGACCGGGGGGACGCTCAGCGGGCGGCGGCCGCGTCGGCGACGTCCGGATCGGGCACGGTGGGTCCCTCGCCGGCGACCGTCGTGCGGTGCATCACGCGGCGATCGCGCTTGGTGTCCCACTCGCGGCCGCGGTGCAGCACCGCCCGGTTGTCCCACATGACGCAGTCGCCGACCCGCCAGCGATGCACGAACACGAACTCCGGCCGCGTGGCGTGCTCGAGGAGATCGCGCAGCAGCGCGCGGCCCTCCTCGACCGGCATGCCGAGGATCTGGGAGGCGTGCGAGCCGAGGTACACGGCCTTGCGTCCGTTGACCGGGTTCGCGCGCACGAGCCGCTGCTTGACCGGCGGCAGCTGGGCCTCCTGCTCGGGCAGGAGCAGGTCGGGCGCGATGAGGCTGCGCGAGTAGGCGAACGAATGCACGGCCACCAGGTCCTCGAGCCGCTGCTGGAGCGTCACCGGCAGGGCGTCCCACGCCGCCCGCAGGCTCGCGTACTCGGTCTCGCCGCCCTCGGGCGGCACCTCGCGGGCGGACAGCAGCGAGGCCATCGCCGGCACGCGCTTGAAGGACGAGTCGCTGTGCCAGAGCTGGTTGCCCTTGTGATAGAGCATGCGGCGGTCGTCGGCCGCCATCGTATTGCCCTCGGGATCGACGTTCGAGAGGTCGGCGATCTGGAGCGCCACCCGCGTGTTCTGCGCGATGCTGCGGACGGTCTCCTCCAGCGGCCCGAAGCGACGCGTGAAGGCGATCTGCTCGTCATC
The DNA here is from genome assembly GCA_005887895.1 of Candidatus Rokuibacteriota bacterium. Lineage (GTDB taxonomy): Bacteria > Methylomirabilota > Methylomirabilia > Rokubacteriales > CSP1-6 > AR5. The sequence goes on from VBPC01000158.1 coordinate 28,710, forward strand.
GGTGAGGTGCTGGTCGTGGAAGACGAGCACGGAGTACTCCTCGAACGCCTCGCGCACGGCGCCGAACGTCGGCTCGTCGATGTCGCGCAGGCGCCCGCCCACGATCTCGGCCGCGAAGTGGGGATGCAGGGGGCGGACGGTGATCCCCATGACTCGTCTCCTCCTGCTTGGCAGGCTCGCCAGCAGGGAGAGATGATAGGCGCCGCCGGGCCCACCGCGCAAGCGGCCCCCCCCGCGCGAGGCCACCGTCCATGTCCTAGAACATCGCCAGAGGGTGCGCCGGCGCGCCGGTGGCGCCGACCAGGCGGATCGGCGTCGCGGTGAAGAGGAACTCGTAGCGGCCTTCCTCCGCGCACGCCTTGGCGAGCCGCTCGGGATAGGAGTTGTCGACGAGCACGAGGCCGAGGAACGGAATCGCCAGGTGCGTGCTCATCGCGAAGCCGGGATACGTCACGGGGCGCTCGTCCATCATGTCCCAGGCGATCGCCGCGATGTCCTTCTCGCGGAACCATTCGAGGCACGAGATGTTCATCCCGGGGTGCGGCGACACGCGCGGAACCCACTCCGGGTGCGCCTTCCGGAACGCCTCGTCGCCGTTGCGCACGACGACCACGTCGCCGGGCTCGACGCGCACGCCGGCGCGGGCGGCGGCGGCGTCGAGCTCCCTCGGCGTGACCGGATTGCCGACGGTCACGTAGCCTTCCTTGCGCCCGGCGGCGACGTCGAGGAGCACGCCGCGCGAGGTGATGCCGTCGAAGTACGCGTCGATCGCGCACCAGCTGGCCCCGGTCGCCGTCAGGCTGTCCTTGAAGGAGCGCCCGTTGAACAGCTCGCCGTCCCAGCCGACGTGGCAGAGGGCGTCGATGTGCGTGATCGTGAAGCCGTGATAGACGAGATCGAAGCGGTCGAGGACGACGTCGGCGCGCTCGCGCGGCGACGGAAACGTGACGTGGTACAGGATCGCCGGCTGCGGGCCGATGTCCCGCGCCAGCGAGACCGTGCGGCCGCTGCGCACGAGCTGCTGGGCCTGCGCGCGCTTGGCCGGCGTGATCAGGTTCGCGGTGCCGCGCTGGTCGTCGCGCCCCCAGCGGCCCCAGTTGTTCAGCTCCTTGAAATACCCTTCGACGCGACTCTGGGTCGGCGCCGTCCATTCCGCCATAGCGTGCTCCTTTTCTATATGGGGGCCCCGACATGGCCCCTCGATTTACATGGGGGCCCCGACATGGCCCCCAAGCCCCCAACGCTCACGGCGCCCCGGCGGAGCCGTGGCGCCGCTCGACATCCGCCCGGTGCGTAGCGCACCTCACCCTAGTCAATCCGTGCAGCGCGGTCAATGCGTCGTAGAATCAGACCTCGCGAGGAGGGGGGCATGACGACGATCGGGTTGCTGCATCCGGGCGAGATGGGCGCCAGCGTGGGCCGGGCCGCTCGCGCCAACGGCCATCGTGTGCTGTGGGCCTCGGAAGGCCGTGGCCCCGACACCGCGGCGCGCGCGGCGGGCGCCGGGCTGGAGGATGCCGGAACGCTGCGCGCGCTGGGGAGCGCCAGCGACGTCGTCTTGTCGGTCTGCCCGCCTCACGCCGCGGGCGACGTCGCCCGCGCGGTGGCCGCCGCCGGCTTTCGCGGCCTCTACGTCGACGGCAACGCCGTCGCGCCCGCCACGGCGCGCGCGCTCGGCACGCTGATCGAGAAGGCTGGCGCCACGTTCGTCGACGGCGGCATCGTCGGCCCCCCGCCGGACAAGCCGGGCACGACGCGCCTCTATCTGTCCGGGCCGGCGGCCGCGCGCGTCGCCGAGCTCTTCACGACGGGGCCGCTGGAGGCGATCGTGTTGCCCGGCGAGCTGACGTCGGCGTCGGCGGTCAAGATGGCCTACGCCGCCTGGAACAAGGGCCAGCAGGCGCTCATCATGGCGGTGCGGGCGCTGGCGACGGCCGAGGGCGTGGACGAGACGCTGGTGGCGGAGTGGCAGCGCTCGCAGCCCGATCTGCCGAAGCGCTCGGAGAACGCCGCGCGCGGCAGCGCGCGCAAGGCGTGGCGCTGGGTCGGCGAGATGGACGAGATCGCGGCCGCGTTCGCCGCCGCCGGCCTGCCCGACGGCTTCCATCGCGCGGCCGGCGAGGTCTATCGCCGGCTCTCGCCCTACAAGGACGCCGCAGCGCCGCCGACCATCGAGGACGTGGCCAAGACCCTCCGGAAGGAGCCACGTCCATGACCGCGACTGCGACGCGGCCACTCGAAGGCCCTGCCGTGTGGCATGGCGAGGACCTCGCGCGCTCCACCGGGTGGATCCACACGGTCGCGCCGACCGAGCAGGATGAGCTCGACGACGCGCTGCGCGCGGTGCAGCGGCACGGGCGCGGCTGGCGCGACATGACGCGCGAGGACTTTCCGATCCCGCGCTTCGCCCGCTCGCTGACCGAAGTGGCGCGCGAGCTCGAGGACGGACGCGGGCTCGTCCTGCTCCGCCGGGTTCCGGTCGAGCGCTACAGCGAGGACGAACTGCGCATCATCTACTGGGGCCTGGGCCTGCACCTCGGCACGCCGCGCTACCAGAACGGCCGGGGCGAGCTGATCGGCGACGTGCGCGACGAGAACCGGCTCTACGGCGCCGTCCAGGAAGTGAATCCCATGCGCGCCGGCGAGCCGCGGACGTCGCGCAACAAGGCCCGCTCGGCGGGGCCGCTGCGCTTCCACACCGACCGCGTGGACGTCGTGACGCTCCTGTGCGTGCGGCCGGCCGCCTCGGGCGGGCTGAGCAAGGTCGTCTCGTCGTCGGCGGTCTACAACGCGATCCTCGAGCGCCGGCCCGATCTCCACGCGCTGTTGTGCGCGCCGTACTACCACGTGCGCGAGGGCGAGGCCGGCGGCAAGGAGCAGTTCTACGCGATGCCCGTCTTCGGGCTGCGCGACGGCCGGCTCACCAGCCAGTACTCGCGGACATTCGTCGAGAATGCGCAGCGTCTGCCCGGGGTGCCGTCGCTGAGCGAGGCCCAGAACGCCGCGCTCGACCTGTGGGCGGAGGTCTGCGAGGAGCTGTGCTACTCGATGGACATCCAGCCGGGCGACATCCAGCTCCTGAACAACCACCTCGTCTACCACGCCCGCACGACATACGAGGACGACCCCACGCCGGGCCGCGACCGGTTCCTCATGCGCCTCTGGCTCTCGATGCCCAACAGCCGGCGGCTGCCGGAGGGCTTCGAGGTGCTGTGGGGGTCGATCGAGCCGGGCGCGCCGCGCGGCGGCATCGCGCAAGCGGAGGTCGGGAAATGAATCGCAAGCGAGTCGGTATCGTCGTGTTCCCGGACGTCGAGGTGCTCGACTTCTGCGGGCCGTTCGAGGTCTTCTCGGTCACCCGCCTGAACGAGCAGGCCCGGCGCGAAGAGCCCTCGCCGTTCGAGGTCCTGCTGGTCGCCGAGCAGGCCGGGACGATCGTCACCACCGGCGGGATGAAGGTCACGCCCGATCACACGCTCGAGACGTGCCCGCCGCTCGACATCCTGGTGGTGCCGGGCGGGTGGGGGACCCGCGCGGAGATCAAGAACCCGCGGCTGCTGGCCTGGATCAAGGATCGGGCGAAGCAGGTCGAGACGCTGACGTCGGTCTGCACCGGCTCGATGCTGCTCGGCCAGGCCGGGCTCCTCGACGGCCGCCACGCGACCACGCACTGGCGGTCGCTCCAGTGGATGCGGGAGTCGTTTCCCTCGGTCACCGTCGAGGAGAAGCTGCACGTCGTCGAGGACGGCAACGTGCTCACGTCGGCCGGCATCTCGGCCGGGATCGACATGGCCCTGCGGGTGGTGGCGCGCTACTTCGGGGAGACCGTCGCCCGCAACACTGCCCGCAACATGGAGTACCGCTACCCCGACGACAACTCGCGGAGGGTATGAGCCCTGCGCGGTCGGGCGCTCCCTCAGGCCAGCCGCCGCTCCTCCTGCAGGCGCGCCAGCGAGCGGTCGAAGGCGTCGACGATCTGGTCGATGTCCTTGTCGGTCATCGCGCCGTTCATCCAGCCGTTGGAGTTACCGCGGCTGGTGTCGACGCCGTTGACCAGCATGGCGAGGTGCAGTGGACCGCTGAGCGCGGCGCCCATGCCGCGGTCCAGGCGGGCGGCGTCCATCGTCCAGTCGTCCAGACCCAGCTCGGCGGCGTCGGCGCCCAGGAAGACGCGGAACATCGACGAGGCGCCGTAAACGCAGCCGCGGACGCCGCGCGTCTTGAGCGCCTGGTTCATGCCGGCGCGCAGGCGATCGCCGAGACGGTTGAGCTCGCGCTGGACCTCGCCGGTCTTGAGGATCTCGAGCTGCGCGATGGCGGCGGCGGCGACCAGCGGCGTGCCGCTGTAGGTCCCCTGGTCGGCCACGCGCTTCGTGCGGTCGCGCTTGGCGTCGCCGCTGAACGCGATGGAGTCCATCAGGTCCGCGCGCCCGACCAGCGCGGCGCCGGGCAGGCCGCCCGCGACCGCCTTGGCCAGGCAGGTGAGGTCGGCCGTCACCCCGAAGTATTCCTGGGCGCCGCCGGCCGCCATGCGGAAGCCGGTCACGACCTCGTCGAAGATCAGCACGACGCCGCGCTTCGTCGTCTCCTCACGCAGCGCCTTGAGGAACGCCGGGTTGCTCGGCACCGTCATCGAGCGCCCGCCGGCCGGCTCCAGGATGACCGCCGCCACCGGATGCTCGTCCAGCAGCTCGCGCACGTGGGCGATGTCGTTGCAGCGGGCCACCAGCGTCGTCTTCAGCGTGCTGGCCGGCACGCCGGCCGATGCCGGAATTTCGAACGGATCCTTGACGGCGGCCACGAAGGCGTCGTGCACGCCGTGGAAGTGACTCTCGAACTTCACGATGTCGTCGCGGCCGGTGAAGGCCCGCGCGACGCGCACCGCCAGCGAGGTCGTCTCGGTGCCGGTCAGCGTGAAGCGCACGCGCTCGGCGCCGGGGACGCAGCCGCGGATCAGCTCGGCCCAGCGCACCTCCAGCTCGGAGCACGCGCTGTAGTGCAGCCCCTTCTTCGCCTGCTCGGTGATCGCCCGCACGACCGCCGGGTGGTTGTGGCCCAGCATCAGCGCGCCGTGGCCGCTCCAGCAGTCGATGTAGGCGTGGCCGTCGACGTCCCACTTGCGGGCGCCATCGGCCCGCTCCACGTAGAACGGGAACGGGGAGAAGACACGGCCGTCGTGGGCGGCGCCGCTCGGCATGCTCTGACGGGCGCGCTCGTAGAGAGCCTTGGACTTGGGACGGGCGGCGGCGTACTCCTGCTCGATGGTCGGGCGTGACGTGGTCATGGGCGGTAGGATAGCACCCATGAAGATCACCGGCATCGAGAGCGCCGTCCTGCGCATCCCGTGTCCCAAGCCCATGTCGCTGGAATTCGCCGACCACCGCATGGTGGCGGCGTTCATCTCGACCGACGAGGGCCTGGAAGGCTTCGGCTACACGCTGGCCTTCGGGGGCGGCGGTGCGGAGGCCATGCAGGTCTATCTCGAGACGCGCCTCAAGCCGTTGCTGCTCGGCGAGGACCCCCGCCTGGTCGAGCGGCTGTGGGAGAAGATGTTCCGCGGTGATCGCGGCATCCGCCGCGTCGGTCTCGCCGGCTACGCCGTCTCGGCGCTCGACATCGCGCTGTGGGACCTGGCCGGCAAGGCGGCCGGCCAACCGCTCTATCGGATGTGGGGCGGCGCCACCGATCGCGTGGAGGCCTACGGTAGCGGCGGCTGGGCCAAATACGCGGTCGAGGACATCGTCAACGAGGCGCGGTTCTACGTCGGCCAGGGCTGCCGGTACTACAAGATGAAGATCCACGACCCCGACCCGCGCGCAAACCGCAAGCGGGTGGAGGCCGTCAAGAAGGCGCTGGGCGACGGCGTGCGGCTCATGGTCGATGTCAACCAGAAGCTCGACGTGCTGGGCAGCATCCGCCAGGCGCAGATGCTGGAGGACCTCGACCTCGTGTGGTACGAGGAGCCGGTGCTGGCCGACGATTACGCGGGCTGCGCGGAGGTCGCGCGGGCCATCAAGATCCCGGTCGCCACCGGCGAGAACCACTACACGCGCTTCGAGTTCCGCGAGCTGTGCGAGCGGAAGGCGGCGCGCTATCTCATGCCGGACGTCGGCCGTGCCAATGGCTTCAGCGAGACGCTGCGGATCGGGCACCTGGCCGCCGCCCACGGGCTGTTCGTCTCGCCGCACGTCGTGCACGAGATCTCGCTGCAGGTGGCCGGGGCGCTGACCAACGCGTTCCTGGTCGAGTACATGAACTGGGCGCCGGCGGACCTCTTCGTGGAGCTGCCGAAATGCGAGAGCGGCTGGTTCCGCATTCCCGACCGGCCGGGCCACGGCCTCGCGCTGGCGCCCGATGCCGTGAAGAAGTACGCAGGGGGCCGCGCGTGAGGCTGACCCGGGAGGATCCGTGAGCCACGAGCACGAACACCACCATCATCATCACGACGACGACGACGTGCAGGAACACCGCGCGCACGACGCGCCGCTGACCGACGTCGAGCTGCGCGTGCGGGCGCTCGAGTCGCTGCTGGTCGACAAGGGCCTCGTCGACCCCAAGGCGCTCGATGCCCTGATCGACACCTACGAGACGAAGGTCGGGCCCCGCAACGGCGCCAGGGTCGTGGCGCACGCCTGGGTCGATCCTGACTACAAGCGTCGTCTGCTCGAGGACGGCACCGCCGCGGTGGCCGAGTTCGGCTTCGTCGGCCGCCAGTCCGAGAAGCTGGTGGTCGTGGAGAACACGCCGGCCGTCCACAACGTGGTCGTGTGCACGCTGTGCTCCTGCTATCCGTGGGCGGTGCTGGGGCTGCCGCCGGTGTGGTACAAGTCGGCGCCCTACCGCGCCCGGGCGGTCATCGATCCGCGCGGCGTCCTGCAGGAGCTCGGCGTCGAGGTGCCGCAGACCGCCGAGGTACGGGTGTGGGACAGCACTGCGGAGATCCGCTACATGGTCCTGCCGGAGCGCCCGCCCGGCACCGAGAAGCTCGGCGAGGAGGAGCTGGCCGCCCTGGTCACGCGCGACGCCATGATCGGCGTCGCCACGGTCGCGGCGCCCGCCGGCGGGACGCGCCGATGAACGGAGCCCACGACCTGGGCGGCATGCACGGCTTCGGGCCGGTCGAGATCGAGAAGGACGAGCCCGTGTTCCACCACGACTGGGAGGCGCGCACGTTCGCGCTGACCATGGCGGCCGGCTTCCTCGGCAAGTGGAACATCGACATGGGCCGCCACGCGCGCGAGCTGATGCCTCCGGCGGAATACCTGGCGACGTCGTACTACGAGCACTGGCTGTTCGGCCTCGAGAAGCTGCTGGCCGACTTCGGCATGGTGCGCCCCGGCGAGGCCGAGCGGCCGCAGCGCGATCCCGGAGCGACCGCGGCGCCGCCGCCGGCCGGCCTGCGCGCGCTGCAGGCCGAGGACGTCGAGACGGCCCTGCGCCGGAGCCGGACGTCGAAGGCCGACGAGGACGTGCCGCCTCGGTTCACGGTCGGCGATCGCGTGCTCACGAAGAACATCCACCCCCTCGGTCACACGCGGCTGCCGCGCTACGCGCGCGGCCGGCGCGGCGTCGTCGCGCTCGACCACGGCGTGTGGGTGTTTCCCGACGCGGCCGGCAACGGTCTCGGCCGAAAGCCGCAGCACTGCTACAGCGTGCGCTTCACGGCCCGCGAGCTGTGGGGCGAGACGGCGCCGGCGCGCGACGTCGTCCACGTCGATCTCTGGGACGATCACCTGGAGAAGGCATGAGAGCGCCCGACCTCGACGCCCTGCCGGCCATCCCGCGCGATCCCGGGGGCCCCGTGTTCCGCGCGCCGTGGGAGGCGCAGGCCTTCGCCATGGCCGTGATGCTCCACGAGCGCGGCCACTTCACGTGGAAGGAGTGGGCGGGCCGGCTGGCCGAGGAGATCGCCGCGGCGCGCGCGCGCGGCGAGCGCGACGACGGCCGCCGCTACTACCACTACTGGCTGGCGGCGCTCGAGAAGCTGGTGGCCGACAAGCGCATCGTGCTGGCCGACGAGCTGCGCGAGCGCCGCGACGCCTGGGACGCCGCCGCCCGGGCGACCCCCCACGGCCAGCCTATTGTCTTAGGGGGCCACGAGAGGGCCCCCTAAGACCCCCCAATGTTGTTCGTCGCGCCCCGGCGGAGCCGTGGCGCGCCTCTGTTCCCGACGTACGACGGAGGTTCGCATGCTCGGCAGAACGTGGCTGTCCATGATCGCGCTGACGATCGGTCTCGTGCTCGGCGCCGGGACGAGCGGGCTCACCCAGCAACCGCCCCCGACGGCACCGCCGACCGCGCCACCGCCGGGCGGTCCCCGGCCGGCGATGGGGCGGCATCCCCACATCACGCGCGCCGCCGGGGCGCTGCGGAACGCCGCGCGGCAGCTCGGCGAGGCCGCGCACGACTACGGCGGGCATCGCGCCCGGGCGCTGGAGCTGGTGAGGCAGGCCGAGGGCGAGCTGCGGGAGGCGATCGCCTACGCCAGGGCGCATCCCGGGGAGTTCAACGAGCCGAAGTAGGCCGCCGCCGCTCCTCCCACTCGTCGAGCGTCTTCGGCCAGTCGGAATGGAGCAGCCGCGAGAGCGAGCGGTCGGCGAGCATCCGGTCGCCGGTCTGGCAGCGCGCGCAGTAGTTCGTCTCGTTCTCGGCGTAGACGATGCGCTGCACCGGCGCCCCGCACGCCGGGCACGGCTTGCCGTAGCGCCCATGCACCGCCATCTCGGACCGGAACGCCGTCACGCCCTCCGGAAAGCCCTCGCCCGCCTCCTGCCGCAACCGCTCGATCCACTCGGTCAGCACGGCGCGCGTGGCCTCCCACAGGCGCCGGGTCTCGTCCGCGTCGAGGGCCTGCGTCTGCTTCACCGGCGACAGCCGCGCGCGGTGGAGGATCTCGTCGGAGTAGGCGTTGCCGATGCCGCTGAAGACGCGCGGGTCGGTCAACGTGCGCTTGAGCGTGTGGTTCTCGGCGACGAGCGCCCGGCCGAACGCCGCGAGGTCGGCGTCCAGCACTTCGAGGCCGCCGGGGTCGAGCGCCCGCAGCGCCGCCTCGCCGCGCACCGCCTCCAGCGACGCGCGCCGTTTCGTGCCCGCCTCGGTCATCAGCAGCGTGCCGGTCGAGAAGTCGAACGCGGCCAGGCCGATCTTGCCGGGCGGCTTGGCCCCCGCCGCGCGCCACTGCAGCCGTCCGGCGATCATGAGATGGATCACCAGGAACAGCTCGTCCTCGAGCGCGATGACGATCCGCTTGCCGAGCCGGCGCAGGCCGACCACGCGTCGGCCGGTCAGCGCGTTCAGCGGCGGATCGACCGAGCGCAGGAGGAACGGCGTGAGCAGGCGCACGCGCTGCAGGGTCGCGCCGGCGATGCGGCGCTCCAGCGCCTCGATGTACACGGTGACGTCGGGCAGCTCCGGCAACGCGGTTACGGCCGGATGAGGACGTACAGCAGGCGATCGATCGTGCGGCCGTCCTTGATCACGGCCAGGCGTCCGCGGCTCTCCAGCGTGTAGCCTGCCTTCTCCAGCACGCGCGCGGAGGCCGAATTCCACTCGAAGACGCCGGCCGTGAGGCGGCACACATCGAAGGTCGCGAACGCGTACTCCGTCGTCGCCCTCAGCGCCTCGGTGGCGATGCCGCGACCCCAGAACGGCTCGCCGAGCCAGTAGCCGACCTCGGCCGAGCGCCGAAAGACGTCCTCGCCGAGCTCGAGCCCGATACCGCCGACCGCGGCGCCGTCGACGACGATCGCGAAGTTGCACGGCGGCGTCTCTGCGCTCGCGCGGGCGATCCACGCATCGGCGTCGCCGGCGGTGTAGGGATAGGGAAAGCGGTCGCGCAGGTTGCGCGAGATGTTCCGGTTGTTCGCGTGGCGGACGAGCGAGGCCTGGTCGCCCACGCGCCAGGGCCGCAGCGTGCCGCGCTCCAGTTTCAGCTCCATCCCTATCGCTGGCCTGGCATCCCGACCTTGGAGTTGTCGATGAGGCCGATGATGTTGCCGTCGGGATCGTTCAGCGTGACAAGGCGGCCGGGCGGGAACCACACGCCGGTGCCGCCGCGGCCGGTGCCCGGCTTCGACGTCGAGAGAATGAGATAGGCGTGCTCGTCGAACTTGAAATATGGCGCATCGTAGGGCGTCGGCTCGACGCCCAGCAGTCGCGCGATCCGTCGTGCGCGCACGCTCAGCTCGCCTCCACCTGCACGCGCGCCTCGAACTGGGCCTGGCCGCCGGAGAAGCCGAAGACGTCGACCGCGGCGTCGGGAATCGCCGCCTCGCCCGCGGTGAGGTCGTTGAGGCCGGACCAGCCGTCACGCATCCACACGGTGCCGGCCGGGATGCGGACGGTCACGTGGGCGCGCGCCGCCATGGCGCCGCGCTCGTTCACGATACGGATCGGGCCGCCGTCGGCGATGCCGCGCCGGGCGGCGTCGGCCGGCGAGATCCACAGCGCCGGCTCCGGGTCGGCCTTGGCCAGCGTCGGCAGCGCGCGGCCGTGATCGTAGAAGCCGTGGAAGTGCGTCAGGGTGCGCCCCTGGCGCAGCGAGAGCGGGTAGGGCGAGTCGGCCGCCGGCTCGTGCACGGGCAGCGGCGGCAGGCCGAGCTCCTTCGCGCGCTCGGAGTAGAACTCGATCCGGCCGGAGGGCGTCGGGAACCTCAGGTCGGGATGGGCGACGTGCGACACGCGCAGCGCGCGCAGGCCGCCCTCGGCGGCGAGCGCGGCGACGGTGGCGTGGCCGGTCGCCGGATGATCGAGGATCGCGTCGAGCGCGTCGGTGTCGCGCGCCCACGGAAAGAAGTCGGCGACGCCGAGCCGGCGCGCCAGCTCACGCAGGACCCAGGCGATCGGTCGCGTCTGGCCGGGCGCCTCCAGCGCCTGCGGCATCAGGTAGAGGTGCGTGTTCGTGCTCTTGCAGCCGATCTCCTCGAGCCAGGCCGTGGCCGGCAGGACGACGTCGGCGAACCGCCGCGCGGTGTCGTTGAGGAAGAGATCGTAGGCGACGACCAGATCCTGCCGGGCCAGGCCTTCCGCCACGCGGCGGGCGTCGGCGAACGACGACAGCATGTCGGTGCCGAACAGCAGCATGGCCCGCAGCCGGCCGTCGCGCATCGACTCGGTGATCCGCGGCATCTGGTTCGGGATCCACGGGCCGGGCCCGCGGCGCTCCTCGGCCGCGATGCTGGCCAGCCCCTGGCCGTGGACGGCCGCGCCGTGGCGCGGGCCGAGGCCGCCGCCGGGGACGCCGACGTTGCCGGTCAGCGCGGGCAGGCAGCCGATCGCCCGGCCGGCCGTCCAGCCGTTGGCGCCCTTGTGCATGCTGCTGCCGCCCAGCACGATCATCGCCGGCCGCGTCGTCGCATACAGCCGGGCCAGCGCGACGATCCGCTCGGCCGGAACGCCGGTGATCGGCGCCGCCCAGTCGGGCGTGTGCGAGGCGACGTGCGCGCGCAGGGCGTCGAAGCCCAGCGTGTGGCCGGCCACGAACTCGCGATCCCACCGGCCCTCGGCGACGATCACGTGCATCAGCGCCAGCGCCAGCGCGGCGTCGCTGCCCGGCCGCACGAGGACGACCTCGTCCGACTGCGCGGCCGCCTCCGTCTCGCGCACGTCGAGCGTGACGACGCGCGCCCCGCGGCGCCGGGCCGCCGTCAGGTGGCGCGCGGTGTTCGGCTGCGAGGCGAGGTTGGCGCCCCACAGGAGGATCAGCCCGGCGTGGGCGCCCAGGTCCTCCTTCGTGTTGACCTCCAGCACGCCGGTGAGGCCGAGGCCGAAGCCGCCGAGACCCCAGCAGATCATCGTGGGATTCCACCACTGGCAGCCCCACAGGTTGGCGAACCGGCGCAGCAGCTGCGAGGCGACCCGCGTGCCGTAGTTGTTGGCGAACACGCCGTGCCCCGCCCACACGCCGACGGCCTCGGCGCCCGCCGCCCGCAGCCGGGCGGCGATCAGGTCGAGCGCGTCGTCCCACGTCGCCGGCTGCCACGCGCCGTCGCGCCGCGCGCGCACGAGCGGATGGAGCAGGCGGGCGGCGTTGCCGACGATCTCGCGCGAGGCGTGGCCGCGCACGCAGAGGAAGCCCCGGCTGTCGGGGTTGTCGGGGTCGCCGGCCACGCCGACCAGCCGCCCATCCTCGACGTCCACGAGCATGCCGCAGAGGGTGGGATGGCAGTTCATCGGACACATCGTGCGGACGCGGGTCATGGCGCGGTACAGTCTCCCGCATGGACTTTACCGCGATCAAGGCGCTGACGTTCGACGTGTTCGGAACGGTGGTGGACTGGCGCCGCAGCCTCATCCGCGAGGGCCAGGAGCTGGGCCGCGCGCGCGGGCTCACGGTGGACTGGGCGCAGTTCGCCGACGCCTGGCGCGGGCTGTACCAGCCGATGCTGGAGCGCGTGCGCAGACGAGACGTGCCGTGGACGAAGCTGGACGACCTGCATCGCATGGCGCTCGATCGCCTGCTCACGGAGTTCCGGATCACCGGGCTCGCCGAGGGGGAGGTCGATCACCTGAACCGCGCGTGGCACCGGCTCGATCCATGGCCGGACGCGGTCGCCGGCCTCGCCCGGCTCAAGCGCAGGTTCGTGCTGGCGACGCTTTCGAACGGCAACGTCGCCCTGCTCGTCGACATGGCCCGCCGCGCCGGGCTGCCGTGGGACGCGGTGCTCGGCGCCGAGGTCGCGCGTCACTACAAGCCGCAGACCCAGGCCTACCTGACGACGGCCGCGCTGCTGGGGCTCGAGCCCGCCCAGTGCATGATGGTCGCCGCTCACAACGGTGACCTCGCGGCGGCGAGCGGTCTCGGCTTCCGCACGGCATTCGTGGCGCGGCCGACCGAGCACGGCCCCGGCCAGAAGACGGACCTGGCGGCCGAGCGCGCGTGGGACGTCGTCGCCGACAGCTTCATCGACCTCGCGGCCCGGCTCGGCTGCTGACGCTTGGCGCCGATCATCGGCGGCCTGCTGGCCGTCGCGCTCGCGGCGATCGTGCTGGCGCGGCGTCCCCGGGGGCGCGCCAGCCGCGCGTTCGTCGCCTTCGCGGCGGCGTTCGCGCTGTGGAACTTCGGCGTCTATCAGTTTCGCGCGGCGCCCGACGCCGATCTCGCGCAGCGCTGGGAGGTCGCCGTGTACATCGCGCTGTTCGCAGCCCCCGCCCTCTACTATCATCTCGTGCACGCGGTGGCCGGCGTCCCCGAGGGCCGCGCCTCGATCGTGGTGTACGCCGGCTCGATCGCCGCCGCGCTGGCGGCGGCGATGCGCTTCGACCTCTTCGTCAGCGAGGTCAGGCGGGCGCCCGAGGGCTGGGTGCCGCTGGGCGGGCCGCTGGCCATCGTCTGGTTCGTCTTCACGCTCGGCGTGACGGTCGCGACGTTCCGCCCCCTCGTGCTGGCCCGCCGGCGCCGCCCGCCGGAACGGGCGTCGCGTCCCATCACGCTGCTCCTGCTGGCCACGGCGATCCGCCTGGCGAGCCCGCTCGTGAGCTTCGCCGGTGTCCTCCTGGTCCGGTCGGGCGTGCTCGACGCCGCGCTGCCGCCGATCGTGGTCGGCGCCACGCTGGTGGTCGTCTGCCTGGCCGGCGTCGCGACGCTGGACACCGAGTCGTAGAATCGTGGCGATGGACGCCTACCGGGCCGCGATCGACAAGCGCGACCAGCGCGCCTTTCTGCCCACGCCGATTCCCGAGGAATCGTTGCGGCGCATCCTGCAGGCCGGGCGCATGAGCGGCAGCTCCAAGAACCGCGAGCCCAACCGCTTCGTGGTCGTGCGTGACCGCCGACGGGTGGCGGCGGTGGCCGCGCTCGGCTCCCAGGCCCGCTGGGTGGCCGGCGCCGCCGTCGTCATCGTGCTCGTCCAGACCGAGCGGCACGAGTTCGACGCCGGGCGCTGCGCGCAGAACATGATGGTCGCCGCCTGGGGCGACGGCATCGGCTCCTGCCCTGCGCATGTGGCCGAAGCGGAGCTGGGCGCGCTGCTCGGCGTGCCGGCCGACCTCCACGTCAACCGCCTGATCGCGTTCGGCTACATCGACCCCGCGCGGACGGCGCCGCCCCGCGGCGTGGCACGGCGGCGGCGGTCACTCGACGAGCTCACCCATCACGAAGGCTGGTGATCCTGTGAACGAGATCCGGAAGGCGGACCCTCTCTAGGTGCCCAGGCCCGTCCCGCCCGTCGCCAAGAAAGTCCCCAAGGTCACCGTCATCCACGGCGACATGCTCCAGGACGACTACGCCTGGCTGCGCGAGAAGGACTCGCCCGACGTCATCGCGTATCTCGAAGCCGAGAACGCCTACGCCGAGGCGCTGACCAAGCCGGGCGCCGCCTTCCAGGAGGCGCTCTACCGCGAGATGCTGGCCCGCATCAAGGAAGACGACCAGAGCGTGCCGTACCCCTTCGGCGGCTGGCTCTACTACACGCGCACGG
>VBPC01000004.1 GCA_005887895.1 Candidatus Rokuibacteriota bacterium
TGACATGCGTGAGCTTGGCGAGCTCCGCGTTGGAGATCACGGGGTCCCTCAGCACGATCTGGCGGCACGACGCGGGCTCGGCCTCGAGCAGATTACGCTCGGGCCCGACCGTGGACTCCATAGCGGTCACCAGCTCCTCGCGGATCTGGTCGAGCGGCGGGTTCGTCACCTGCGCGAAGAGCTGCTTGAAGTAGTCGTAGAGCGGCCGCGGCCGGTTCGACAGGACCGCCAGGGCCGTGTCCGTCCCCATCGAGCCCACGGGCTCCTCGCCGTTCTTGGCCATCGGCGCGAGCAGGATGCGGAGGTCCTCGTGAGTGTAGCCGAAGGCGATCTGCCGGTTCAGCACGGCCGCGTGGTCGGCTGCCGGGAGCGGCTGCTCCGGCAGATCCTCGAGCCGCAGCGAGTTCTCCCGGAGCCAGGTGGCGTACGGCCGCTCGGCGGCCAGCTGCGCCTTGATCTCCTCGTCGTCGATGATGCGCCCCTTCGCGGTGTCCACGAGGAAGATCCGGCCGGGATGCAGGCGCCCCTTGACCAGGATGTTCTCGGGCGGGATGTCGAGCACGCCGACCTCGGAGGCCATGATCACGAGGTCGTCCTTGGTCACGGAGTAGCGCGAGGGCCGGAGGCCGTTCCGGTCGAGGACCGCGCCGATCACCGTGCCGTCGGTGAACGCGATCGAGGCCGGCCCGTCCCAGGGCTCCATGAGGGAGGCGTGGTACTCGTAGAACGCGCGCCGCTCCGGGCTCATGGACTCGTGGTTCTGCCAGGGCTCCGGGATCATCATGAGGATCGCGTGCGGCAGCGAGCGCCCGTTCATGACGAGGAACTCGAGCACGTTGTCGAACGTCGCCGAGTCGGAGAGCCCCTCGCGCGTGACGGGCAGGACCTTTGTCAGATCGTCGCCGAGCACGTCCGAGCGGCAGAGGGCCTCGCGCGCCCGCATCCAGTTGATGTTCCCGCGGAGCGTGTTGATCTCGCCGTTGTGCGAGATGTACCGGTAGGGGTGCGCGAGCGGCCACGAGGGGAAGGTGTTCGTGCTGAACCGCTGGTGCACGAGCGCGAGCGCCGACTCCACGTCCTCATCCCCGAGGTCCGGGTACATGGCCTCGATCTGGTCGGCGCTGAGCATGCCCTTGTAGATCAGGGTGTTCGAGCTGAGGCTCGGCAGGTAGGCGAACTTGTTCTCGGGGATGTCGAGCGCCGCGACGGCCCGCTCGAAGAGCTTGCGGATCACGTAGAGCTTCCGCTCGAAGCGGGCGTGGTCGGCGACGCCCGCGCCCCGGCCGATGAAGACCTGCTCGATGTGCGGCTCGACCGAGCGCGCGGTGGCGCCGAGGAGGCGGTCGTCGGTCGGGACGGCGCGCCAGCCGAGGAGCCGTTGCCCTTCTTCCTCGACGATCGAGTGGAGGAGGACCTGGACCTTCTGGCGCTGGGTGGGGTCGCGCGGGAGAAAGACCAGGCCGCAGCCGTACTCCGTCACCGGGGGCAGGGGGATGCCGAGGCGCCCGCACTCGCGCCGCAGGAACCGGTCGGGCATCTGCAGCAGGATGCCGGCGCCGTCGCCCGTGTTGGGCTCGCAGCCGCACGCGCCGCGGTGCAGCAGGTTGATGAGGACCAGGAGCCCCTGGCGGACGATCGCGTGGGACTTCCTGCCCTTGATGTCGACGACGAACCCGACGCCGCAGGCGTCGTGCTCGTGGCGTGGATCGTAGAGGCCTTGGGCGGGCGGCGGGCCGGGCGCCTTCGCCGTCGGCGTTCCGCGTCGAGACTCCCTCATGACCGCATCCCCTTTGTGAACAGTTGCACGATAATATTCGGAATTGGACTATTAGTCATCCGGAAAAATTTGTATAGTATGTATCAGCACAACTGATAGTAGTGTCTGGGCATGCATCTCGAGACGCTGCGCCTGTACTGTGACATCGTGCGGCTCCGCTCCTTCTCCCGCGGGGCCGAGCAGAACTTCGTCTCCCAGTCGGCGGCGAGCCAGGCGGTCCAGCTCCTCGAGGCCGAGCTCGGCGTGGCGCTCATGGACCGGACGAAGCGCCCGCTCGTCGTCACGCCGGAGGGCCAGACCTTCTACGAGGCGTGCCGGGGCCTCCTCGAGTCGTGGGAGAAGGTGAAGGCCGAGGTGGCGGTGGTGAAGGCGCGCGTGGACGGGACGGTGCGGGTCGCCGCCATCTACTCGGTCGGGCTCCACGACGTGAGCCGCCACATGCAGCGCTTCATGTCGCGCTATCCCGAGGCGCGCGTCCAGCTCGAGTGCCTGCACCCGCACAAGGTGGTGGAGGCGGTCCTCGAGGGCGAGGCGGACGTCGGGATCATGTCCTACCCGCCCGCCGATCGGGCGCTCTCGATCGTGCCGCTGCGCGCCGAGCCGATGGCGTTCGTCTGCCACCCGAGCCATCGGCTGGCCCGGCGGAAGCTCGTCCCGCCGGCCGACCTGAGCGGGGAGACCTTCATCGCGTTCGATCCGGGGCTCACCATCCGGAAGGCGGTCGACCGCGCGCTCCGGCAGCACAACGTGAAGGTCAACATTGTGATGGAGTTCGACAACATCGAGACGATCAAGCAAGCGATCATCATCAACGCCGGCGTCAGCATTCTGCCGCGCCACACGGTCCAGAAGGAGGCGGGCATCCGGACGCTCGCCGTGGTCCCGCTGGCGATCCCGGATCTCGTGAGGCCCGTCGGTATCATCCACCGGCGGCAGAAGCCGCTGACGCCGACCGTGAGCCGGTTCATCCAGCTTCTGAAGGATGCGAGCGAAGAGCCCGCCGGGACGGCCCCGGCGCGCGGCCGAGCCCGGGCGCCGGCGGGTGAAGTCCTGTAGGATGGCAGGTGGGGTGAGCGCAGGGACGAAGGGGGCAAGCCATGGGCGAGTTTGAAGACCAGTACACGGCGGAGCTCGAGGGCGAGGTCAAAGAGACCCGAGGGGCGCTCGTCAACGACACGATCACCGTGCTGTCGCCGGCCGAGCCGATCTGCCTCCGGGAGACGGCCACCGTCCACGAGGCTGTCCAGACCATGCTCGCGCGCCGCCAGGCGGGCGTGCTGATCACCGACGCGGAGGGCCGGCTGACCGGCATCTTCACCGAGCGCGACGTGCTGACGCGCGTCCTCGGGCGGGACCTCGACGCGCGGAAGACGGCCCTGGCAGCCGTGATGACGCGCAGCCCGGACGCGCTCTCGGTGCGCGACAAGATCGCGCGGGCGGTCCACTCGATGAGCGTCGCGGGCTATCGCACGGTGCCTCTCGTCGACGCCGAGCGGCGGCCGATCGGGGTCGTGACCGTGAGCGACGTCATCCGGTGGCTGGCCAGCCTGTTTCCGGAGGCGGTCCTCAACCTGCCGCCCGGTGAGCGGCTCAAGCGGCCCCACGCGATCGATGCCGGCTGATGGCCACCACCAGGGGAGGGGTCGGCTGGCTCGACCGGGGCCGCAGACCTTGCCCGGCCGGTGGGCCGTCTTATAAAATGGCGCGGTCTGCTGCAGTTGCCGCACGCCGACCGTGGCAGACGGCCTCAGCCGGGATTCCCGAGAGCCCGATGGTGGTGGGGAGTGTGCGCGCGCCAGGCGAACGACTGAACGGGGAGAGAGGATTCGATGAGTGAGACGGCGACTCCCGCCACGGGTGTCTCCAAGTCGCTGAAGGAGCTCGATCGCGCGGTCATCCGGTTCGCCGGGGACTCGGGCGACGGGATGCAGCTGACCGGGGAGCAGTTCACGACGGAATCAGCGTGGGCGGGGAACGACATCGCGACCCTGCCGAATTTTCCGGCCGAGATCCGCGCCCCGGCGGGCACGCTCTTCGGCGTGTCGAGCTTCCAGCTCCAGTTCGGCAGCCAGCGCGTCTACACGCCCGGCGATCGGCTCGACTGCCTGGTGGCGATGAACCCCGCGGCGCTCAAGGTGCACGTGGGCGACCTCAAGACGGGCGGGCTTCTCATCGTCAACACCCAGGCCTTCGACAAGCGCAACCTCGACAAGGCCGGCTACGCGGCGAACCCGCTCGACGACCCGACCCTCGCGGAGCGCTACCGGCTGCACAAGGTGGACATGACGGCGCTCACGCACGAGGCCATCAAGGACCTCGCGCTCAACGCGAAGGAGAAGGACCGGACGAAGAACTTCTTCGCGCTCGGCCTGGTCTCGTGGATCTACACGCGCCCGCTCGAGCCCACGCTCGAGTGGATCCGGAAGAAGTTCGGCAAGACGCCGTCCATCGCCGAGGCGAACACGCGCGTGCTGAAGGCGGGCCACGCCTTCGGCGAGACCGCCGAGATCTTCGGCGAGCACTACGCGGTCGAGCCGGCGGAGATGGCGCCGGGCCTCTACCGGGCGATGACGGGCAATCGCGCGCTTGCGTGGGGCCTCCTCGCGGCGGCGCAGCGGTCCAAGGTCCCCCTCGTCTACGGCGCGTATCCGATCACGCCAGCGAGCGACATCCTGCACGAGCTGGCGCTGCACAAGCGCTTCCGCGTGCGGACGATCCAGGCCGAGGACGAGATCGCGGCGGTGACGTCGGCCATCGGCGCCTCCTTCGGCGGGGCGATCGGGGTCACCGGCTCGAGCGGCCCGGGCGTCGCGCTCAAGGGCGAGGGGATCGGCCTCGCGGTGATGGCCGAGCTGCCGCTGGTCATCTTCGATATCCAGCGCGGCGGGCCGTCCACCGGACTGCCGACGAAGACGGAGCAGGCGGACCTCATGCAGGCGCTCTACGGGCGTAACAGCGAGTCGCCCGTCGTCGTCCTGGCGCCGGCCACGCCGGGTGACTGCTTCTACATCGCCTACGAGGCCGTGCGCATCGCGGCGAAGTACATGGTGCCGGTCATAGTGCTGAGCGACGGTTTCCTGGCCAACGGCTCAGAGCCGTGGCTCATCCCGGACCCCGCGACGCTGCCGCCCATCGAGATCGGCTTCCGGACCGAGAAGGACGGGTTCTTCCCGTACCTGCGCGACCCGGCGACCCTCGCGCGCCCGTGGGTGCGCCCCGGCACGCCCGGGCTCGAGCACCGGATCGGCGGCATCGAGAAGCAGGACGTCACCGGCAACATCTCCTACGACCCGGAGAACCACGACCACATGGTCCGCACGCGCGCCGAGAAGGTGCGCCGCGTGGCCCAGGAGATCCCGCCGACGTCGATCAACGGGCCCGCGACCGGCGACGTGCTCGTCGTCGGCTGGGGCGGAACCTACGGCGCGATCACGGCGGCGGTCGAGCGCACGCGGGCCGAGGGCAAGTCGGTCGCCTCGATCCACCTGCGCCACATGAACCCGCTGCCGCCGGACCTCGGCCACATCTTGCGCGAGTACCGCAGGGTGCTCGTGCCCGAGATCAACAGCGGCCAGCTCGTGCGCGTCCTGCGCGCCGAGTATCTCGTGGACGCCGTCGGCTTCAACCGGGTGCGGGGCCTGCCGCTCGCGAGCGAGGAGATCCACGAGGCCATCAACCAGCTCCTGGGGAGTCAGGCATGAGTCCGAGCGGCGCCGACGCCAAGGAAGCCCCCAAGTACACGAAGAAGGACTTCGAGTCCGACCAGGACGTCCGGTGGTGCCCCGGCTGCGGCGACTACGCGATCCTGTCCGCGGTCCAGAAGGCGATGCCCGACCTCGGCATCCCGAAGGAGGACATCGTCTTCATCTCGGGCATCGGCTGCTCGAGCCGCTTCCCGTACTACATGAACACCTACGGCTTCCACACGATCCACGGCCGGGCGCCGGCCCTCGCGACCGGCCTGCGCCTCGCGCGGCCGGACCTCAAGGTGTTCGTCGTGACGGGCGACGGCGACGGGCTCTCGATCGGCGGCAACCACATGCTGCACGTGCTGCGCCGGAACGTGAACGTCACGATCCTGCTCTTCAACAACCGGATCTACGGCCTCACGAAGGGGCAGTACTCGCCGACGAGCGAGCTCGGGAAGGTGACGAAATCCACGCCCATGGGCTCGGCCGACCGCCCGGTGAATCCGCTCGCCTTCGCGCTGGGCTGCGGCGCCACCTTCGTCGCGCGGGCGGTGGACCGCAACATCCAGCACATGGAGGAGACCCTCAAGCGCGCGGCGCGTCACCACGGCGCCGCGTTCCTCGAGATTCTGCAGAACTGCAACGTCTACAACGACCTCGCGTGGAACGTGATGTACGACAAGGAGCAGAAGGTCCAGTACGAGCTCCGGTTGCAGCACGGCAAGCCCCTGCTGTTCGGCCCGGCGGACGACCGGAGCGCCGTCATCATGGACGGCGTCGTGCCGAAGGTGGTGAAGGCCAAGGACGTCCCCGAGAGCGCCCTCTGGACCCACGACGAGCGCAACGTGAACGCAGCCAAGCTCCTGGCCGACCTCTTCGCGCCCGACTTCCCGGTGCCGATCGGCGTGCTGGAAGACATCGAGGCGCCCATCTACGAGAATGTCCTCCTCGACCAGGAGCAGCGCGCGCTCTCCGAGCGCGGCCCCGGCGACATCGCCAAGCTCCTCACCTCCGGCGATACCTGGCGCATCTCGGAGGGGGCCTAGCCCCCTCCGACGGTCGTCGCGCGCCTGGCGGCGCGCTCCTCCTGCCTCCCCGCCCGAACAACGATTGCGGCGGCAAAGCCGCCGCTCGGAGCGGTTGTCTCAGCGCCCGGCTCCAAGATGATCTCGCCAGGCTGATCGGCGCGTCGAGCCGTCCGGATTCCTGAGGGCGCGGTACACTCTCTGCTGTCATGTCGCTGACTGCCGAGTTCATCGAAGAGCTTCGTGCGATCGTGGGGGACGGCGGGCTCGTGCTCACTACCGAGGGGCGGATGACGTACGAGTGCGACATGCACACGTTCTACAAGGGAGCGCCGGATGCGGTGGCGCTGCCGACCCGGGCGGACCAGGTGCAGGCGCTCGTGCGGCTCTGCCGGCGCGCGCGGGTGCCGCTGGTGCCGCGCGGTTCCGGGACCGGCCTCATCGGCGGCGCCATGGCGGCCCACGGCGGCGTGATGGTGTCGACGACGCGGATGACCTCGGTGCTCGACGTCGACTACGCCAATCGCAGCGCGACGGTGCAGCCCGGCCTCATCAATCTGTGGCTGACCAACGAGGTGCGCGAGCGTGGCTGGTTCTTCGCGCCCGACCCGTCGAGCCAGATGGTGTCGTCGATCGGCGGCAACGTCTCGACCAACGCCGGCGGTCCGCATTGCCTGAAGTACGGCATCACCACGAATCACGTGCTCGGCCTGGAGATCGTCACCGGCCGCGGCGACCTCGTGCGGCTGGGTGGCAAGACGGTGGACCGGCCGGGCTACGACCTCACCGGCGTCGCCGTCGGCTCCGAGGGCACGTTCGGGCTGGTGACGGCGATCACGGTGCGCCTCACCCACGCGCCCGAAGCGGTCAAGACCGTGCTGGCCGCGTTCCGCACGGTCATCGAGGCGTCGGAGGTCGTGTCGGCCGCCATCGCCGCCGGCATGACGCCGGCGGCCATGGAGATGCTGGACGAGGCGATCATCCGCGCGATCAACGCCGGCACCGGCGCGGGCTATCCCGAGGGCGCCGGCGCCGTGCTGCTGATCGAGCTGGACGGGCCCCGCGCCGAGGTCGAGGCCCAGGGCGAGCGGGCGGCGGCGATCTGTCGCGAGCACGGCGCGCTGTCGGTCAGCGTGGCGCGTGACGAGGCCGAGCGCGCGCTGCTCTGGAAGGGACGCAAGGAGGCGGCCGGCGCGGTGGGCCGGCTGACGGCCGCCTACCTGCTGCAGGACGCGGTGGTGCCACGCTCGAAGCTGCCGCAGATCATGCGCGAGGTGGTCGCCATCGGCGAGCGCTACGGCCTGCTCATCGCCAACGTGTTCCACGCCGGCGACGGCAACCTCCACCCGATGATCTGCTACGACGATACGCGGCCGGGCGAGCTCGAGAAAGCCAAGGAGGCCAACGAGGAGCTGCTGCGGGCCTGCATCGCCCTGGGCGGCAGCGTCACCGGCGAGCACGGGGTGGGGGTGGACAAGGCCAAGAACCTGCCGCTGCAGTACGCCGCCGCCGATCTGAACTTCATGTACCGCATCCGCGGCGTGTTCGATCCCGATCGCATCATGAACCCGGGCAAGCTCCTGCCGACCCATCCGGCATGCGGCGAAGGATTCCGGCCCGAGCGTCCGGTGCTGCCGGAGGGAACGTGGGTGTGAGCGTCACCGCGCGCGCCCTGGGCGCCGCGCTGGCCGCGATCGTCGGCGCCGACGGCGCCACCGACGACCCGCGCGCGTGCGCCGCCGCGGCGATCGACGATCGCCGGCCGCAGTGGGTCGTCCGGCCGCGCGCGCTCGAGGAGGCGGCCCGCGTGGTCGCGCTCGCCCACGACGAGGGGCTGGCGGTGGTCCCCCGCGGGCGCGGCACCGCGCTCGCGCTCGGCGCGCCGCCGACGCGTGCCGACGTCGTGCTGGATCTGAGCGGTCTCGACCGGATCCTCGAATATCATCCCGACGATCTGACCGTCACCGTGCAGGCCGGCGTCACGGCCGGCGCGCTCGCCGCCGTGCTCGGCGAGCGACGCCAGACGCTGCCGCTCGATCCGCCGGGCTGGAGCGAGCGCACGCTGGGGGGGATTGCCGCCACGGCCGCCAGCGGTCCGCTGCGCGCGCGCTACGGCACGATCCGCGACCTGCTGCTCGGCGTGCGGTTCGTGCAGGCCGACGGCGTGGTGACGTGGGGCGGCGCGCGCGTCGTGAAGTCGGTCACCGGCTACGACGTGCCCAAGCTGCTGGTCGGCTCGCTGGGGACGCTCGGTGTCCTCGGCGAGCTCACGCTGCGCCTGCATCCGCTGCCGGAAGCCGAGGCCACGTGCCTGGTCCCGCTCCGCGACGTGGCCGCGGCGCAGGAGCTGACAGCTCGCCTGGTGGACTCGACGCTCCAGCCGAGTCGGCTCGAGAGGCGGCGGTGCGCGCCCAGCAGGCGTCGATCGGCGCCGCGGCGGCGCGCTTCCGGGCGCGCGTGGAGACGATGGGCCCCGCCTTCTGGCGCACGTACGACCGGATGCTGGTGGCCACCGGCCGCACGCTGCTCCGGGTGACGACGCTGACGACGCGGCTGGCGGCGACGGTCGACGCGGTTGGCGCCGCGCTGGAGGCTGCCGACGACCTCGTGATCACCGGCTGCGCCTCGCTCGGGGTGCTGCGGGTCGGGGTGGCGGAAGACGAGCCGCGCCTGCTGGCCGAGGCGATCGAGCGGCTCCGCGCGTTCGTCGCCGACGGCGAGGGCAGCGTGGTCGTCGAGCGCGGCTCGAGCGCCCTGCGTGCGCGCGTCGATCCCTGGGGCGCGGTGGCGCCGGGCCCGCTCGACCTCATGCGCGCCCTCAAGCAGACCTTCGATCCCCGCGGCATCCTGAATCCCGGCCGCTTCGTCGCCGGCATCTGAGCATGACGAGCGCGCCTGCCCTCGCCGACGCCGCCACCCTGGCGATGCTTCGCACCTGCGTGCACTGTGGCATCTGCCTGCCGCAGTGTCCGACCTATCGCGTGCTGGGCGAGGAGATGGACTCGCCGCGCGGCCGGCTCTACCTGATGCGGGCGGTGGCGGAAGGACGGCTCGAGCTGACCGACACCGTCACGCGCCATCTCGACCTCTGCCTCGGCTGTCGGGCGTGCGAGACCGCGTGCCCGGCCGGCGTCCGGTTCGGCGTGCTGCTCGAGACCGCGCGGGCCGACGTCGCGCGGCGGCCGCAGCCCCGCCGCCGCCGGTGGCTGGGGGGCTGCAGCGGCTCGTGCGCGCCAGCGGCCTGCTGACGCGGGTGCCGCCGCTGGCCGCGATGGACGCCCTGCTCGACCGGGCGCCGGAGGAGCCCGAGCCGTTGCCGGAGTACGTGCCCGCCCGCGGCCGCTCGCGCGGGCGCGTCGCCATGCTGACCGGCTGCGTGCAGCGCCATCTCTTCGCCGACGTCAACCGCGACACGATTCGCCTGCTCTCGCTGGCGGGGTGGGACGTGGTGGTGCCGCGCGGCCAGGGCTGCTGCGGCGCGCTCGATCTTCACGCCGGGCGGGTGGACGCCTTCCGCGAGCGGGCCGGCGCGTTGACGGCGGCGTTTCCGGAGGACGTGGACTGGATCGTCACGAATGCGGCGGGGTGCGGCGCAGCGCTGCGCGAGGCCGATCACTGGCTGGCGGGCGCGGCCACCGTGCGGCTGGCCGCGCGCGTGCGCGACGTCACCGAGCTTCTCGTCGACGGTGACCTGCCGCTGCAGCCGCTGCCGGAGCCGCTGACCGTGACCTATCACGACGCCTGCCACCTGGCCCACGGCCAGAAGGTGCGGGCGGCGCCGCGCGCGCTGCTCGCGCGCATCCCCGGGCTCCGGCTCGTCGAGCTGCGCGACAGCGACCTCTGCTGCGGCAGCGCCGGCATCTACAATATCCTCGAGCCTGCGATGGCCGACCAGCTGCTCGACCTCAAGCTCGCTCGCATCGCCGAGACCGGCGCCCGCGTGGTCGCCGCCGGCAATCCCGGCTGCCTCGTCCAGATCGCGCGAGGCGCCCGCGAGCGTGGCCTCGACCTGCAGCTCGTCCATCCGGTGACGCTGCTCGCGCGAGCGGCCGGCGTGAGCGGCCCGTGAAGATCCGCCTGCGAGAGCGTGCGAAGTTCCAGGCCGACCGGATGGCCAGGATCGCGCTGGCGGCCACGCCGCGCGTGCA
Source organism: Candidatus Rokuibacteriota bacterium (assembly GCA_005887895.1). Lineage (GTDB taxonomy): Bacteria > Methylomirabilota > Methylomirabilia > Rokubacteriales > CSP1-6 > AR5. The sequence continues at coordinate 10,640 of VBPC01000004.1, forward strand.
CCTCGATCTCTACGCCCTCGAGCCCGGCCAGGCGCAGAAGGTCCACACCCACGACGACCAGGACAAGGTCTACGTGGTGCTGGAGGGGCGCGGCCGCATCACGGTCGGCGCCGAGGACGAGACGCTCGAGGCGGGCGACGCGGTGGTCGCCCCGGCGGGCGTCGCCCACGGCGTCCGCAACGACTCGGGGGAACGCCTGCTGCTGCTCGTGCTCGTCTCGCCGCCGCCCCCGCACGCGTGAGCACGCCCGTCCGCGCGAGCCTGATGATCACCTGCCTGGCGGACGTGCTCTATCCCGAGGTCGGCGAGCGGATCGTGCGCCTGCTGCGAGGCCTCGGCGTCACCGTGGAGTTTCCCGCCGGCCAGACGTGCTGCGGCCTGCCGCTCTTCAACTCCGGCTATCACGCCGCCGCCGCCGACGTCGCCCGCCGGACGGTGAAGATCTTCGACGAGGCCGGGTACGTCGTGGTGCCGTCGGGGTCCTGCGCGTGGATGGTGAAGCACGAGTACCCCGGCCTCCTGAAGGCGCCGGCCGCGCGGGCGGCTGCCGCGCGCCTGGCCGCGCGCACGTACGAGCTGTCGCAGTTCCTCGTGCGCGTGCTGGGCCGGCGACGCTTCCGCAGCGCGGTCGCCGGACGCCTCACGTACCACGATTCCTGCCATCTCCTGCGCGGCCTGCACGAGGCGGAGAGTCCTCGCGCCCTCCTGACGGAACTGGGCGGCGTCGAGCTCGTCGAGCTGCCGGGAAGCGACGAGTGCTGCGGATTCGGCGGCTCGTTCGCGGTGCGACTGCCGGAGGTGTCGACGGCGATCCTCGACAAGAAGCTCGCCAACGTCGAGGCGACCGGCGCGGATTGCGTCGTCGCGTGCGACGCCGGCTGCCTCATGCAGATGCGCGGCGGCCTCTCGCGACGTGGCTCGCGCGTGCGCGCGCTCCACCTGGCCGAGGTGCTGGGGGAGCCGGCGTGAGCGAGCCCGACCTGGCGACGCCGTTCCGTGAGCGGGCCGGGCAAGCGCTCGACGACCGCTTCCTGCAGGAAGCGCTCACGATCGCCACCACGAAGTTCATCACGCTGCGCCGGGAGGCCTTCGACGCGTTCCCCCAGGGCGAGGCGCTGCGCGACCAGGCCCGCGCGATCAAGGAGGCGACGCTCCAGCGTCTGGACCACTGGCTGGAGATGCTGATCGACAACGTCGAGCGGCGCGGCGGCCACGTGCACTACGCCACCGGCGCCGACGAGGCTCGCCGGATCGTGCTGGACATCGCGCGGCGCACGGGGGCGCGGATGGCCGTGAAGTCCAAGTCGATGGCCACCGAGGAGATCCACCTGAACGATGCGCTGGAGGCGGCCGGGGTGACGCCGGTCGAGACCGACCTCGGCGAGTACATCATCCAGCTCGCCCACGAGCGACCCTCGCACATCATCGCGCCGGCCATCCACAAGACGAAGGGCCAGGTGGCCGAGCTGTTCCGCCGGGAGCTGAACCGGGACGCGGCGCCGGACCCGGAGGTGCTCACGCAGATCGCCCGGGCCGAGCTCCGCCAGAAGTTCCTGCAGGCCGACCTCGGCATCACCGGGGCGAATTTCGGCGTGGCCGAGACGGGCACGGTGGTGCTCGTCACCAACGAGGGCAACGGGCGCATGGTGACCTCGCTGCCGCGCGTGCACGTGGCGGTCATGGGCGTCGAGAAGGTGATCCCCTCGATGACCGACCTCGCCGTGTTCCTGGCGATCCTGGCCCGGAGCGCGACCGGCCAGAAGCTGTCCGTCTACACCTCGCTGGTGAACGGGCCCCGGCGCGGCGGCGAGCTCGAAGGGCCCGAGGAGTTCCACCTGGTCCTGCTCGACAACGGCCGCATCCGCCAGATCGCCGGGCCACTGCGCGAGGCGCTCTCGTGCCTGCGCTGCGGCGCCTGTCTCAACGTCTGTCCCGTCTACCGGCAGATCGGCGGCCACGCCTATGGCTACACCTATCCGGGACCGATCGGGATCTTGCTGACCGCCATGCTGAACGGACCGGGATCCGTCAAGGATCTGGCCCACGCGTCGTCCCTCTGCGGCGCGTGCGTCGACGCCTGTCCCGTGCGGATCGATATTCCGAGGATGCTGATCGAGCTCCGGCGCGAGCTCGACGAGCAGCGGATCGCGCCGTGGCCCGAGCGGGTGGTCTTCGGCGCGTTCGCGTGGCTGCTGCAGCGCCCGGCGCTGTACCGGCTCAGCGCGCGCCTCGGCCGCCTGCTGCAGCGCCCGCTCGCGCGCAACGGACGCATCCGCCGGCTGCCGCTCTTCTTCGGGTCGTGGACGCGCACGCGGGACCTGCCGCCGATCGCCGCCCGCACGTTCCACGAGCGCTGGGCCGAGCTCGAGCGCGAGGCGCGCCGGTGACGACCCGGGCCGAGTTCCTCCACCGCATCCGGACCGAGATGGGCCGCGCGCCGGGCCTCGTCCCGAGCGCCACCGCGCCCCGGCCGACCCGGCCGCGCGAGCGCCTGGAGGTGCTGCGGCGCGAGCTCTCGGAGCGCTGGCGCGAGAGCCTCGAGCGGTTCGCGGTGGAGTTCGAGCGGGTCGGCGGCGTGCTCCACCGGGTCGGGGACGCCGAGGAGGTGCCGGGTGTCGTCGCGCGCATCGCCGGCGAGCGGCGGGCGCGCTCGGTCATCGCCTGGCCGGGCGCCACGCTGGGCGTCGACGTCACCGCGTCACTGGTCGAGCGTGGCCTCGACGCCCTCGCGATGCCGGAGGCGGAGGTGACGCCGGCGGAGCGCGCGCGATTGCGCGCGGTCGCCGCGGCGGCCGACGTCGGCGTCACCGGCGTGGATCTGGCGGTCGCCGAGACGGGCACGCTGATCGTCGTGTCGGGCGCCGGGCGGTCGCGCTCGGCCTCGCTGTTGCCGTCGTGCCACGTCGCCGTGTTCGACCGCGAGGCGCTGCTGGAGTCGCTGGAGCAGGTGGGAGTCGCGCTGGAGGCGTGGCACGACGGCGACGACCCGACCTGGCGGGGCGCGGCGATCAACTTCATCACCGGCCCCAGCCGCACCGCCGACATCGAGCTCACGCTCACGCGCGGCGTGCACGGCCCCAGGGAGGTCCACGCCGTCTTCGTCGAGCGCGGACTGGACGTCCGGCGTCGTGTCTGACCGCTACTTCACGCCCGACGAGGTCGAGCGGTTGATCCCCCGGCTCACGCGCATCATGGAGCGCGTCATGGCGGCCCACGCGGCCGGCGCCGAGGCGGGCGAGGCGCTGGCCGCCGAGCAGAAGCGCATCACGCTGGCCGGTGGCGGCGTGGTCGACCAGGGGGCTTGGCGCGCCCGCCGGGACACGCTCGAGCGCAGCGCGCGCGACGTGCAGGCCGGCCTCGAGGGGATCCAGCGTCTCGGCGGCGAGGAGCGCATCACGCACTGGCACGGCCTCGACGAGGGCTATGCCCGGAGGAAGCCACTGTGAGCCGCGACGTCGTCTTCTATCAGAAGCCCACCTGAACCTCCTGCGTCAAGGGGAGGGCGGTGCTCTCCCGTCGCAAGGTGGCGTTCACCGCTCGCGATCTCTTCAAGCAGCCCCTGAGCGCTGCCGAGATTCGCGCGCTGGCGGCCCGCGCGCCCGACGGCGTGCGCAGCCTGCTCTCCACGCGCTCGACCCAGTACAAGGCGCTCGGCCTGGACCGGAAGAAGGTCAGCGACACCGAGCTCGTCGCGCTGATGGTCAAGGAGCCCCGCCTGCTGCGCCGGCCGCTCGTGCAGGCGGGCGACCGCCTCGTGATCGGCTTCGACCGTGACGCGCTGGAGGCCCTGCGCTAGATGGCCTACGGCGCCGTCTTCTTCGATCTCTTCGACACGCTCGTGCGCTTCGAGCGTGATCGGCTGCCGGAGATCGAGATCAGCGGGCGCCGGGTGCGCTCGACCGCCGGCCATCTGCACGCGGTGCTGGCCCGGGCGGCGCCGCAGGTGACGCTCGAGGAGTGCTACGCTGCGCTCCAGGCCTCGTGGCAGGAAGCCGAGCGCTTGCGCGCCATCGATCACCGCGAGGTGCCGGCGCGCGAGCGATTCGCGGTGTTCTTCCAGCGGCTGGGGCTGGACGGGGCGACGCTGCCGCCGGACCTCGATGTCGCCCTCATCGACGCCCACCGCCGGGAGCTCGCCAAGGCAGCCAGCTTTCCGGCCCATCACCGGCCATTGCTGGAGCGTCTGGCCCGCCGGCACTGCCTGGCCGTCGTCTCGAACTTCGACTACAGCCCGACGGCGCTGGCGATTCTCGAGACGGCGGGCGTCCGCGACCTCTTCGCCACGATCGTCGTCTCGGACGAGGTCGGCTGGCGCAAGCCGCGCGCCGACATCTTCCAGGCGGCGCTGCAGCGCGCCGGCGTCGAGCCCCACCACACGCTGTTCGTGGGCGACCGCATCGACATCGACGTGGTCGGCGCCCACGCCGTCGGAATGGACGCCGCCTGGATCAACCCGGGCCACGATCCGCTGCCGCCAGGGATCGCGCCCCCGATCTACGAGATCCGCGATCTCGCCGACCTGGAGGCGATCGTCGACCCGTCCTGAGCCGCATCGTCTGGCCCTGTTCCTGCATCTGAAGACTGGAGGAGGTTCTGGAGCGATGCCGACGACGCGCAAGGTGATCATCATCGGCTCCGGGCCGGCCGGCTACACGGCGGCCATCTACGCGGCCCGGGGCAATCTGGCGCCGCTCATGTTCACGGGTGTGCAGTCCGGCGGGCAGCTCATGCTGACCACGCTGGTCGAGAACTATCCCGGCTTCGTGGACGGCGTCATCGGCCCCGACCTCATGGAGACGATGCGCAAGCAGGCCGAGCGCTTCGGCACCGACATGATCGCCGAGGACGTGACGCGCGTGGACTTCTCCCGCCACCCGTTCGTGATCCGCTCGGAGGGCGCGACCCACGAGGCCGAGACCGTGGTCATCGCCACCGGAGCCTCCGCCCGCACGCTGGACCTGCCGGAGGAGCGCGCGCTGATGGGTCGCGGCCTCTCCACGTGCGCGACCTGCGACGGCTTCTTCTTCAAGGACCAGAACATCATGGTGGTCGGCGGCGGCGATTCGGCGATGGAGGAGGCGCTCTACCTGGCCCGCCTCGGCCGCAAGGTGGAGGTCGTGCATCGCCGCGACACGCTGCGGGCCTCGAAGATCATGCAGGAGCGCGCTCGCAAGCACCCGAAGATCTCGTTCCTCCTGGATACCGTGATCGAGTCGATCAAGGACCCGAAGACCGGGAAGGTGACGAGCGCCACCCTCCGGAACGTCAAGACCAACGAGGTCAGCGAGCACCTGGTCGACGGCCTCTTCTTCGCCATCGGGCACGTGCCCAACACCGCCATCTTCCGCGACCAGGTCGAGCTCCTGCCGAACGGCTACATCAAGGTCGCGCCGGGGACCACGCAGACCTCGGTGCGCGGCGTCTTCGCCGCCGGCGACGTCGCCGACTTCACCTGGCGCCAGGCGGTCACCGCTGCCGGCACCGGCTGCATGGCCGCGCTCGAAGCCGAGCGCTATCTCGAGGCGGCGTCGAGCCAGGCCTAGGCGCGGCCGGTGCCGCGGCAGAATCGCGTCACGCCGTTCGGCGAGCTGATCGCCACCCCGGCGCGCGGGACGCTCATGGGCAACCGCGGCTGTCTCCACGATCTCCAGCAGCGAATCCGCCGGCCCTTCGCGGGCAGGCGGTGGATCGCCTGCGTCCTGCAGTTCAAGGGGCGACGGCGCGACGTCATGGCGCCCGGGCGCTACACGGAGCTCTTTTTCCTGGACGAGGCCACCGCGCTCGCGGCCGGCCACCGTCCGTGCGCCGAGTGCCAGCGCGAGCGCTACCGGCTCTTCCGCGAGCACTGGGTGATGGCGAACCGCGCCCGCGGAGGCTCGTCGCGACCGTCGGTGGACGAGATCGACCGCGCGCTGCACGCCGAACGGATCGGCGACCGGCTCGCCAAGCGGACGTACGTCGCGCGCCTGTCGCGATTGCCGGCCGGCGCGATGGTCGCCGGCGACGACGGCGGCGCCTACCTGGTCCAGGACGGCGCGCTGGCCGCGTGGACGCCGTCCGGGTACGCAGCGACCGCCCCACCCGCGGCTGACAGATCGGTGCGCGTCCTCACGCCGCGCTCGATCGTGCGGGCGATCGCGCACGGGTATCCTGTGGCGGTCCACGACTCGGCGCGGTCACGCGCCGGGTCGCGATCACGCTGACGAGGTGAGGCCATGCTGAAGCTCGATCACCTGCGGATCCCCGTGACCGACCTGGCGCGCTCGCGCGACTGGTACACCCGCACGCTCGGCCTGACCGTCGAATTCGAGGTGCCGGACCGGCGGAGCGTCGCGCTGCAGGACAGCGACGACTTCACGGTCTTCCTGCAGGAAGTGCCGGCCACGGTGCAGGCGAACGGCTGCGCCCTGTGGTTCCAGGTCACCGACGTGGACGCCACGTTCGCCGAGTGGTCCGGCCGGGGCGTCGCCTTCGCTCACGGGCCGCAGAAGACCTACTGGGGCTACGGCGTCGAGCTGCGCGATCCCGACGGCTACCTGATCCGCCTGTGGGACACGCGCTCGATGAAAGAGCGATGAGCCTCGACCTGCGTCTCACGTACATCGGTGGCCCCACGGCCCTGCTCGAGCTCGGTGGCGCGCGGCTGCTCACCGATCCGACGTTCGACGCGGCCGGGGCGGAGTTCCGCGCCGGCTCCTACGTCCTGCGAAAGACGCGTGGGCCGGCGCTGGCGGCGGCGGCGCTCGGCCGGGTCGATGCCGTGCTCCTGAGCCACGATCACCACTTCGACAACCTCGACGCCGGCGGCCGCGCCTTCCTGGACAGGGTGGACCGTGTTCTCACGACCGAGGCCGGCGCGACCCGCCTGGGCGCTCGTGCGCGCGGTCTCGCTCCATGGGCCACGGTCGACCTGCCCACGCCGGGCGGACGCGTCCTTCGCGTCACGGCCACGCCGGCGCGCCATGGGCCGGCCCACGCCGACCGTGGACCGGTGGTGGGGTTCGCGCTGGCCTTCGCCGACGCGCCGGAGCACGCCGTCTACCTGAGCGGCGACACGGTCTGGTACGAAGGGGTCGCCGAGGTCGGCCGCCGCTTTTCCGTCCACACGGCCGTGCTCTTCATGGGCGCCGCGCGGGTCGCCGCGGTGGGCCCCTGGCACCTGACCTTCACCGCTGCGGAAGGCGTCGAGGCGGCGCGCGCCTTCGCCGACGCCGCGATCGTTCCCGTGCACTTCGAGGACTGGGAGCATTTCTCGGAGGGCCGCGCCGACATCGAGCAGGCGTTCACCAACGCGGGCCTCGGCCACCGCCTCCGCTGGCTGCCGCGCGGCGTCGAGACCGCTGGCGAAAGCTAGGCGGCAACGGGGGCTTCACCCCCCGAGCAGGTAGAGCCGCGGGGTCGCGTGCTCGAACGGGTAGGGCGGGCGCACATCGACCGTCTCGACCGCGAAGCCGGCCGCGCGGACCTGGTCCGCGAATGTTTCGGGCCCTCGCAGGTGCAGCTCGACGTCCACCGGCAGGCCCTTGTAGTCGCTGAAGTGACTGAAGCCTTCTCCCGCGTGGACCGCGACGACGAGCGCGCCGCCCGGCCGCAGCACCCGTCGTAGCTCGACCAGCGCCGGAGTCGGGTCGGCCTCGTAGATCAGGGAATAGAAGGCGACGATGCCGGTGCAGGCGCCGCGCGCGAACGGCAGGGCGCGCATGTCGGCGGCGACGAAATGGAGCGACGGATCGTTGAGACGCCGGGCGACCGTCAGCGAGCGCGGGGCGACATCGACGCCGACGACGCGGGCGCCGCGACCGGCCACGAAGCGCCCGACGTGGCCGGCCGGTCCACAGCCGATGTCCAGCACGAGTCCCGGCGCCGGGCAGCGCCGGGCGAAGCGACCCAGGAGCTCGGTGTCGTAGGGCTTGCGGGTGAGCTCGTCGGCGAAGTCGGCGGCGTACTGCTCGGCGATGCGGTCGAACGAGGCGCGGACGCGCTCGCTCACGTCCCCACGCGCAGCGTGGCGCCGAGGTCGCGCAGGAGCGCGATCGTCGACAGATAGGACAGCCGGCCGGTGCGGGGATTCTCGGACGGCACGTTCTCCACCTGGATCTGCAGCGTGCCGAACTCGCCCTCGACCCGGATCCGGTGGGTATTGCGGGCGAGTCCGGGGACCGCGTAGATCTTCGTCGTCGTGCGCTCGGGGCCGATGCCGGCGAGGGATAACGCGGCCAGCACGTTGACGTTGGCGGGGAACGCCGGACAGGCGGCGGTCGCCGGGCCCTCGAAGATGAGCGTCTCCTCGCGGATCGCCTCGAGGTCGATCCTCTGCTGCGTGATCCACGGAGCGCCCGCCCAGCCGGCGGGCGCCTTGCGGCTCTCCATCGTCACCGAGGTCACCGGGCCGATCGCGCCGGCCCTGACGCCGTCGAGCCCGGCGATGGCGCCCGACGGCACCAGGATCCGGCAACCCTGGCGCTCGGCCAGCGCGACCCAGTCGGCGCGCCCGAGCAGCGCGCCGCACGACAGCACCACCAGATCGCGCCCGGCGCCGAGCGCCTTCGGCGCGACCTCCTGAAGGTGCGCCTGGGTCGAGGCCTCGACGACGACCTCGGCGGCGGCGACGAGGTCGTCGAGCGACAGGAACGGCGCCGGCGTGCGCAGTGACTTCAGGAAGGTCTCGGCGCGCTCGCGATCACGCGCCGTGGCGGCGGCCAGGCGCAGCCCGGGCAGTCCGGCGTCGAGCGCCTGGCAGACACGGCGTCCGATGGCACCGAGTCCGACGACGCCGACCGTGAGCGGCCGAGTTCGTGAGGGGATTCGACTCATCGCCTGACGAGGCGGCATGTTATCATGCCGCGAGACCGCCGAATGACGTCAGCCGGCGCACTCCGCGAGCCGCTCGAGCGGCTCTACCGCGAGTTCGACTACGGCGCGCGGCTCACGCGCGACGCGATCGAGTTCCCCCTTCGCTATCCCGGCGCCGACGACCGTGAGGTCGTCGCCCTGCTGACCGCCTGCCTCGCCTACGGGCGCGTGGATCTGTTCGGCCGCGCGCTCGCCGGCGTCCTGGCGACGATGGGGCCGTCGCCGGCCCGCTTCGTTCGCGAGTTCGACGCCCGCCGCGACGCCCACGCATTCGACGGCTTCCTCTACCGGTTCAACCGCCCGCGTGACCTCGTGGCGTTCTGCGCGGCTGCCCACGAGCTGCTGGCCCGCTACGGCTCGCTGGAGAAGTGCTTCGTGGCCGGCGATGCGGACCCGGCCGGGCCGATCGGGCCCGCGCTGGAGCGGTTCGCCCGCGCCTTCCTCGACGCCGACGTGCGCGACGTCTTCCCGCGCCGCCGCCTCTCGCGCGGCTACCGGCACCTCTTTCCGCTGCCGTCGGGGGGCGGGCCGTGCAAGCGTCTGCACCTCTTCCTCCGCTGGATGGTCCGCCGCGAGGCGCCCGACTTCGGGTTGTGGACGTCGACGTCGCCCGCGCGGCTCCTGATGCCGATCGACACGCACGTCGAGAACATGAGCCGGGCCATCGGCCTCACCCGGCGCCGGTCGCGGAACTGGAAGATGGCCGAGGAGATCACCGCGCGGCTGGCGACGATCGATCCCGCCGATCCCGTGAAGTACGACTTCGCGCTCTGCCACACGCGGATGTCGGGCGACTGTCGCGACCGGCGCGACCCGGTCGTGTGCCCGCCGTGCGGGCTGCGCGTCGTGTGCCGCCACTGGAAAGGACATCGGCGTGCTTGAGCTCGCGATGCTCATCGCCGGCGCGCTCCTCGGCGGGACGCTGGGCTGGGCGATGGCGCGCGTGCGGGCCGAGGCGACGATCCGCGGTGCGCGCGAAGGGCTCCATGGCCGGCTCGCTGCGGCCGAGAGCCGGGCTGATGAGCTGACCAAGCAGCTCACACAGCGGGACCTCGAGACGAGTGACCTGCGGAGCTCGCTGGAGAGCGAGCGGGCGGCCCGCACTCAGGCCGATACCCGGCTGGAAGCCGCCCGCGAGTCGATGGCCGAGCAGCGCGGGCTCCTCGAGGATGCGCGGACTCAGCTGGTTCAGACGTTCAAGGCGCTGAGCGCCGACGCGCTGAGGGAGAGCCAGGCCAGCTTCCTGACGCTCGCCGACGAGCGGCTCAGCCGGCGCGAGCACGCCGTCGATTCGCTGGTGAGTCCGCTGAAGGAGGCCCTCCAGCGCGTCGAGAGCCAGGCCCAGCAGCTGGAGATCAAGCGGGAGGGGGCCTACGCCACGCTGGAGCAACAGCTGACGACGCTGCGCGGCAGCAGCGACGAGCTTCGTCGGGAGACACTGAATCTGGTGACCGCGCTGCGTGGCTCGCAGGTGAGAGGTCGCTGGGGTGAGCTGACGCTGCATCGCGTGATCGAGCTGGCCGGGCTGGCCGAGCACTGCGATTTCGACGAGCAGGTGACGCTCAAGGGCGAGGGCGGCGCCCAGCGGCCCGACATGGTCGTCCATCTGCCTGGTGGGCGCGAGATCGTGGTCGACGCCAAGGTCCCGCTGGCGGCCTATCTCGATGCGCTCGACACGACGCGGCCCGAGGAGCGCACCACGGCGCTGCTGCGGCACGCCGCGCAGATGCGGCAGCACATGGCCACGCTGAGCAGCAAGGCGTACTGGGCACAGTTCGCGAGCTCCCTGGACCTCGTCGTCATGTTCGTTCCCGGCGAGGCCTTCGTGGCGGCGGCCGTCGAGCAGGATCCAGCGCTGCTGGAGGACGCGATGAGCCAGCGGGTGGTCGTCGCCACGCCCACGACGCTGATCGCGTTGCTGCGCGCGATCGCGTACGGCTGGAAGCAGGAGCGGCTGGCCTCCAGCGCCGTCGAGATCCGCGACCTCGGCCGCGAGCTGTACGAGCGGCTCCGCACGCTGGCCGGTCACGTGGACCGGATCGGGATGACGCTGGGGCAGTCGGTGCGCGCCTACAACGACGCGGTCGGTTCGCTGGAGTCCCGGGTCCTGCCGAAGGCCCGCGAGTTCCGGGAGCTGGGCGCCGGCGAGGGGGACGACATCCGCCGGCTGCGCGGCATTGAGCAGGTCCCGCGGCCCCTGGCCGCGCCCGAGCTTACCGGGCAGCTCTCGATGCCGGAGGCGGAGCCGGACACATCGGCATGAGGCGGCTCCTGGAACGGCCGGTCCTCGCGGCGCTCGTGTTTGCGCTGTTCGCCGCGTGCGGCCGGGGCGACTCTGGAGGGCCGGCGGCCATCAAGGTCGTCATCGCCGAGTACAGCAAGGACCACACGGGGCCCTTCTGGCGGGGGCTCGCCGAGCAGTACACCAAGCAGAGCAAGGTCAAGGTCGACCTGCAGGTGGTCGACTGGAACTCGATCGATCAGCAGGTCAGCACGATGATCCAGAACAACCAGCCGCCCGACGTGCTGAACCTCAACTCGTTCTCCAGTTACGCCAAGGACGGTCTGCTCTATGCGGCCGACGAGGTGCTCTCGCCGAAGACGCGGGACGACTTCCTCGAGGCGTTCGCGCGCGGGGGGACCTATCGCGGCACGCTCTACGGCGTGCCCATCCTGTCGAGCGCGCGCGCCTTCTTCTACAACAAGGCGCTGTTCGCCCGGGCGGGGATCGAGGCGCCGCCGAAGACGTGGGACGAGTTCGTGCAGGACGCCCGCCAGCTCCAGGCGCTCGGCGGCGGGATCATCGGCTACGCGCTGCCGCTCGGCCCCGAGGAGGCGCAGGCCGAGTGGTCGATCTGGATGTGGAACAACGGTGGCGACTGGAAGTCCGGCGAGCGCTGGACGATCAACAGCGACCGCAACGTCCAGACCCTGACGTTCCTCGCGGACCTCGCCAACAGGCACCGGGTGACGCAGGTGAACCCCGGCAAGACCAACCGCACCGACGGCGCCTTCCAGCTCTTCAAGGACGGCAAGGTCGGCATGGTCATGGGCTTCAGCCCGCTCGCCAGACAGCTCGACGCCGAGGGGAAGGTGCAGTACGGCGTGGCGACGATGCCGACCAACGTCGGCGCGCCGGTCACGCTCGGCGTGGAGGACTACCTGATGGCGTTCAAGAAGAAGGGCAACCGGGAGGCGGTGAAGGGCTTCCTGGACCTCTATTACGAGCCGGCCAACATCACGCGCTGGATCGCCGCCGAGGGCTTCCTGCCGGTGACGAAGTCCGGCCTCACGCAGATGAGCGCCGACGGGAAGCTCAAGCCGTACCTGGACGCGCTGCCCAACGCGAAGCTGGTGCCGACCACCGATCCCGCCTGGGACAAGGTCAAGCTCGACGTCCAGCAGACGCTCGGTCTCGCCGTGCAGCCGGGCGGCAAGCCCCGAGAGGTTCTCGACCGGCTCCAGAAGAACGCGACGGCCGCGGAAGGCGGGCGCTGAGCACGGCCCGCCCGCGCGGGTGGGAACCGCTCATCTGGCTCGGCCCGAGCCTGGCGTTGATCGCGGCGGTCATCGTCGTTCCGGCCGTCCAGCTGGCGCGCGCCTCGCTCGGACAGTACTCGATCACCGGCCTCTACCAGGGCGCGGTGGGCGCCCGCAACTACGTGCGGCTCGTGCAGCAGGAGGCGCTGCCGGCCGTCGTCGCCAACACCGTCGTGTGGGTGGTGACCGTCGTCGGCGTCACGCTCTTGCTCTCGCTCGGCCTCGCCCAGTTCCTCGCCAAGGAGTTCCCTGGCCGGGCGCTGGTGCGTTGGGCGCTGATCGTGCCGTGGGCGGCGTCGCTCATCATGACGTCCAAGCTCTTCGTGTGGATCTACGACTACTACTTCGGGATCCTCAACCACGCCCTCCTGTCGCTGGGCGTGCTCGACCGCCCCGTCGACTGGCTCGGCGACGACCGCACGGTGATGGGCGCGATGATCGCGGTGGGCGTGTTCGTCTCGCTGCCGTTCACGACCTACGTGCTGCTGGCCGGGCTCCAGAGCATTCCGGCCGACGTGTACGAGGCGGCGCGGGTCGACGGCGCGTCGCCCTGGCGCGTCTACCGCTCGGTGACCGTGCCGCTGCTGCGGCCGGCGCTGCTGGTCGCCACGGCGCTGAACATCATCTACGTGTTCAACTCGTTTCCGATCGTGTGGACCCTCAACGACCGCAATCCGGGCTTTGGACACGACACGATGATCACCTACATGTACAAGATCGCGTTCAAGAGCGCGCTGCGGGACGTCGGCCTGGCGGCCGCGCTCGGCGTGGTCAATGTGCTGGTGACGCTGGCGGCCGTGCTGGTCTACCTGCGGGCGGTGCGCTGGCGGGAGCAAGACGCGTGACGGCCCGCCGGGCGTGGCTGACCGCCGCCGGCCTGCTGGTGGCGCTGGCGCTGCTGGCGCCCTACCTCGTCATGCTCTTCACCGCGCTGAAGCCGGAGGCCGAGCTGCGGAGCACCCCGCCGCGCCTGCTGCCGCGCGACTGGCGACCCGGCAACTTCCTCGACGTGCTCGCCGACGCCGGCTTCCAGGCCTGGCTCCGCGTGTCGCTGGTGGTGGCGGCCGCCTCCACGGCGCTGGCCGTGGTCGCCGCGGTGCCGGCCGCCTACTACACGGCGCGCCACCGGTTCCGCGGCCGGAGCGCGTTCCTGCTGCTGGTGCTGGTCACCCAGATGTTCTCGCCGACCGCGCTGGTCGTCGGCCTCTATCGCGAGTTCTTCGAGCTCGACCTGATCAACACCTACGCGGCGCTGATCCTGACCAACGCCGCGTTCAACCTGGCGTTCGCCGTCTGGCTGCTGCGGGCGTTCTTCGGCTCCATCCCGCGCGAGCTCGAGGAGGCGGCCGCCGTCGACGGCTGCGACCGGCTGGGGGTCCTGCTCCGGGTCGTGCTGCCGCTGTCGGTGCCGGGCATCGTCACGGCGACCGCAAGCCCCTGACGGTGGGCATCACGTCGTACGTGACCGCCTACGTGCAGCACTGGAACTCGCTCTTCGCCGCCTCGGTCATCGCCATCGTTCCCGTCGTGATCCTCTTCGCGCTCATCGAGCGGTATCTGGTCGGGAGCCTCACGGCGGGCAGCCTCAAGTGACGGGACTGCGTGGTATCATGGCGCCACTCGGTCGTTCTCGAGGAGGCGCATGACCAACATCCCCATCAAGGTCTACGGCATCAACCTTCTCGTTCGCATGATGGCCGAGGCCCCCGCCGATGTCCGCGTGAACTGTCCCAAGGGCTCGCCGATCCGCTACGGCGAGGTGGTGGCGCGCGGCGACGGCTTCGACGAGGGCGCCAATGCGTTCCGGGAGATGCCGGACTTGAAGACGATCGTGGCGTTCGAGGAGAGCGCCGAGGAGGTCGAGGGCCACTACTTCTACATCGCGCTCGAAGAGTACCGGGTGATCCGACTCGACTCGGTGATCCTCTCCTTTCCCCAGCAGTAGCCCGGGAGTCGTCCCGGGTGCCCGCCGTGCGTGTCTCCGACGTCCTGCCCCGCATCGACGATGGTGAGCTGATCGCGCTCACGCGCGATCTCGTCCGCATTCCCAGCGTCGTGCGCGCGGGCCCGCCGGACGCGACCGAGGCCGCGGTGGCCGCCCACGTCGAGCGCTGGCTGCGCGGCGTCGGCCTCGAGGTCGAGGTGCACGAGGTGGCGCCCGGCCGCCCCAACGTGTTCGGCATGCTGGGCGACCGGTCGGCGGGCCCCACGCTGCTCCTCGAGGGCCACACCGACGTCGTCACCGAGGGCGACGCGAGCCTGTGGACGCACCCGCCGTTCGGCGGCGACTTCGTCGACGGCAAGATCTACGGGCGCGGCAGCGCCGACATGAAGAGCGGCCTGGCGGCGGCCATGGTGGCGACGGCGGCTCTCAAGCGCAGCGGCGTGGCGCTCGGCGGCCGCCTCGTCGTGGGCGCCCTGGTGGACGAGGAGGGCGACATGATCGGCGCCCGCC
>VBPC01000336.1 GCA_005887895.1 Candidatus Rokuibacteriota bacterium
TCGCCAAGACCCGGGCGAACCGGAACTGTCGCAGAGATTGAATTCCCCGCGCTGGACACTGAATTTCTCGAAGAGAGTATCCCGCCGCTAGCATCACTGCCCCACCCATCTTACGAGCGATAAGCGATAAGGGTATAGATATGGCTCAGATCGCTCAGATCCTCGATGCTTCGCTCCTGCTCGTTCTCGGGCTCTTTGTCTTGAGAGCTCAACCGCGAAGGACTGCAAACCGGGCCTTCGCGGCCCAGACTCTGTTAATCGGTGGGTGGGTCCTCTCTATCATCGTTCTGCACACGGGCAGTCACCCCGGACTGTGGTCAGGAGTTTCATTCGCTTCCGCAGCCATGATCCCTTCGGCATTCTTCTACTTTACGTCGGTGTACCCAACGATCGAGAGGGCGCCGTCGAGGTTGTTTCTGCGTTTGACACTTTTACTCGGCGGCTGCTTTGCCGTCCTTTCGATAGCGAGCAATCTGATCATTTACGACGTGGCAGTAGAGACCGTTGGAGTCTCTAGAAGGGTTGGCGCGCTTTATCCGGCGTTCGCCGTCTATTTCGTCGCGACGTGGTGCATTGCGCTCTATATCCTAATCGACAAGTGGCGTCGCTCTCGCGGCATCGCAAGGGCGCAGTTACAGTACGTCGTCGCCGGGATAATCGTCGGCCTTGCGGGTGGCATCTCGACCAACCTCATCCTTCCCCTGATCACTGGGGAGTCGACGTACAGTCGCGTCGGTCCCTATTTCACATTGGCTTATGTCGCTCTAGTCGGGCACGCGATCATTCGGCATCGCTTGATGGACCTTCGGCTCTTCGTTCACCGTGGCCTGACACTCGCTTTCGCGATCATTGTCTCCGCGCTGCCGGCAGGTCTCCTAGTGGCGGCGTTCTGGCCGCGGCTGTTAACGCACCTCGACACCCGCGAGCTCGCGCTCGTTCTTGGTGCGATCGCCATCGTCACTGTGCTCATCCCGATCACGCGCGATGTGGCCAACCGGCTGCTCGATCGGTATGTGTATCGGACGCACGCGAATTATCGGCGGACGGTGCGCGAGGCGAGCCAGATGCTGACGCGGGTGTTGCAACTCAAGAAGCTGCTGGCGTTCATCAGCACGACGGTGGTACGGTCCACGGCGGCCGAGGGCGTGGCGGTCTATCTACGCGAGGACGGCGTCTTCCGGTGCGCCATCGCCGAGAAGCCGAAGGACGTGGAGCACTTCGCGGCGCCGGCGCGGGCGCCCGGCGAGGTGATCGCCGCCCTGGAGACGGCCCAGGAGCCGATCGTCACCGACGAGGTGGCGCGCGAGCGGGATGCGGCGGCGGTCGCGCTGTGCGAGCAGCTCACCCAGGCGAACTGGGCGTTGCTGCTGCCGGTGCTCTCGGAGGACACGCTGATCGCGATGATCGCCGTGGGGCCGAAGCTGTCGGGCGATGCGTTCTATCAGGAGGACCTGGACCTCTTGATGACGCTGGCCAATCAGGCCGGGATCGCCATCAAGAACGCGCAGCTGTACGCGGCGGTCGTCGTCGCCAACGAATATCTGGAGAACATCGTGGCCACGCTGGAGAGCGGGGTCGTGGCGGTCAACGCCGGGGGGCAGATCGCGATGTTCAACCGGGCGGCCGAGCACCTCACGGGGCTGGCGGCCGAGCACGCGAAGAGCGCCGGCGTCACCGTGCTGCCGGCCTGCCTCGGCAACCCGTTGCGCGCCACCGTCGAGGACGGCCAGCCGCGCACCCAGCCGGAGGTCGACCTGCCGACCGCCGACGGCCGCGCCAGTCGGCCGATCATCTGCACGACGTCGCCGGTGCGTGACCCGGGCGGCGCCGTGCTGGGCGCGGTCGTCGTGTTCAGCGACCTCACGCCCCTCAAGGAGCTCGAGGTCGAGCGGCGGCGCGCCGAGCGGCTCGCCTACTTCCAGGCGCTGGCGTCGGGCATCGCGCACGAGATCAAGAATCCGCTGGTGGCCATCAAGACGTTCGTGCAGCTGCTGCCGCGGCGCCGCGACGACGCGCGCTTCCTGGAGGAGTTCGGGCGGATCTCGACGCGCGAGATCGAGCGGATGCAGCGGCTCGTCGACCGGCTGCAGACGCTGTCGCGGCCGGCTGGTGGCCCGCGGTCCCCGATCGACGTCCGCCTGCCGCTCACCGACGCGCTCGAGTTCCTGCAGCCGGCCCTCGACGAGAAGAGCCTCGCGACGACGAAGACGCTGGGCACCGAGCCGTGTCTGGTCCTCGGCAACCAGGCCGAGCTGGAGCAGCTCTTCCTGAACCTGCTGCTCAACGCGCGCGAGGCCACGCCCGATGGCGGCACGGTCTCGATCGAGCTGACGCGCAGCGAGGGGCAGGTGACGGTTGCAGTGTGCGACACCGGGCCCGGCATTCCGCCCGAGTTGCTGGAGCGCGTGCTGGAGCCGTTCTTCACGACGAAGCCGCGCGGGTCCGGCCTGGGTCTGGCGATCTCGGCCGGCATCGCGCAAGCCCACGGTGCCCGGCTGCGGGCGGGCAACCGGGAGGGCAGCGGCGCCATCTTCACGGTCGAGTTTCCGCTGGTGTCGGTGGTGACCCCGGTGGTCGCGTGAACACCGTCCTCGTCGTCACGGCCGACGAGGCGCTCCGCGCCCGGCTGGTTCGCTGCCTGTCCAATTTTTCCATCTTCGAAGCCCATGGTGACAAGGACGCGCTCCGCACCGTGCGACTCGTCGACATCGACGTGATCCTGCGCGAGAGCGTGGGGCCGGCCGGCGCGCTCGCGACGTTCTCGGCGGCCGCCCGCGACGTCGCGCCGGGGGCCATCCTGATCGCCGTCGGCGCCAGCGGCGAGGACGAGACGAGCGCGGAGTTCACGGTCCCCGACGGCTTCACCGCCCGCGAGCTGGACGCGGTGCTACGCCACGCGCTCGATCGGCAACGGCTGCTGCGCGAGCTGGCCGCCAGCCGCACGCCGGTGCCGAAGACCGTGCCGGCGCCGATCATCAGCGAGGAGGCCGGCTGGGACAGCGGGCTGGCCCGCGTGCTGCGTGGCTTCACCGGCGTGCTGGCGGCCGGCTTCGACCTGCCCCGCGCGCTCGGCATGTTCCTCGACGCCATCACCGAGGTCGTCCGGCCGACGCGGGTGGCGCTGCTGCTGCCGGACTCGCTCGGGCGCGAGTTCCGCATCACGGCCAACCGCGGGCTGGCGCCACAGCTCGTGCAGGGCATTCGCCTGTCGGCCGACGAGGGACTCATGCGCTGGCTGGCGGTCCAGGGCCGGCCGGCGGCGCTGGCCGAGCTGACCGACGC
>VBPC01000337.1 GCA_005887895.1 Candidatus Rokuibacteriota bacterium
GGAGTGGAAGGAGGTGTCCATCTGCTCGGACAGGATCACCGCCGCCGCGGCCAGGCCGAGCGAGAGCGCCAGGCCAGTCACCAGGAACCGGCCGCGATTCGGCGCGGCGGGCGGGCCCGAGGCGACGGCGGGCTCCACGACCTTGAACTGCTCGCCCTTGCGACTCTGCTCCATGTCCTCGGCGAGCTGCGCCTCCTGGTAGCGCTTCAGGAGCGACTGGTAGTGCTCCTTCGTGGTCTGGTAGTTGCGCGACAGCTCCTGGAATTCCTGCTCGCGCTGCGGGGTGTTGTCGACCCGCGCCTGGTAGCGCGCGATGGCGGCCTGCAGGCGCTGCTCGTCCTTGCGAAGCGCCTTGATCTCCGCGTCGACCTCGGTCAGCGCGCCCTTGAGGCGGCGGATCGCGGGATCCTGCGGCATCGGCGCCGGCGCCGCCGCCGCCTCGGGCCCGCGGGCCCCGAGCTCACGCTCGAGCACGGCGATCTCCGTCTTCACCCGCACGACCTCGGGGTACTTCTCCGTGTACTGCGTGCGGAGCTCCCGCAGGTCCTGCCGCAGGCGGACGAGGCGCAGCGCCGGCGTGTCGGGCACCCCGGGAGCGGCGGCGGCCGCGGGCGCCGTCTCCACGTCGGCCAGCTGCCGCTCGAGCGCCTCCCGCCGCGCCTGGGCCATCGTCTGCCGGTCGTTGTTGAGACGCAGCTGCGTGCTGAGCTGCTCGATGGCCGCCAGGTTGGAGGTCATCTGCTGCGGCAGCTCCCCCATGTAGCGCCGGTTGTATTCGCTGACGCGACGCTCCTGGACGTCGAGCTGTCGCGTCGTCTCTTCCAGCTGGGCGCGGAGGAAATCGGCGGTGCCGGTGGCCTGGCGGGAGCGAATCTTGAGGTTCTCCTCGATGAACAGCCCGGCGAGCCGGTTCGTCACGCCCGCGACGACGCCGGGCTCGCCGCCGCGGAAGCTCACCGTGAAGGCGACCATCTTGGGGCCGGCCGGACCTGCCGTGTCGGACTTCATGACCAGCGTGATGTCGTTGCGCAGGCGGGCGACGAGGCGGTCGGCCGGGACGCGGGCGCGCAGCCGCGGGTAGAGGTTGAACTCGCCGATGAGCGCTTCGAGCGTGGCGCGGCTGAAGATCTCCTGGCTGATGGTCTGCAGCCGCGTCTCGACCTCGCCGGTGACCGTGGGCCGGACGAAGGCCTCCGGGACCTGCTGCCGCTCGATGAGGACCGTCGCGGTCGAGCGATAGATGTTGGGCAGCGACGTCACCAGCCCCACGACGACGCAGGCCGGCACGGCGAAGCTCAACAGGGCGAGCCACCGCCGCCGGCGCCAGAGGCAGACGAGCTTCTCAAGCATGGCAGCGGGACGGGGACGCGGCGGGCCGCCGGCGGCTCATGGCACCAGGACGATGTCGCCCGGGTGGAGCGGAAGGTTCTCGTTCTCTCCCCCGGCCGCCGTCGCCTTGTTGTAGTTGAAGAGGATCCGCTTCGTCGGCCCGCCGTTCGGCCGCAGGATGACGATGCGGCCGCGCGCCGCGAACTCGCTGAGCCCGCCGGCCAGGGCCAGGACGTCGAGCACGGTCGCGCCGCTCTTCAGCTCGTAGCGCGCCGGCTTGGCGACCTCGCCGAGCACGGACACCTTGAAGCTGCGGACGTCGGTGACGATGACCGAGACCTCGGGATTCGGGATGTACTCGGCGAGCTTGTTCGCCAGCTGGTCCCGCAGCTCCATCGGCGTCAGGCCGGCGGCCCGGACGTCGTTCACGAGCGGAAGCGAGATCATGCCGTCGGGCCGGACCGGCACGGTCTTGCTGATCGCCTCGTTCTTCCAGACGGCGATCTGCAGGGTGTCCTCGGGACCGATCCGGTAGGCCTCGCCGCCGGGCGCCCCGGTCGACGGCTCCGCGCCGGCGACCGCCGCCGCCAGCAGCGCGGTCAGCAGCACCCCGCCCGCGAGCGGCCGCCTCATGCCGGAAACTCCTCGAGCCGGCGCGGCGTGGTGTCGGGCACCCGGTGCGCGGCGGCTTCCTCCCGCAGCCCGACGTCTTTCATCTTGTACAGCAGCGCGCGATAGCTGATCTGAAGGGCCTTGGCGGCCCGCACGCGACTCCACCCGGTCTGGTCGAGCACCTTGCGAATCGCGTCCCGCTCGGCCGCCCGCGAGGCGCGACGTACGATGTCCCGCAACGGCGCCTCCAGCCCCGGGGGCGCCGCCGGCGCGGGCGCCTCGGCGGGGTCCCGGGCCGGCAAGCCCACCCGGGCCAGGGTCGGGTCGCCGAGAACGATCAATCGCTTGATCAGGTTCTCGAGCTCGCCGAAGTAGTCGATGAAGGACGGGATCTCCTCGGCGCGCTCCCGCAGCGGCGGCACGCTGATCTGGATGACGTTGAGGCGGTAGTACAGGTCCTCGCGGAACCGCCGCTCGAACACCGCCCGCTCGAGGTCCTGGTTGGTGGCGGCGATCACGCGGACATCGACGCGCACCGTGGATTTCCCGCCGACCCGGGCGAAGTCGCCGTCCTGGAGGACGTGGAGCAACTTGGCCTGGAGCGCGGGATGAAGATCGCCGATCTCGTCCAGGAAGATCGTGCCGCCGTGGGCCGCTTCGAACTTGCCGACCTTCGTCTTGTGGGCGCCGGTGAACGCCCCCCGCTCGTGGCCGAACAGCTCCGTCTCCAGCAGGTCGTGCGGCACGGCCGCGCAGTTGACCTTGACGAACGGTCCCGTGCGGCGCGTGGACAGGTAGTGAATCGCCCGCGCGACGACGTCCTTGCCGGTCCCGGTCTCGCCGGTGACCAGCACGGTGACGTCGACGGCGGCCGCCTCGTTGACGATCTGGCGGACCTCGCGCATCTTCGCGCTGCGCCACAGATCGATCTCCTGCCCGATGGTCGCCCGCCCCGTCGCATCGGCGCCGGGCGGCGGCGCGACGACCTCGGCGAGCACCCGGTCGATCTCGGCGTGGGCGATCGGCCCGTGCAGCAGCGCGTCGGCGGCCAGCACCGCGGAGCCCGTCCACGCGCGTCCGCTGGTCCGTCGGGTGATCGCGATGATCGGCCCGGGACTGCCGCGCTGCCCCTTCAGCTCCCGCACGAGGTCGGTGACGTCCCAGCCGGGAACGTCGAGATCGACGAACGTGAAGCGAAAGTTCCGCTGCTGCAGCGCCGCCAGCGCTTCGCCGGTCGTGCCGGCGATGACGCAGACGTTGCCGCGGCTCCGCAGGTGATCCACGATGTCCATGCGGACAGCCGTTACTGGTGCGACGACAAGCGCCGTCTGTTCGTCCACGCCGGCTCCCCTCCCCCGAGTGAGCGCCGCTCGATGTGCGGGCGGCGCAGGACCGCAAGGGACGTGCCACGCCGTCAGAGGCGGGTCGTGGCCGTGCATGTGTGCGCGTTATCGTGCTAAGTGATGCCGAAGGACTTCATACGTGCACGGCGCCGGAGGGGTGCGGACTACATAGGGGGTGGGGCGCTCACCTCACCATGTGAACGGTCGCTTCAGGGCGGGCGACGGTGAGCGAGCGGCTCAGACGCTCGAGATCAGCGCGGAGTCGCCTCCGGCGGCTTGAGCCCGCAGTCGGAGATCTTGTTGAGGAGCGTCTTGTAGTTGACCTTCAGGACCCGGGCGGCCTCCGCCCGATTCCAGTTGACCCGCTCGAGAACCTCCGCCAGCGCCTTCCGCTCCGCTTCTCGCGCTCCATTGCGCGCGATGTCGCGGAGGGTATCGACCGCGAACGGCTTGCCGGCAGCCACCACCGATCTCGCCCCGCGCTGATCGCTCCCCAGCGCGTCGAAGACGTGGATGTTGTCGCTGAGGACGACCATCCGGCGCATCATGTTCTCGAGCTCGCGGACATTCCCCGGCCAGCGGTAGTCGAGCAGGCGCCGCTCGATCTCCCGCGTCATCGCCTTGGTGCGCCCGTACTGTCGATTGAACGCCTCCAGGAATCGGCTCGCCAGCGGCAGGATTTCTTCCTTGCGCTCGCGCAGCGGCGGAATGGCGATCTCGACCACGTTGAGGCGGTAGTACAGGTCTTCGCGGAACTCGCGGCGCGCGATGGCCAGCTCGAGGTCGCGGTTGGTCGCGGCGACGATCCGGACGTCGACCTCCAGCATCTCGTGACCGCCGACCCGCGAGAACGTCAGATCCTGAAGGACGTGGAGCACCTTGGCCTGCAGCGACAGGGGCAGCTCGCCGATCTCGTCGAGGTAGATCGTGCCCTTGTTCGCGTATTCGAAGTGTCCGGGCCGACGCCGGTGCGCACCCGTGAAGGCGCCCTTCTCGTGCCCGAACAGCTCGGATTCGAGCAAGCCGTGCGGGATGGCGGCGCAGTTCACCTTGATGAAGGGTCCATCCGACCGCCGCGACGCCGCGTGAATCGCCCGGGCGACGAGGTCCTTGCCGACGCCGCTCTCGCCGCGCAACAGCACGGCGGCGTCGGTGACGGCGATACTCTCCACCATGCCCCGGATCGTGCACATCGCGGGACTGCCGCTCAGGCGCGGCGCGAAGTCGGTGACATATCGCGCCGGAAACGGCGTAGACTCGGCCGCGGCGTCGCTATCGGAGAGGCTCTCGTCCCCCACCGGAGTGCTCAGTGCTCGCGATCCATCGTGCTCGGAACGGTCCACGGGTTATCAACTGGATATCCAGACGGATATCCACCAGACTGCAGGTGCCACGGCGTGCCGTGTACAGGGCCCCTATGGGTCATCGGGACCCGGATTATGGCACCTGCGAGGGTCCTCTGTCATTTTGAAAAGTGAAGCCCAATCTTGGCATGATGTGGGGTGGCACTGATCGGGAGGACCAATCATCAGAATCGTCGTGGTCGAGGATGACGAGCAGGTTGCCGCCCTCTTTGCCAGCACCCTCGAGGATGCGGGCCACGAGGCGGTGGTCTGCCATAACGGAGGGGATGTCCTCGCGGCAATCCGCGCCCGGCGGCCCGACGTGGTCTTCCTGGACGTCCGCATGCCAGGGATGACGGGCATCGAGGTTCTTCGAAGTATTCGCGCGGCCGATTCATCGCTGCCGGTGATCCTGGTGACCGGCCATGCGACGGCCGGGGAGATCGAGCAGGCCCGGCGCCTCGGCGTGACAGAAGTGGTGGAAAAGCCTTATATCCTGAACGAGTTCGCGGCGGCGCTCAGCCGGATCGCCGCCCGCCGCCCTGACTGAGCCGGGCTCACGACTGCACGAGGAGCCGACGTCCACCGGCCCGGCCGGCCTCCGCCAGCATTCTCTCTGCCTGACTCAGCAGCTCCTCGGCGCTGGCGCCGCTCTTCGGGTACGACGACGCCCCGGCGCTCCACGGCGTCACCTCGAAGTCGAGCGTCAGCCGACGCAGGACCACCGGGAGCGCGGCGACATCGGCGTCGAGCAGCAGGAGTATCACGGCCTGGGG
>VBPC01000005.1 GCA_005887895.1 Candidatus Rokuibacteriota bacterium
CGCTCATCCGGCGGACGGCGTCGACCCGCACGTCGAGCGCGCGGCGGGCGGCGTCGAGCGTCGCCACCAGCTCCGGCGTGAGTCGCCCCTCGCGCTCACGGACTTCGCGCTGACGCTCGATCCCGGCCTTCATCACGTAGAGCGTGGGATTGACCCACGCCCGGGCAGCGACGAGTCGCTCGACGAGGTCGGGACGGAACCGGTAGGTGCCGTCGGCCTCGGTGAAGATGCAGTGGATGATCATGTCGACGCCGGCGTCGAGACAGTTCTGGACGGCCTCCGCGCACGTGCAATGTGCCGCCGTGAGCCGGCCGTGCCGGTGCGCTTCGTCGGTCATGGCGGCCAGCTCGGCCGCGGTGTACGAGGCGCGGTTCGGATCCGACGTGCGCGTGCTGCCGCCGCTCGCCACGATCTTGATGTAGTCCGCGCCTTCCTTGAGGAGCTTGCGCACCTCGGCGCGTACGGCGGACTCGCCGTCGGCCTCGGAGCCGAAATACCCCATGTGCCCACCGGTGATCGCGATGGGCCGTCCGCAGATGACCATCCGCGGTCCGGGGGCCAGCTTGCGCCGGATCCCCTCGCGCAGCGAGACGGCCACCTTGCCCTTGGCGCCGTTCTCGCGCAGCGTCGTCACGCCGGAGTGCAGCAGCGTGCGCGCGTTCTTGGCCGCCTGCAGGAGCAGGATGTCGTCGTCCTCCCTGGCCACGTCGTCGCCGAGGGTGCCGTCGCCGGGGGCCACCAGGTGCGTGTGGGCGTCGACGAGCCCGGGCAGGATCGTCGCGGCGCCGTAGTCTCTGCGCTCCACGGAGGCGCCGTCGGGAACGCGGACGTCCGAGGCCCGGCCGAGACCGGCGATGCGATCGCCCTCGATCAGCAGGGCCGCGTGCTCGACGCCGGCGCCGTCGCTGCCGTCGAGGAGGCGGGCGGCCGTGATCAGCGTGAAGCGCGGGGAGGGAGTCGGCATGCGGTCGCGGCGAGCGTAGCGTCTGGGGTGGGCTCGGTCAATCGTCGCTGCGCTCGAGGAACTCCGTCACGCGCTGCATCGCGTCGTCCTTCGGGTAGATGGCCGCCAGGAAGCGGGCGCGGGTCAGCGGGTCGCCGGCGAAGAAGCGCTCGTAGAGCACCTGCCGGCTGCCGAAGGCGCTGCCGGTGATGTCCCAGGCGAGCCGGAAGAGCTTCACGCGCTCGCGGGCGCTGGCCCCCTCGGTCGCGAGGTACTGCTCGATCGCCGGCGCCAGCGGAGTGCGGAAGTCCGCCTCGCCCGGCGTGATCATGAAGCTGCTCGACCCGAGCAGCTGGAGGATCTCGACCATCCGCGGATAGGCGGTCGTGAACAGGTTGCGGGTGATCTCCACCGGCAGGGCGGCCGGACGCATCACCCCCCACTGATCCAGCTCGGCGTCGGCTTCGGCGGCCCGCATGCAGGCGCGCATCAGCTCCGTCTGCATCATCAGCTCGGCCACACGCTCCTCGGAATGGGGCAGGTGAGCGTTGCCGAGCGCCCGGGTCATCAGGAGCGCCACGCCCAGGACGAACTCGCACTTGGCGAGGTTCTTCGCCGCCCCCTGGTGCGCCGAGTGCATCGAGGAGCCGGTGGCCATCGCCGTGCCGTTGATGAGGTTGACGTCGCCCAGCACGAACACCCGCTCCCACGGCACCAGCACGTCGTCGAAGAAGGCGATGCAGTCCATCTCCTCGAAGCGCGAGCCGAGCGGATGGTCGAAGTGCGAGCGTCCGAGATCGAAGCTCTCCCGACAGAGGAACCGCAGGCCCGGCGTGCCGCACGGGATCGCGAAGTTGACGGCAAACGGGCTGTGCGGCTCGGTCAGCTGCGCGAGGCGGGGCGAGTACACTGCGATCTCGTCCGCCAGCGGTCCGAGCGTGGCCAGCACGCGCGCCCCGCGCACGACGATGCCGGCGTCGGTCTCGCGAACCACGTGCAGCGCCGTCCCCTCCTCAAGGTTGAGGACACCGGACACCGTGCGGCTGCGCTGCAGGTTGATGAGCGCGTGCGTCAGCGTGAGGTCGCCTTCCCGGATGTGCTCGTAGTAGCGCCGGATGTTCTGCCCGAGCTCCGGTCGGCTCTGTGCGAAGTAGTCCGCCGCGCCGGCCCAGGCGGCGAAGGTCACGTTCATGAAGTCCGGCGAGCGGCCCATCATGCCGCAGGTGGCCCGCGCCCAGTGCAGAATCATCGTGCGCCGCTGCTCCAGGTCCTGCCGCGTGCGGGGGACGATGAACGAGAGGCCGACGCGCTCGCCGCTGGTCGGCGACACGTAGGTCATCGCCTCCCGCAGCTCGGGGTCGTGCTGCATGTCGTACAACCCCGCGATGGCCTGGGCGCCGTTGCGCAAGCCGGGGTGGGTCGTCACGTCCTTGACCCGCTCGCCACCCAGCCAGACCTCTCGTTCCTGGTCCCGCAGGCCCTGGAGATACTGGCCTCCCGTGCGCGCCGCCATCGTCGTCCTCCCGTGGAGGGGATACCATGCAACCGATGCGGATGCCATCCGTCACGTTCGCCGGCCTCCCGGCCTGGCCGGACCCGGGGCGATCCGACGGTCCGATCGCGGTCCTCGGAGCGGAGCACGCCACGCCGTATCACGTCGGCGAGCCCAGTCATTCGGCCGGCGGGCCGGCGGCGTTACGGGCAGCGCTGACCGGCTACGCCCGGCTCGGCGAGCAGTACGACTTCGACATGCAACGCCATTGCCGCCATCGCCGCGTCGCGGAAGCGGCGCCACCGCGCGTGAGCCCGTGCGGGCCGCCGCGTCACCCGTCGAGGGGCGCCGCCGGCGGTGGGGTCTCGGGATGAGATCGGACGACGTCGTCCGGCTCGTGCAGCGGCTGGAGCAGCACGGCGTCCCGGTCTGGCTCGATGGCGGCTGGGCGGTGGATGCGTTGCTCGGCGCCCAGACACGTGAGCACGGCGACATCGATCTCGTCGTCCAGCAGAAGGACGTGCCCACCCTTCGTCGCCTGCTGGAGGCCGACGGATACCGAGACGTCGACCGCGACGACACGAGTCCGTGGAACTTCGTCCTCGGCGATGGCCAGGGTCGCGAAGTCGACGTCCACGCGATCGTCTTCGATGCCGACGGCCACGGACGGTACGGGCCGGTGGAGCGAGGCGCGGTATATCCCGCGGCCTCGCTGCAGGGAACAGGCGTCGTCGATGGCCACGTGGTGAAATGCGTGGCCGCCGAGTACCTGGTCAAATTTCACACCGGGTACCGGCTCCGCGAGCGTGACGTCAAGGACGTCTCCGCCCTGTGTGAGCGCTTCGGGATCCCGTACCCGGACGAGTACCTCCGCCCGCAGAAGCCGGGGTGACGTCACGGCGAGGCGTCCAGCCAGACGTTCCACAGGAGCGCGGCGGGGAATTGCAGGACGCCGCGCACGCGCTTGCGATAGAGCGACGGCTGGACGTACTGGCCCCAGGGGACGAACGGCACCTCGTCGAAGACGACGACCTGGATCTGCTCGGCGAGCTGCCGGCGCCGGGTGGGATCGCTGGCGCGGATCCACTCCAGCCGCAGCTTCTCGAGCTGGGCGCTCGCCGACCAGCCGAACCAGCCGGCCTC
Source organism: Candidatus Rokuibacteriota bacterium (assembly GCA_005887895.1). Taxonomy (GTDB): domain Bacteria; phylum Methylomirabilota; class Methylomirabilia; order Rokubacteriales; family CSP1-6; genus AR5. Next base: position 3,579 of record VBPC01000005.1, read on the forward strand.
GCCGCCGCCGGCCACGCCGGCATTGACGGCAGGCGTGAGAGCGTCGGCGGAGATCCAGTTGGTGCAGAAGAGGTTCCACCCGCCGGCGCTCGGCGGATCCTTCTTCGCCCGCCGCGCGAGCAGCGTGCTCCAGTCGACGGCCTGCAGGTCGACGGTGACGCCGATCTTCGTCAGGAGCTCTCGCGTGACGAGGGCGGCGCCGTGCAGCTCGGGCCGGTCGCTGGGATCGAGCAGCACCACCGGTCGGCCGTCGTAGCCGGACTCCTTCATGAGCTGGCGGGCGCGGTCGAGGTCCGGCCCGGCCGGCGCCCCGACCCTGCTCTCGTAGGGGACGTTCCCGCAGAAGAAGATGCCGGGGCACGTGCGGTAGTACTGGGCCTGGCCGATCGCCGCCTGCAGATACGTCTCCTGATCGACCATCGGGGTGCCTGGTCAGACGGGCCACGAAATCGGCTGGCGGAACCTGCCAGTAGTCGAGCTCGCCGGCCTCGAGCGCGCTGGCCGCCGTCGCCGAGTCCGGCATGTAGCGCCAGATCACGTGGTCGAGGTAGACGTGCTTGCCGCCGGCGGCGCCGCTGGGCGGCTCGCTGCGCGGCACGTAGTCCGCGTTGCGCGCGTAGACCACCTGGTTGCCGGGCTGCCATTCCTCCTTCACGAACCTGAACGGTCCCGAGCCGATCGGCTCCTTGACCTGCTCGTCGGGCGGCGTCGCCGCCAGCCGGGCCGGCATGATGAAGGGAACGTTGCTCGACGGCTTGCCGAGGGCGTCGAGGACGAGGCCGAACGGCTCCTTCAGCTCGAGGACGAAGCTCCTCCGACCGCTCGCCTGCAGCTTTCCCGTCGCCGCCAGCATCAGCCTGCCGAGGGCGTCCTTCTTGCCCCAGCGGACGAGCGAGGCCACGCAGTCCTCGGCGGTCACCGGCTGGCCGTCGTGGAAGCGCAGGCCGTCACGCAGCGTGAACGCGTACTTCATCCCGTCGCGGCTCACCGTGTAGCGATCCACCATCTGCGGCTTGATCTGGAGGTTGGCGTCGGTGGCGAAGAGCGTGTCCCAGATCATGTAGCCGTGATCGCGGGTGATGTAGGCGGTGGTCCAGATCGGATCGAGGATCTTGAGGTCGCCGATGGGAATGAGCCGCAGCGTCCCGCCGCGCCGGGGGGCCTGGGCGCGCGCGGACGACGGCAGGGAGGCGGCGGCGACGAACGACTGCGGCGAGAGCTGGTCGGCGGTCAGCCCCTGCCAGTGCCACTCGGGGACGGTGTTCCACAAGCGCTCGGCTTCGGCCTGCGCCGCGGCGAGCAGGGCCGCCTCGTCGAGGCCGACGACACGGCCGCCGTCGACCACGGTCTTGCCGTCGACGATCACCTGGTCGACGTCGTCGGCGGTTCCGCACTGCACGAGCGCCTTGATCGGGTCGCGATAGGGGCCCATCCGGAAGCTCCGCATCTCGAGCAGCACGATGTCCGCCTTGGCGCCGGGAGCGAGCCGGCCGAGGTCCTCGCGCCGCAGGGCGCGGGCGCCGCCGAGCGTGGCCGCCGTGAAGACGTCGGCCGCCGTGGCCATCGTGAAGTCGTGCTCGACGATCTTGCAGAGGTTCGATGCCCAGCGCATCTCGCTGATGAGGTCGCGCGGATAGGTGTCGGTGCCGAGCCCCACGTTGATGCCGGCCCGCCGGTACTTCGCGAACGACTCGAGCGCGTTGCCCCGCCGGGCGAACACGAGCGGGCAGTGCGCCACCGAGGCGCCGGCGCGCGCGAGGATCTCGAGATCGCGTCCGGCCGGCAGGGCGGCCAGGTGGTGCGCCGTGCTGATGATGCAGTGCCCGACGATCGCGTCGGGCCCCAGCACCCCGGTGTCGGCCAGATACTCCACCGGCGTCAGGGTGTGGCGGCGCAGGATCTCGTGAAACTCCAGCAGGTTCTGGCCGGCGTGGATCTCGATGCCGACGCCGAGCTCGTCGGCGGCCTTGCGCGTCGCCCGCAGCAGCGACGGGCTGCACGTGTCGACCTGGTAGGGGAACAGCATGCCCTGGATGCGCCGGTCGTGGCTGCCGGCCTGCTTGCGGATGAACGCCGTCGCGCGCGCGAGGCCCGCCAGGCCCTCGGCCTCGTTCTCCTCGTAGGAGAGCCGTCCGGCCGAATCCACGACGTACTCGGCCGACTTGTAGGCCGGGCTCAGGTAGGCGCGCAGGCCCAGCTCGCCGGCGATCCGGGCGTGAGACTCGGCGGCGACGCCGATGTCGACGACGGTCGTGCAGCCGTTGCGCAGCATCTCGGCGTAGGCGAAGCGGCCGCCGACGTCGGGGTCCTGGCGCGGGCCCAGCGAGCGCGCGCCTTGCCGGGCGCCGTAGTAGTTCAGGAACCCGGTCTGGAAGTAATCGCGTCGCCCGACGTCGGCGATCAGGCGGCCGCCGGCCTCGACGTCGGCGTGGCAATGGATGTTCACGAGGCCGGGGATGACGAGCTTGCCGCCGGCGTCGATGCGCCGATCGACGGGGCCGGCGAACGACGCGCCGACGAACGTGACCCGGTCGTCCTCGAAGACGAGCGCGCCGCCGCGCAGGAGGTGGTGGCCGCCGTCGGCGTAGGCCACGATGTCGCCGCCGTGGATCAACGTCTTCATGTCGCCTTCCCGCCCTTCCTATTCCTCGGGGGCCGGCGCCAGCCAGGGACACGTCAGGCGCTCGACCAGCGCCACCGCGCCGAAGAGGACGATGGCCATCAGCGAGAGCAGGATCATCGAGCTGAAGGCCAGCTCGGTCTTCCAGTACGAGGTGGCCGAGAGGATCACGTAGCCGAGGCCCTGGTCGGAGCCGACGAACTCGCCCACGACCGCGCCGATCACCGACAGCGTGATGGCGACCTTGGCGCCGGCGAAGACGAACGGCATCGCCATCGGCAGCCGTACCTTGAGGAACGTCTTGAACGCGCTGGCGCGGTAGGAGCGGCTCAGGTCGAGCAGCTCGGGCGGCGTGGCGGCCAGCCCGGTTGCCGTGTCCACGACGACCGGGAAGAAGGCGACCAGGAAGGCGACGACGATCTTGGGGAACTCGCCGTGGCCGACCACGAGCAGCAGCACGGGGGCGATGGCGATCTTCGGCACCGACTGGGCGAGGACGATCAGCGGGTAGAGCGCGCTGCGCAGCACCGGCGAGTAGACGATGAGGATCGCCAGCGGGACGCCGACGAGCATCGACAGCGCGAAGCCGCCGAGCGTCTCGTAGAGCGTGACCCACGTGTGGCCGATGAACCGGTAGCGCCACTCCCAGCCCTCGCTCAGGATCGCCGACGGCGCCGGCATGATGAAGCGCGGCACCCGGAACACCCGCGTGGCCGCCTCCCACGCCAGCAGCGCCCCCAGCAGCGTGAGGGCGGGCACCGCGAACTCCCCGGCCGCCCGCCGCGCGAGCCGGGCGATCACCGTCGGTCCTTGCGGGCGGCGAAGATCAGGCTGCGGATCTCGTCGCTGGCGTCCTTGAACCGGCCGTCGAACTCGAGGTCCATCGTGCGCGGCCGCGGCAGGTCGATCGTGAGGACGCGCGCGACGCGGCCCGGGCGCGGCGTCATGACGACGACGCGGTCGGCGAGCAGGATCGCCTCCGGGATGCTGTGGGTGACGAACAGGATCGTCTTGCGGCGCTCCTCCCAGACGCGCAGCAGCTCGAGGCTCATCTCTTCCCGCGTCATCGCGTCGAGCGCGCCGAACGGCTCGTCCATCAGCAGGAGGCCGGGGTCGGGCAAGAGCGCACGGCAGATGGCCACCCGCTGCTGCATGCCGCCCGACAGCTCGCGCGGATACTTCGTCTCGAAGCCGCCGAGGCCGGTCAGCTCGAGCAGGCCGGCCGCCTGCGTGCGGTACTGCCGGGGCTCGAGCCCGAGCATCTCGACGGAGAAGAGCACGTTGTCGACCACCGAGCGCCACGGGAGCAGGACCGGCTGCTGGAACACGAAGCCGACGTCGGCGAAGGGCTCGCTCACCGGCCGCCCGCGGACGGAGACGGCGCCGCCCGTCGCCTCGGTGAGCCCGGCCACGAGCTTCAGCAGCGTGCTCTTGCCGCAGCCGCTCGGCCCGACCAGGGTGACGAACTCGTTTTCGCCGACGACGAGCGAGATGTCCTCGACCGCGCGCACGACGTCGCCGCGCCGCGTCCGGTAGGTCTTGTCGACGTGGTCGAGGCGGATCACGTCGGCCCGAGGCGCCTACTTCTTCTCGGGCAACAGGTCGTTCGTGTAGAGCTCCTCGAGCGGCACCTTGCGCTTCAGCTCGAGGACCTGCGTGTAGAGGTCGCGCGTCTTCTCGAGCCGGGCCGGCTCGAACTGGCCGACGGCAGCCTTGCCGCTCGTCACCTCCTCGGCGTAGACGAAGCGGGCGGCCACCTGGGCCGCGCCCAGCGCGCCGTCGGCATCGACCTCCGGGTGGTGCTTGAGGACGGAGCCGACGCCCTCGTCGAAATGCCGGTTGCGGAACGCGTAGTCGGCGCCCTTGAGCGTGGCGCGCAGGAACGCCTTGAGGCCGTCAGGGTCCCTGGCGATCGTGTCGTCGCGGGCGACCAGCGAGGTCGAGGAGAGATCGAGGCCGAGATCGGCCCAGGCGGTGAGCACGCGGATGTCGGCGTTCTGCTGGCGGGCGATCTTCCGGATGCGCGCCTCGTGGACGACGAAGAACGGCACGGCGTCGGTGGTGCCCTTGATGAGCGCGGGCGGCATCGAGGCGGCGTCCATGGTGACCCACGTCACCGAGTTCGGCTTGAGCCCCGACAGCTTCTCGAAGACCGGCCACAGGATCTGGTGGCTGTTGCCGGGCGAGATCGCGAGCTTCTTGCCCTCGAGCTCCTTCGGCGTCTTGATCGGCGAGTCGGCGCGCACGAAGATCCCGTGCGGAGGGCGGCGGTACCAGAGCGCGATCGCCTTGACCTTGACGTCGGTGTTGGCGCGCGCGGCGATCAGCGCCGAGATGTCGGCGATGCCGACCTCGCCCTGACCGGCGGCGATGCGCTTGACGGTGTCGGCCGAGCCCTGGCCGCGGAGGATCTTCACGTCCAACCCCTCGTCGCGGTACCAACCCTTCTCGAGCGCGGTGTAGTGCGGGATGTACTCGCCGGTCGGCACGAAGTCCAGGATGAGCGTGTAGGGACGCAGCGGCTTCGACTGCGCCACCCCGCTCGCCGGCCACGCCGAGGCGACGAGCAGCACCGCGAGGAGCGCGCGCAGGGGCCGGACGGATCGGATCATCCGGACGACGTCGCTAGGCGGTGATCGCCAGCTGGTGGCCGAAGAGGTACCCCGAGGGGTGCGCCTTGAAGCCCTGCACGCGCTTGTCGTAGAAGGTGAAGACCGCCCGCCACACCGGCTGCACGATCGGCCCGTCGTCCTGCAGGATGCGCTCGAGCTGCGCCATGACCTCGCGGCGGGCGGCGACGTCGATCGTGCCCTCGGCCAGCGAGAGCAGGCGGTCGAACTCCGGATTGGAGTACTTCGACTCGTTCCATGGCACGCCGGTGCGGTAGGCCAGCGCGAGACTCATGACGCCCAGCGGCCGGTGCGCCCACGTCGTGAAGCCGAACGGCACCTTCGTCCACACTTCCCAGTACTGGGTGGACGGCATCACGTTGATCTTCACGCGAATGCCGGCGTCCTTCCACTGCTCGACCATGGCCTGCACGGCCAGCAGCTCCCAGGCCGGTTGCGGTCGGCAGACGATCTCGGCGTCGATGCCATTGGGGTAGCCGGCCTCGGCGAGCAGGCGCTTGGCCTTGGTGACGTCGCGCTGGAAGGGGACGAGCCGGGCGTACTCGGGATGCACTGGACTCACGTGGTGATGCTCGCCGACCTGCCCGAGGCCCTTGTAGGAGATCTGCAGAATGGTGTTCGAGTCGATCGCGTAGCGCAGGGCCTGGCGCACGCGCTTGTCGTCGAACGGCTTGATCGGCTGCACGCGCGCGGTGGCCGTGTAGGCCGTCGTCACCGAGTACATCTGGGCGTGCGGCAGCTTCTGCAGGGCGTCGAGCTGCACGATGTCGGACGCGTAGAGACCGTCCACCTGCTTGCTGCGGCCCCCCGCCCCAGTACGGCTCCTTGCGGGCCTTGAGCACCTGCCGCCGTCCCACCTCGCTCTCCACCAGCGTGAAGGCGCCCGTGCCGTTCGAGCCCACCTTGAACTCGCCGTTCTCGGCCGGATCGAGGATGAGCAGCGGGTAGTGGAAGAGCTGCTCGGGAATCGCCAGCTGCGGCGTCTTGCCGTTGAGGCGGACGGTGAAGGCGTCGACCTTCTGGATGGCGTTGGCGTCCCAGAGCCGCGTCGACTTCTTGGGATTGCCCTTCTCGTCCTTGTCGCCGGTCTCGAACTCCTCGAGCAGGAACCCCTTCATGAGGCCCACGGTGGAGGATCCCGTCTTGGGGTCGAGCACGCGCTTGAGGTTCCACACGACGTCGTCGGCGTTGAACTGCCGGCCGTTGTGCCACTTCACGGTGCGGCGCAGCTTCAGCGTCCAGGTCTTGAGATCGGGACTCGCCTCCCACTTCTCGACGAGGCCCGGCCGCGTGATGTTGTCCACGCCGGTGACGGTGAGGTAGTCGACCACCTGACGCGCGGTGTTGGCCGATTCGATCCACGAATAGGTGTGCGGGCTCTTGAGGTCCTGGCACCGCATGCCGATGCGCAGCGTCCCCCCGCGTGGCAGGTTCTGCGCGGCAGCCGGCGCCACCAGCGGCTCGCCGGTGATCCGGCCGGCCAACGCATAGGCGGCCGGCGCCGCCATGCCGAGGAAGGTGGCGTAGCGGAGGAACTCCCGGCGGTCGATCTGCCGATCGACGAGCTGGCGCTTGAGGGTGGCAAGCAGGACGTGCTCGTGGTCGTGGCCCATCGTCGATCCTCCCAGCGCACGGGTGACGAGTGGCGCACAGTGTGGGACGCGTCCCGTCGGGTTGTCAACAGACGCGGACATCGAGGGACGCCACGGCTTTGCCGGGGCGGCCCGAGCGTTGGGGCTTGGGGGCCATTTCGGGGCCCCCATGTTTCAAGAAAGCCGGGGGTAGCCGGCGGCTTCGGCGAGATGCTGGCGGTCGAGCATGACGTCGAACGCGGCGGGATCGGCGCGGACGAAGCGCGCGATGAGCAGCTCGTCGAGCGTCGGCGCCAGCTCGGGCGCGGCGTGGGCGGCCAGCAGGGCCTCGGTCAGCCGCGCGCGCGCCGGCGCGTCGACGATGGGCGAGGCCACCAGCGGGGCGCTCGGCGCCGCCAGCGTCGTCGCCACCACGCGCACGCGTCGTGCGCGCTCGGCGGCGTGGCGGCGCAGCAGATCGAGGCCGTAACCATCGACCGGCCCGACGTCGGCGCGGCCGTCGAGCACGGCGTCGATCACGGGCAGTTGCCGCTGCAGCGGGCCGAGCACCTTGGCGTAGAGCGTCGGCCGGTCCGGACGGCGATGGTCGAGCAGGTGGAAGCGGGCGGCGTTGTAGCCGGAGTGCGAATGCTCGACCGAGTAGGCGATGCAGCCGCCGAAGGTGTCCTCGAGCGTGCGGTGCGGCCCATCGGCGCGCACCACGAAGTCCGTGAAGTACACCGGCCGGCCGCCGTACCGTGCGGGCGAGGGCACCGGCACGGCGAGCAGGTGGGGCCGCTCGGCCCGCATGGCCCACGGATAGCCGCACATGAACACGCAGCCGAGGTCCTCGCGCGCCCACAGTTCTTCGAGTGGATAGGGGTCGGCGAGGTTCAGGACGGCCAGTTCCACCGAGGCCCGCGCCGACACCCAGTCGAGCAGGCGCTGCCAGGCGGCCGTCAGCGTCGGCGACCACGAGTACATGCGGGCCGAGGCCACCGCGGTCATCGCCCCAACTATACTCCGGGGGGCTCCTAGGGAATTTCCCCCCGGCAACTCGGGGATTCCCCGATTGGCGAGACGCCGGGCGCTCGGTAGCGTCATAACAGCATGGGTGAGGCGGAGCTTCCGCGCTGCGCGGTGTGCCGGACGAGCATCACGGTCGGCGAGGCGGTCGTGTTCCGCCAGGACGGCCGCGTCCAGCACACGAGCTGTCCCAAGGTCGTCTGTCCCCTCTGCTCGCGCGAGGTCCTGCCGGGCACCCCGATTCGCCGCGACGGCGAAGCCCTGCTGCACCCGGCCTGCTGGAGCCGGCGCTACCGGTCGGCGGTTCGAGGCTCCGCCTAGCGCCGGCCCGGCGCGGGTGACCTGAACCCGTGCCCGGGGTTACCATGCGGGCCATGGACGTCGGCGCCGCGCTCTTCTTCACCGACTATTCGATCGGCCCGGTCGAGCTGGCGCAAGCGCTCGAGCAGCGTGGGTTCGAGTCGCTGTGGGCGCCCGAGCACTCGCACATCCCGCTCTCACGCCAGTCGCCGTTCCCGCAGGGCGGCGAGCTGCCCAAGAAGTACTACGACGTGATGGATCCGTTCGTCACGCTGGCGGCGGCGGCGGCGGTCACCACGCGGCTGCGCGTCGCCACCGGGATCTGTCTGGTCGTGCAGCGCGATCCGATCCAGACCGCCAAGCAGGTGGCCACGCTCGACCAGGTCTCCGGCGGCCGCTTCCTCTTCGGCATTGGCGCCGGCTGGAACGCCGAGGAGATGGCCGACCACGGCACCGCCTTCGAGTCGCGCTTTGCGGTGATGCGCGAGCGCGTCGAGGCGATGAAGGCGATCTGGACGCAGTCCAAGCCCGCCTACGACGGGCGCCACGTGACGTTTCCACCGATGATGACGTGGCCCAAGCCGGTGCAGAAGCCGCATCCGCCCGTGATCGTCGGCGGCGCGTTTCCCTACGGCGCGCGCCGGGCGATCGCCTACGGCGACGGCTGGGTGCCCCACGCCCGCCGGCCGGCGTACGGCGACGTGCTCGGGCTGCTGCTGGAGTTCCGCAAGATGGCGACCGAGGCCGGTCGCGATCCGGCCACCCTGCCGATCACGATCTTCGGCGTCCCCGAGGACCGCGACCTCATCGCGCGCTACCGTGAGGCCGGCGTCGCGCGGCTGGTCTTCAACCTGCCGCCCGCGAAGGCCGGCGAGGTGCTGCCGATCCTCGACCGCTGCGCGTCGCTGACGCGCCCGTCCTGACCGCCGCACGTCTCGTCGTCGTCTTCGTCGTCGACGGGCTGCGGCCCGACGCGATCACCGCGGAGGACACGCCCACCCTCTTCCGCCTGCGCGCCGAGGGCGTGGACTTCGCGAACGGCCACGCCGTGTTCCCCACGGTCACGCGGGTGAACGCGGCCGCGCTGGCGACCGGCACCCAGCCGGCGACGAACGGGATCCCCGGCAACCAGATGTACGTCCCCGCGCTCGACCCCGCGCGGGCGTTCAGCACCGACGACCATCGCGCGCTGCTGAGACTCGATCAGGCGACCGGCGGCCGGCTCGTGCCGGTCGCCACCCTCGGCGAGCGGCTTCACGCGCATGGTCTCCGGCTGGCCGCCGTCAGCTCCGGCTCGACCGGCAGCGCGCTGCTGCTGAACCCGCGAGCGCCGGCGGGCGTCGGCGTGCTCGTCACGGCGGCTTCGATCCCGGCACGACCGTCGCCTACCCGGCCGACGTCAGCGCGACGATTCTGAGCAAGTTCGGTCCGGCGCCGCGGAAGGGCGGCGCGACCGACCCCTACGACGCCTCGGTGGCCTGGGCGCAGCGCGTGCTGCGCGAGTACGTGCTGCCGGAGCTCGGGCCGGCCGTCGTGATCGACTGGCTGACCGAGCCCGATCACAGCCAGCACGGCCTCGGCGTCGGCTCGCCCGCCGCCCGCGCGGCGATCCGCCGCGACGATCGCGAGATCGCCCGCGTGCTGCAGACGATCGACGGGCTCGGCCTCACGGCGTCGACTGACGTCTTCGTCGTCTCCGACCACGGCTTCAGCACCAACACGGCCGGCGTCGACGTCGTCGGCGAGCTGATCGGCGCCGGCCTCAAGGCGGCGCGCGACTCCGACGACGTGGTGCCGGCCAGCAGCGGACAGGCCCTCGCCCTGCACGTCAAGGACCACGACGGCGAGCGCATCGCGCGGATCGTGCGGTTCGTGCAGTCGCGCGAGTGGGGTGGGGTCCTGTTCACGGCGGCCGCCGGGCCGGGCACCGCGCACGGCGGCGTCGCCGGGACGTTCTCGCTCGAGCTGATCCACGCCGCGAATCCGGAGCGCGGCCCGGACATGCTGCTCACCTTTCCGTGGACGTCCCGACCGAACGCCTTCGGCGTGCCGGGCACCGACCGGGCCTGTGTCGCCTCCGGCGCCGCGCCCCTGATCAGCGACCACGGCAGCATGAGCCCGTGGAACGTGCGTAACACGTGCCTCGCCTGGGGCGTGGACTTCAAGCGGGGCGCGACGGTGCGGGTCCCGGCCGGTAACGTCGACGTGACGCCCACCATCCTGGCCCTTCTCGGCATCGCCGACCGCGACGGCCTCGACGGCCGGGTCCTCGCCGAGGCGCTCGCCGACGGGCCCGACCCCGAGCAGGTGACGTTCGACACGGTCACGCGGACCGTGGAGGCCGGGACCTATCGGGCGGTGATCCAGGTTTCCGTCCTAGACGGACGGCGCTACGTGGACAAGAGCTGGCGCCTCCGTTGATCGGACGCGCAGTCACGGGCATGCCGATTGCAATCTTACAGGCCGCCATAGGTCTCGCGGCCGGGGTAGAAACGATGAATGACGTCGACGCCAATGGGCACGTCGCCCGCTGGCCGCAGGCCACCCAGTTGCCGCGTCTCGCCGAGTGTCCGCATCCCACACACCGCACGCTGCGGCTGTTTCTCTCCTACGCCGAGGCGAACTCTGTCCGCGTGAGCTTCAAATCGCGCCTGAGATCAGACCGGGTGGCGGTGTCGCCGCTGCGACGGATCGAGGGTGGCTGGTCGTTCAGCATGTGCGAGCGGTGTCTGGTCGCGGCGGACGACGTGAGCGCCCAGGACATCGCTTAGGCCGGGGGACCTGTCAGGCGGTCGCCGGCGCCGGCGAAGATGACCGCCACACGGTCGGACAGCTCCCTCAGCGGCGCAGCTCGACCGGGCCCCGAGGCCTCCAGCTCGGCAGCGACGTCCCCGTTCCCCGCAGGCGATCCGGCCTGAGCTCGGTGAGCACGATCTGCTCGCCGTTCGACGTGAGGCCGTCGAGCACGAGCGTGAGGCGATCGTGCCAGTCTCCGAACCGCCCCTGGACGTTGATCGAGACGGCCGCGCCGGCCGACTGAAACGTCAGGACGCCGGAGAGCGCGGGAAGGGCGTCGCCGCTCAGCGACCACGGGCCGAGCGTGACGCCGCCCACCGGAAGGGTGCCCTGCTGGTCGATGACCAGGAGCGCGAGCGGCGTGCCGCCCCACGTGCCCTTCCACGTCCCGCGCAGATCGGGAATCGCGCTGGTCGGCGGCGTCAGGCGCGGCCCGGTCGCGCAGGCCACCAGCGCGAGCGCGACGGCCAGCGCCAGCGCGCGGGTCAGGCCGAGCTCCATCGAGACACCTGCCGTTCAGCGATCGGCCGGCTCACGGCGCGTGCGCAGGCCGCGAGCGCCGAACGCCAGCACGCCCGCCGCCACCCACGCCACCGCGCCGTCGAAGGCGAACGTGCCGGACAGGCTCACGGCCGCCAGGGCGCCGGTCACCAGCGGACTGGCCGCGGTGCCGACCTGCACTCCGAGCGCCAGCCAGCCGAAGGCGGCGCCGCGGTTGTCGCTCGGCACGATCTGGGCGCCCAGCGCGTAGGCCAGCGTGAGCGCGCCGCCGATGCAGAAGCCGAGCAGGGCACGGAGCACGAGCAGGACGGGCCAGCTGTGCGAGAGCCCCATGGCGGCGCAGAGCGGTCCGCCGGCGAGCAGGCCGACGATGAGCAGCTGCGCCACGGGGATTTCGCGCGACAGCCGCGCGGCCAGGTTGGCCGAGATGGTGGCCGTCACGGCCGCGGCCGAGATGATCACGCCCGAGATGACCGCGATGGCGTCTTCCGAGGTCAGCCGCGCGACCTCGAGCGGAATCAGCAGCGACAGCCCCCGGTCCAGGAACTGGGCGATCAGCAGCATCGCCAGCACGACCGGAAAGTGCGGATAGCGAAACACCTGCGCCAGCGGCAGCCGCGGCACGCTCGCCCGCGCGCTCGACGACCGGTCGGGGGACACCTCTTCGAACAGGATGACGAGGACGATCAGCGCCACCGCGCACATCCCGGCGGTGACGAAGAAGGCCGAGCGGATGCCGAAGTGCGAGGCGACGTACCCGCCGGCGGCGGGGCCGACGGCGACACTCAGCAGCTGCGCGGACTGCACCATGCCGATCGCCGTCGGCACCTTGTCGCGCGGCGCCGACACGCTGGCCAGCGCCATCGCCATCGGCGTGAAGCCCGCGAACAGGCCCTGCACGAGGCGCGCGACGAAGAGCTGCTGGACCGAGGTCACCAGGCCCATGACCGCGATGATGACGACGAAGGCGGCCAGCGAGCGGATGAGCATGACCTTGCGGCCGAACCGGTCGGCGAGTCGGCCGAACAAGGGCCCGAGCAGGCCGGAGACCGCCGGGGTCACCGCCGAGAGCACGCCCGACCACAGGGCGATGCTGCGGGGATCGTTGACGCCGAGCTCGTGCACGAACAGCGGCAAGAACGGGGAGTTGAACTGGAAGCCCACGTAGGCGATGAAGACGATCAGCGTGAGGGCCCAGACGTTGCGCTGCCAGCCCTCCGCGCTCAGAGTCCTTGCCAATAGCGGCGCCCCTGCAGCCGCACGATGCGCCCGAAGCCCGGCGCCGGAAAGTGTCCGGCGGCGACGGTGATCTTCTCGCGCTCGAGACGATCGAGCAGCGCGCGACGGGTCCGGCGGGTGAGGTCGGGATCCATGTCGGCGCGCGAGACCCAGTCGGGCTGCTCGAGCTGCACGGGACTGTGGGCGGCGTCGCCGAGGACGAGCGCCTGCTCGCCGCCCGACGTCACCAGGATGCTCATGTGGCCCGGCGTGTGGCCGGGCGTCGGTACCGTGGTGAGGCCGCGGGTGAGGCTGTGCTCGCCGTCCATGAACTCCACGAGGCCGAGGTCCGCGAGCGGCCACACGCAGGTCGGCGCGTTGGGATAGCGCTGCGGCTGCAGGTCGGGCCGGTGACAGGCCTCCCAGTCGCCGCGGCTGACCCAGTAGCGGGCGTTCGGGAACGTCGGCACCCAGCGCGGGCCGTCGGCCGTGAGGTTCCAGCCCACGTGATCGCGGTGCAGGTGGGTCATGACGACCATGTCGACGTCCTCGGGCCGCACGCCGCGGGCGGTGAAGTCGCGCAGCAGCTCGCCCCACGGAGCGTCCGGCGTGTCGGCCGGCCGCGGCCCGAGGCCGGTGTCGACGAGGATGGTGCGACCGTCGGCGCGGATCACGTAGGAGCCGAGGTTGAAGCGCACCTTGTGCGCGTGCAGGTGCGCCTCGTAGGGCTCCCACTCGCCCTCGGGGATGGTCGGGAAGAAGTTGCAGAGATCGAACTCGAGCATGCCGTCGGAGAGCGCGAGGATCTCGACGTGGCCGACCCGCAGCGTGTTCACGCTCGCACCCGCCTCGACCGCAGGGCCTCCAGGCTCCAGGGGCCCCCGCCGGCGGCGGCGAGGTAGAGGAAGATGAAGCAGAACAGCACCGGCACCTCGCCCTGATTCTGCAAGGGCAGCGGCGCACGAGGAGCGTGGGCGAGGAAGTAGGCAAACGCCATCTCGCCGGCGCAGACGAACGCCACCGGTCGGGTGAACAGCCCGAGCAGGATCAAGGTGCCGCCGACGATCTCGATCACCCCGGCCGCGCCGAGCCGCGAGGCGAGCTGGACGGTGGCGCCGCTGGCGCTCGGCGGCACCCCGAACAGCTTCTGCGTGCCGTGCAGCAAGTACAGCAATGCCGCGACCATGCGCAGCACACTGAGCAGGCGGGGCGACCAGGCCTCGATCATCGCTGTCTCTCCTCCCGGGCAAGGATATACTGCGCGGGGTGGCGAAGGGGCGGATCCTCCGCTCGACGCAATGACGGTGGTGTGGTGACGTTGAATCGCACGAGGATCCTGGCGGGCGCGCTGATCGGCCTCGTGGCCGGCGTGGCCGCCGTCGGCCTCGGCTCCATCTCGCTGTTCGAGGCGTGGGAGCGGCGCACGCTCGATCTCCGCTCACGCGTCTTCGCCGACGCGCGTCGCGCCGATCCACGCATCGTGGCCGTCGTCATCGACCAGCGCTCGCTCGACGTCATCGCCGGTCCGCGCGAAGCATTTGGCCGCGAGCAGGGCTGGCCCTGGCCGCGCGACTACCACGGGGCCGTGGCCGACTACGTGCTGAAGAGCGGGGCGCGCGCGGTGGCGTTCGACCTCCTCTTCAGCGAGCGCAGCATCTACACGAAGCTGGGGGAGACTCCGGACGATCGCGACTTCGCCGACAAGACGGCCGGCAAGCCCGTCGTGCAGTCGGTAATGCTCGGCTACGCGCCGCCGGACGGCTCCGAGACTCCGCCGGACCGCGCCTGGCCGGACGGCCTCCTGAGCGACCGCGCCACGCGGCGGCTCGCGCGGCGACCGACCGAGGTCTTCAACAAGGCGACGCTGCCGGTGCCGCCGATCATCGGCGCGGCCGCCGCGCTCGGCTGGATCGGCTTCGCGCCCGACGAGGACGGCATCTGTCGCTCGATGCTGCCGGCGGCGGCCTACGCGCCGGCGGGCAGCCCCGACGCGATCGAAGTGTGGTCGCTGCCGTTCGCGCTGGCGGCGCTGCTCGGCGGTCGCGTCGAGTCCCTGCCGGGTCAGCCCGCGGCGACGCACATCACCCTCGACGGACGACGGGTGCCGCTCGACGAGGACGGCCGGCTCCTGCTCCACTTCCACGGAGGCGAGGAGGCGTACCGCCGGTTCCCGTTCTGGCGGGTGCTCTACTCGGCGCTTCAAGCGGAGCAGGGCCAGACGCCCCCGGTCGCCCGGCCCGAGGACTTCCGCGACAAGATCGTCATCGTCGGCTCGACCGCCCCCGGGCTGCTCGACCTGCGGCCGACGTCGATGCGGGCGGTGACGCCCGGCTACGTCATTCACGCCACCGCGCTCGACAACCTGCTGAACGGGGACGCGCTGGTGCGGCCGCCTCTGCTCCCGCGGACCCTGGCCCTGCTGCTCTTCGCCGCCATGACCGGAGCGCTCTTCGGCGCCGTTCCGTCGTTGCGCGACAGCTCGCTGCTCGCCCTGGCGCTCGTGCTCGGCTACCTGGGCCTGGCGACGTGGGTCTTCTCGTCCTTCCACGTCTGGCTCCTGGTGGTGGCCCCGACCATCGCCGCTGTGCTGGCGCATCTCGGCGTCACCGGCTACGGCTACCTCACCGAAGGCCGCGAGCGGAAGTTCCTGCGCGGCGCGTTCTCGCGCTACGTGGCCCCGGAGGTGGTGGACCAGCTCGTGAAGAATCCCGGCCAGCTCGCCCTCGGCGGCGAGACGCGCGAGCTGACCGTGATGTTCGCCGACGTGGCGGGCTTCACCTCGCTCTCGGAGGGCCGGGCGCCGCGGGAGATCGTCGAGCTGATGAACGAGTGCTTCACGGCGCTGACCGGTGTGATCCAGGGCCACGGCGGCACTGTCGACAAGTTCATCGGCGATGCGGTCATGGCGTTCTGGAACGCGCCGGTCGAGCAGGCCGACCACGCCGCCCGGGCCTGTCGCGCCACCCAGGATCTCCTGAAGGCGCTCGAGCGGCTCAACGTCGGCTGGTCGGCGCGCGGCCTGCCGCGCATCTCGATGCGCGTGGGACTGGCGACGGGGCCGGCGCTGGTCGGCAACGTGGGCTCGTCCACCAAGTTCAACTACACGGTCATGGGGGACACCGTGAACCTCGCCTCGCGGCTGGAGGGCGCCGCCAAGGTCTTCGGCACGCTCAGCCTCGTGGCCGGCTCGACGGTCGCCGCGGCGGCCCATGCCGTGCCGGGCCGCGAGCTCGACTGGCTGCAGGTCAAGGGACGCTCGGAGCCGGTGCCGGTGTTCGAGGTCGTCGCCGGCGAGCCCGACCTGCCGCGTCTCGAGGCGTACGAGCGGTACGGGCACGGTCTGGCCGCCTACCGGCAGCGCCGCTTCGACGAGGCGCACGAGCACTTCGCGGCCGTGCTGAAGGCGGAACCGGAGGATGGTCCGGCCCGGGAGATGCTGCGACGCTGTGAGGAGTACCTGGTGAATCCGCCTCCGCCCGACTGGCGGGGCGAGCACGTGCTGTACTCGAAGTGAAGGAACCCAACGCATGAGGAGTGAAGGCATGAGACGAACGACGATCGTGGCGATGCTGCTGGCGGGGACGATCACGGCGCCGCTGGCCGCCGAGACGACGCGCTGGGTCGAGCGGACCAAGGTCGACATCCGGGCCGGCCGCGGCTCCTTCTACGAGATCGTCGACACGGTCCTCAAGGGCGAGCAGGTGGAGGTCCTCAAGAGCGAGGACAAGTGGGCCTCCGTGCGGACCGCGCGGGCGAAGACGGGCTGGGTGTACGAGGCGGCGCTGAAGCCGACGCCGATTCAGCCCGGCACGTCCGACTTCCTCAAGGCGGCGCCGGGCGACATCTCCACCTCGCGTACCGCCGCCTCGCAGGGCGCCAAAGGCGTCTACGCGCAAGACTACGCGAAGCAGAAAGGCTACGACTACGGCATCGTCACCTGGGTCGAGGCGCACCAGCCCGACGGCCCGCAGATCGAGGCCTTCCTGAAGGATCCGGGCGACAAGACGGGAGGCGCGCGATGACGGGCCGGGCATTCGCGCTCCGCGCGGTCGGTCTCGTCCTGGTGCTGGTCGGTTGCGAGAGTGGGGGCGGCCCGAGCGGTGTCCCCGGTGCGGTTTTCGGCGGCATGACCCGGGGGCTCACTGGCGTGAACCCGGCGGACGCGCGGGCGGCGACGACGGACATCGACGAGCCGGAGGAAATCGAGCTCGGTCGGGCCGTCACCACGGCACTCGGCTCGCGCTACACGCTGCTCCGCGATGAGCCACTCACCCGCTATGTCGCGCTGGTCGGCAACGCGGTGGCGGTCCAGTCCGACCGTCCCGACCTCCACTACTACTTCGGCGTCCTCGACACCGACGAGATCAACGCCTTCGCGGCGCCGGGCGGCTACGTGCTCGTCACCCGCGGCACGCTGGCGCTCATGCGCGACGAGGCCGCGCTGGCTGGCGTGCTCGGCCACGAAGTCGGCCACGTCGCGCTCCGTCATCACAACGAGACGATCAAGGAGGAGCGGCAGTCGGCACTGAAGAAGGCCGGCTTCTTGTCGTTGACACAGATCGGATTGGGATTTGCTCATGTCGGCGGCGCCGGGGACGTCGCGCTGCACACGTTCGCTCCGATCGCGCTCAAGGCCGGGGCCGACACCACCTTCAGCGCCCTGCTGAAGGGGCACAGCCGGAAAGAGGAGGGCGAGGCCGACGGCGTGGGCTTCAAGTACGCCGCGCGCGCGGGCTACGATCCGGCCGGACTTCGCGACTTTCTTCAGGCCGTTCAGGAGAGCGGTAAGCAGCCAGCGAAGTCGGGGCTCTTTGCGAAATGGGCGTCGACGCATCCCGGCACCGACGATCGGCTGAAGGAGCAGGAGACGCTGCTCAAGGCGCAGCCGGCGGGTGGGCGTCGCGCGGCCGCGCGCTTCCAGCAGGCGATGGCGGCGGTGCCAGCCGCGCGCTGAGTCGTCTGAATCCTCGCCGGCCGTCGCGACGTCCCACCAGGGGGGAGGTGGACGTCGATGGCGAAGAGTGAAGCCGTGCCGGGCGCGATCGTGCACGTGACGGCGGGCACGTTCGACGGCGTGGTCACGAGCGAGCGGGCGGTGCTGATCGATTTCTGGGCGCCGTGGTGCGGGCCGTGCCGGGCGGTGGGGCCCGTGCTCGACGAGATCGCGCAGGAGTACGGCGATCGGGTGACGATCGGCAAGGTCAACGTCGACGAGGAGCCGACGCTGGCCGGCCGCTTCGGGGTGCGCTCGATCCCCACGCTGATGTTCTTCAAGGACGGCGCGCTGCAGGTGACGGTCGTGGGGGCCGTGCCGAAGGCCGAGATCGTGAAGCGGCTGGACGCCCTGAAGTGAGCGGCCGAGGGGCTCAGCGCCCCTCGGTGCGCAGCCGACCGAGCCGCGCCTGCAGGCGGCCGATGCCGCCACCGGCGAACTCGGCCACCTTCTCGCCGCCACGGTAGATCAGCGTGTAGGGCAGCACGTCGACCTCGGCCAGCCACGCGTTGGCCCGCTTGAAGCCGGCCAGGCCGCCCCGGTCGAGTAGCATCTTCCCGAACCGCACGTCCTGGTGATCCGCGTCGGCGGCCAGGAACGCGTGCAGCTCTTCCGTGAACTCGGCGCAGTGCTCGCAGTCGCTCTTGCCGAGCATCAGCACCGCCCACGGTGACTTCACGAACGGCTCCCAGGTGGCGCCGTCGATCGCTTCCAGCCGGTCCACGCCGGTCGTCATGCGACGAACTTCTCGCCCTTCTGCCAGTCGGCGCCGCAGAGACCGCCCGACTGCAGGGCCTGGGCCGTGCGCAGCACTTCCCGGGGGCTACGTCCCACCGACGTGTCGTTGACGTGGTAGGCGCGGATGATGCCGTGCTCGTCCACGATCACCGAGGCGCGGTAGGCGACGCCGGCGTCCTCCTTCAGCACCCCGAACGCCGTGCTGACACTGTGGTTCGTGTCGGCCAGCACCGGGTGGGTGATCTCCTGGGGGAACGTCTTGCGATCGGCGAACCAGGCCTTGTGGCTGTAGAACGAGTCGGTGCTGACCCCGATGACCTCGATCTTGTCGTCGTGGAAGTCGTCGAGGTGCTCCTGGAAGCCCCGGATCTCGGTGGGGCACACGAACGTGAAGTCCAGCGGGTACCAGTACAGCACGTGCCACTTCCCCGCGTAGTCCCTGCTGCTGATCTGCTTCTGCTCGCCCTCGTGGTAGGCCACGCCCGACCACTCGGGCTCCTTGCGTCCGATCATGCTCATGCCGGTTTCATCCTCCGGAACGTGTTGATTTCCCCGATATTTGCTCCTCCAATTCCGATGCCGGCGAGCGCCCGGCCGATTCGGCGCGGGCCATTAGAATGGGGGCCCCGAAATGGCCCCCCCAAACCCCCTACGTTCGCAGCGCCCCGGCGCAGCCGTGGCGCTTCTCTGGAGTGGTTAACGTCGTGCGGGGCCCGAAATGGCTGTTGTCTAGCGCGCGAGCGGTCCTCGAAGCAGGCGGCCGGGGAGGGCGCCGGTGTGCTTGCCGTCGCGCAGCAGCACCTCGCCGCCGACGACGGTGGCGGCGATGCCGCGGGCCCGCTGCACGAGGCGGCGGGCGCCGGCCGGCAGGTCGTGCACGACCTCCGGCAGCTCGGGCGCGATCGTGTCGGGATCGAAGACCACCAGGTCGGCGACGAAGCCCTCGCGCACGAGCCCGCGGTCGGCGAACCCCCAGTGGGTCGCCGGCACCAGCGTCAGCATACGCACCGCCTGCTCCAGCGTGAAGGCCTGCTTGTCGCGCACCCAGTGGCTCAGAAGATGGGTCTGCAGCGAGGAGTCGACGATCTGCGAGACATGTGCCCCCGAGTCGGAAAACGTCACGACCGCTCGAGGGTGTTTCATCATGTCGAGGACATCGTCCTGGCTTTCGTTCGCCACGGGATGAACGAAGAACCGGTCCAGGTCCTTCTCGAGCGCCAGGTCGATCATGGCGGCGGCGGGATCGACGCCGCGCTCGCGCGCGATCTCGGCCACCGTGCGATGGGGGCCGGCCACGGAGTCGTAAAGGAAGATCCACTCGTACGGGAACGGCCGCGCCTCGGTGCCGAGCGCGCGGCGGTCGGGCGTGTCGTGCGCGCCCTCGACGAGACGCCGGCGCACCTCGGGGTCGCGAAGCCGGCGGCGCTGCTCGTCGAGGGGCAGCGCCCGGAACGGCTTCCAGGCCGGCAGGTCGTCGAAGGGCAGCTGCGTCTTGAACGACAGGATCACGTTGAGGCCGCGGCTGTGCACCTGGGCGAACATCCGCCCCCCGGCGGCGGCCGTCTCGTCGAGCAGGGCCATGTAGCGCGGCCACACGCCGCGGGCCTCCAGCCGGCTGAAGTTGCCGAACGTCACCGGGCGGCCGGTCTCGACGGCCAGGTCGCGCAGGCGCACGTGGTAGTCGCGGAAGGCGGCGGAGTCCGGCAGCTCGCGTCCGGCCGCCTCGCCGGCCAGCTCGAAGATGCCGGCGTTCAGCTCGCCCATGGCGCCGACCAGCCGCCGCACCTCGGCCCACGTCGCCAGCCGGCTCGCCACCGGCCGCCCCTCCGGCGTCTCGTGGATGGGCGAGCGCGTCGTGGTGAAGCCGATCGCGCCGGCCTGGATGGCGGCGCGCAGCTCCCGCTCCATCGCGCGCAGGTCGTCCTCGGTGGCCGTCTGCTCGAAGGCGCGCTCGCCCATGACGTAGCTGCGCAGCGCGCAGTGGCCGACGTAGCCGGCGTAGTTGATCCCCTTGGGCAGGGCGTCGATCGCGTCGAGGAACTGGGGGAACGTCGTCCACGTCCATCGGATGCCGGCGGCCATCGCGGCGCCCGAGATGTCCTCGGCGCGCTCCAGGTTGCGCACGACCAGGGCCTTGTCCTTCTCGGCGCACGGCGCCAGCGTGAAGCCGCAGTTGCCCATGACGACGCTGGTCACGCCGTGCCAGCAGGAGCAGGTGCCCAGGGGATCCCAGAAGACCTGCGCGTCCATGTGGGTGTGGCCGTCGATGAAGCCGGGCGCCACGACCCTGCCGTCGGCGTCCACGACCTCGCGGGCGCGCTCGCGGATGCGGCCGATCGAGGCGATGCGGCCGTCCTGCACGGCCACGTCGGCGCGATGGCGCGGGAGGCCGGAGCCGTCGATGAGCACGCCGTTCTTGATGACGAGGTCGTAGGGCATCGCTCCGTCCTCCGGGCCTGCGGGATGCGCGCTTCGCTGCTGCTATCCTAACACCCGCCGTGACGACCTCGGCCCCGGCGGTCCGCTCCGGCTCGCGCGACGACGCGCCCGGCGTCGTGGCCCTGATCGGTCGCGTGTTCGCCGAGTATGGCTTCGTCTACGATCCCGCCGTCGAGGTGCCCGACCTCCTCGCCTTCGACGCGCACTACGCGCCTCCGCGCGGCGCATTCTGGGTCATCGCCGACGGCGAGCGCATCGTCGGCTCCGTCGGCGTCGAGGCACTCGCGGACGGCGGCGCCGAGCTGCACCGGCTCTACCTCGACGCCGACCGGCGGGGCCGCGGCCTCGGCGAGGCGCTCGTGGACGTCGTGCTGGCGTGGTGCCGGGCGCGCGGGGTCGCGCGCCTGGGCCTCTGGTCCGACACGCGCTTCGAGCACGCGCATCGCCTCTACGAACGCCGCGGATTCCGGCGCGACGGCGAGCGGACGCTGGCCGGCGACCTCAACGACAGCCGCGAGTACCGGTTCGAGCGCGGCGTCTGAGAGGTCCGTGTATAGTGAGCGCCACACGCCCACCGAGGAGGCCGTCATGCCGCAACCGAGGATCGTTCGGCTCGACGAGACCGAGATCGTGAAGTTCGGCCCCGACGCCTACTACCAGCCCATCCTGGGCGACGACGAAGGGACCACGCCGAATCCGCACCGGCATCCAGACGTCTGAGCCGGGCTACGTCGCGCCGATGCACTCGCATCCGTATCTCGAGGTCCTCCACATCCTGGACGGCACGGCCGAGGCGTGGGTGGAGGGCGGCGACACGGTCACCCTGCGCAAGGGCGACACGATCGCGCTGCCGCCCGACGTCCCGCACAGCTTCCGCGTGGTCGGCGACCAGGCGCTGCGGCTGCTCGGCACGCATGTCTCGCCGAAGCGGAT
>VBPC01000006.1 GCA_005887895.1 Candidatus Rokuibacteriota bacterium
GTCGACGCCATCGCCCCCAAGGGCGAGATCGAGTTCGTCGCCGACGTCGCCGCGGTGCTGCCGGTGGCCATCATCTGCGACATGATGGGCGTGCCCGAGGCCGACCGTCCCCGTCTGCTCGACCTGACCAACCGATTGCTCGGAGGTGGTGACGCCGAGTACGGCGGCACGAAGGAATCGCTCCAGCGAGCCGGCGAAGAGCTACGCGACTACGGCCTCTGGCTCGGGCGCGCGAGACTCGAGCACCCCGAGAACGATCTGACGACCACGCTCGTGCACGCCGAAGTCGACGGCGAAGCGATGCCGCCCCAGGACCTCGGCCCCTTCTTCTTGCTGCTCATCGCGGCCGGTAACGAAACGACACGCAATGCCGTCAGTCACGGGCTGTGGGCACTGACCGAATACCCGGAGGAGAAGCGCCGATGGCTGGCGGACCTCGACGGTTGCGCGAACACCGCGGCCGAAGAGATCGTCCGCTGGGCCAGCCCGCTCCTGCACATGCGTCGGACCGTCGCCAGGGACGTCACGTTCGGCGGGGTGGACATGCGCAAGGGCGACAAGGTCGCGATGTGGTACGTCTCGGCGAACCGCGACGAAGCGTACTTCCCCGATCCTTATCGGTTCGACATCACGCGCACCCCGAACGAGCAGGGCGCGTTCGGCACGGGCGGCCCCCACTTCTGTCTCGGCGCCCATCTCGCCCGGCGCGAGGTTATCGTGATGTTCACCGAGTTGCTGGGCCGGCTCCCCGACATCAGGGCCACCTCCCAACCCGAGAAGCTCCGCTCGAACTTCATTCACGGCATCAAGCGGCTACCCGCCGCGTTTACTCCGCGCCGCTTGCCCTGATCAGCGGGCGGCGCGGGTGCTCGAACGCGAGCAGCCGGAGCGAACGTCATGAAGATCAGCACCCAGCGCATCCTGACCACGCACGTCGGCAGCATCCCGCGTCCGGCCGCACTGCGCGAGCTGCTGGTGCGCCAGGACCGCGGCGAGGCGGTCGACGAGGCGGCGCTGGCGCGCGAGAGCGAGGCCGCGGTGCGGATGGTCGTCGCCCGGCAGCTCGAGGTCGGCGTCGACGTCGCCAACGACGGCGAGCAGCCGCGCGCCGGGTTCTCGACGTACGTGGCCCGGCGCATGCGGGGCTTCGGCGGCGCCAGCCGGCGGCTCCCGTCCCGCGACCTGCGCGACTTCCCCGACTACGCCGAGCTGCTGGCGCACCGCCGGCGCGACGCCGCCCGCATCGTCGACGCGCCGCAGGCGGTCGCCGAGGTGCGCTACGAGGATCTGTCCGAGGCGGCGCGGGAGTGCGACGTGTTCCTGGAGGCGAGCCGGACGGCGCGATTCACCGAGCGCTTCATGACGGCCGTGTCGCCGGGCACGATCGCCACGATCCTGCTCAACGCGCACTACGAGACCCACGAGCGCTACGTGCTGGCGCTGGCTCGCGAGATGCGCCGCGAGTACGAGCTGATCCACGCGCGCGGGCTGGTGCTGCAGCTCGACTGCCCCGACCTGGCGATGGAGCGCGCGCGCTTCTTCCAGGACGAGCCGCTCGAGCGCTTCCTGGCCGCCGTCGAGCTGCACGTGGAGGCGATCAACCAGGCGATCGCCGCCATTCCGCCCGAGCGCGTGCGGCTGCACCTCTGCTGGGGCAACTACGACGGGCCCCACGTCCACGACGTGCCGCTGGAGGCCGTGTGGCCCATCGTGCTCCGGGCCAGGGTCGGCGCCATCTCGCTGCCGCTGGCCAATCCGCGCCACCAGCACGAGTACACGATCATCAAGCGCCTGCGGCTCCCCGACGGGCTGCTCTTCCTGCCGGGCGTGATCGACACGACGACCAACTACGTCGAGCACCCCGAGGTCGTGGCCGAGCGACTCGTCCGGGCGGTCGATGCCGTCGGCGATCGCGCGCGCGTGCTCGCCTCCACCGACTGCGGCTTCGGCACCTTCGCCGGCTCGGAGATGTGCGCGCCCAGCGTGGTGTGGGCGAAGCTGCGGGCGCTGCGGGACGGAGCCGACCTCGCCAGCCGACGCCTGGGGGCCGCCTGAGGGGCGGACGTCACGGCTCCTGCAGAAAGCGCTCCGTCATCCCTCGCTCGAGCGTGGTCCCCAGATCGCGATACCCCCGGGCCAGCGTCATGAACTGATCCCGGGGCAGGACGATGAGGTCCACCGGGGACAGGCACCGCACCGTCGCCGTGCGGGGAACGTCGGCCAGCAGGGCGATCTCGCCGAAGCACTCTCCCGCCTTGAGTCGCCGGACGCGCTCCCAGTGGCCGTTCACCTGTCGCAGCACCTCGGCCTCGCCGTCCACGATCACGTAGGCACAGTCGCCGCGCTCGCCCTGGCGAATGACTTCACGTTCCAGTCCGGGCAGGGTCAGCAGGCACCACGCGCGCGAGAAGACCCAGGCGGGCAGTCCGGCGACGTGGACCCCGAAGAAGCTGCCGATGGTCGCATACCGACCGAGCGGGGCGAGCCGGAGACGTGGGGTGGCCTCGGACCACCGCTGCAGCTTGTAGCCGCGGTGCAGGGCCAGCGCGTTGTAGGCGACTCGTCGCGCCATCCGGATCTCGCTGCGCATCAGGACCGGCGGGGCGCTGACCCCGGTCGCCGCGCAGTACCCGACGGCCAGGATGTGGGCCGCGCCGTCGACACGAAAGAACTCGTCGACCGGCAGGCGGCCGTCCGGCCGCGCCGACGGCAGCGCGGCGAGCGCGGACGGTCGATTCGCCAGGGCGCTCACGACGACGCGGCACGGAATCCGCTGGCCGGAGGCCAGCACGACTTCGTCGGGAGTGACGGCCGCCACCCTGGTCGCCACCGCGACTTCCACGCCCAGCTTCTGCAATCGGCGACGCGCCCCCGCTCCCATGGCCGGACCGAACTGCGGCAGCACGTCCGGCTTGTCCTCGAACAGCAGGACCCGCGGCTCCTGAGGGCCGATCGCGGGATAGGACACCAGCGCGCCCTTGATCAGGGCGCGAATCTCGGCCGCCGTCGCCGTCCCCCGCAGGCTGCCGCCGACCACCGCGAACGTCAGCAGCGCCCGACGCACGGCCGGATCGGCCACGACCTCGGCGTGCTCCATCCGCTGCAGCACCTGCTGACGCAGGAACAGGGCGTCACCGATCGTCGCCATCGGCAACGCGTGCTCGAGGAGACCGGGCACGCCCGCGAAGCTGGCGTCGGGGCCGAGCGCCACGACCAGCTGGTCGTAGTCGACGGTCGCGGTCTCGCCCCAGTCGAGGTCGACCTGAACGCGCCGGGCCTCCGGGTCGATCGAGGTGACCTCACCGTGGATCAGCGAGGTTCGGGGACAGAGCCGTCGAATCGAGTTGACGATGCTGCCCGGTTGCACCGCCCCGCCCACGACTTCGGGCAGCAGCGGTTCGAACAGGAAGTAACTCTCGCGGTGGACCAGCGTGACCTTGACGTTGGTGAATTCTCCGAGCAGACGCTCCAGCCGCATCGCGCACTGAAGCCCGGCGACGCCGCCGCCGAGGATGACGATCTTCCCGGGCTTGTCCTCGGCGACGGGACGCCGCCACCGTCCGTCACCGTTGGTGATGAAGGAGACCAGGAGGCCGTAGAAGATGATGTGCGCGAAGACGCTCTCGCCGAGGATGCCACTGAAGAAGAGAAACGACGCGAACAGGATGACCGACAGGAAGCGCATCAGGACGCCGGCCATGATCAGAAGCCCGGACAGCGTCTCGACCAGCGCCATCCAGAGCACGAAGGTGGCCGCCTGGATCCCGAACGTCGGCACCTGATGGTGCTGCAGGATCGCCAGCATCGAGTTCGCGTGGAACCCCTTCCAGTAGACGCCCAGGTACGCGAGGTTGAAGCCCGCCAGCACCTGGAGCAGGAACTGCGCGCGCGCCCGCGGCTGGCTCTCGAGCCAGGCCTGGAGGCGGCGGGTGCCGGGAACGGACGGCATCGGCACGTAATACGACCCCGCGCCTTGCAGCAGCAGGTACACGGCGGCCCCGCCGACGAGGCCGAGATAGTCGACCATCCGCCACCCGAACGTGAACAGCCCGAGCGCGGCCAGGCCGAGAACGACGGTCGCCGCGCCGCGCACGTAGATGCCGAGCAGCAAGCAGAGGGCCACGGCGATCTCGACCCAGGCGATCCACGCCCACTCGGCACCCAGGATCCGCAACTCGAGGTCGGGAGCGGCCAGGGTCGGGGCTTCGTACAACGCTGTGCCCGCGCGGGGGCCGAGCCCGGTCCCCGCCATGCCGAGCAGCACGAACAGCGCCAGCCGGAGGCCCAGCGAGGCGTAGCCGCCGTAGGAGCCGAGCCGGACCTGCAGGTCCGGGAAGAGCTCGCGGGCGCCGGTGTAGTTGAGGGAGATCCATCCGACGAGGAAGAGCAGGGTGCCGACGTACATCGACACGTTGACGGCATTGAACTGCGTGAAGATCGCAGGCAGTGGTTGGCCGTTCAGCGTCGCCATCGCCTCCGGGCTCAGCACCCACGCTTCGTGGGCGACGGCCGCGGCGGCGACGAGCAGGCCGACGCCGAGTGAGAGCGCGAGGGCAAACCCGCCTTTCCGGATCACCGCGCGCGGGAGCATAGCACGATCGACCCGCGGGGCTGCGTCAGAGACCGAGGTAGGCCTTGCGCACGAGGTCGCTGGCCAGCAGGTCGCGGCTCGGCGCCTCCAGCACGATGCGACCGGTCTGCAGCACGTAGCCGCGGTCGGCGAGGTCGAGCGCGGCGGGGACGTTCTGCTCGACCAGGAAGATCGCCAGGCGCTCCTCGCGGTGCAGGCGACGCAGCACGTCGAGAATGGCGTCGACGAGCCGCGGCATGATGCCGAGGCTCGGCTCGTCCAGCATGAGGAAGCGCGGGCGGAGCATCAGGGCGCGCGCGATCGCCAGCATCTGGCCCTCACCGCCGCTCAGCGTGCCCGCCCGCTGCCCGGCCCGTGCGCTCAGCACCGGGAAGAGCTCCCAGACGCGCTCCAGCATGCGGCGGCGGTGCGCGGGATCGGCATTCGTGAAGGCTCCCAGCGCGAGGTTCTCGGCCACGGTGAGCCGGCTGAAGAGCCGCCGGCCCTCCGGCACCAGCGCCATCCCCAGCCGCGGCCGGTCGGGCGCCGGCACGTCGTCGATGCGGCGGCCGTCGAACCACACCTCGCCCGCCACCGGCGTGAGGAGACCGGCCAGCGTCTTGAGCAGCGTGG
Source organism: Candidatus Rokuibacteriota bacterium (assembly GCA_005887895.1). Classification (GTDB taxonomy): domain Bacteria; phylum Methylomirabilota; class Methylomirabilia; order Rokubacteriales; family CSP1-6; genus AR5. The sequence goes on from VBPC01000006.1 coordinate 5,204, forward strand.
TCTTGCCGGCGCCGTTGGCGCCGACGAGCGCGACGACCTCGCCCGGCGCCACTCGCACCGACACGCCTTGCAGCGCGCGGACGCCGGCGCCGTAGGCCACGTGCAGCTCGCGCGCCTCCAGCAGCGGCGCCTCAGCGGCCGGCGCCATAGCGGTCTCCCAGGTACGCGCGGATGACGAGCTCGTTGCGGACGATGTCGCGCGGCTCGCCCTCGGCGATCTTCTCGCCGTGGTCGAGCACGACCACGCGATGCGAGAGCGGCATGACGACCTCCATCACATGCTCCACGACGCAGATCGCCAGCCCCAGCTCGGCGTGGATGCGACGGACGAGGTCGACGGCGGCGGCCGTCTCCAGCGGCGTCAGGCCCGACATCGCCTCGTCGAGCAGGAGCAGCCGAGGCTGGGTCGCCAGCGCGCGCGCGATCTCCAGCCGCTTCTTGTCGGCCAGCGTGAGATTGGCCGCCAGCACCGGCTCGTGACCGGCCAGGCCGGTGAAGTCGAGCAGCCGCCGGGCGCGCACGCGCGCCTCCGACGTCCGGTTCGTGCGTCCGAAGGCGCCGCACATCACGTTGTCCAGCACGGTCATGCGGCCGAACGCGCGGACGATCTGCCACGTGCGGGCGACGCCGAGGTGGCAGATGCGGTCCGCCCCCAGCCGCGTGATGTCGGCGCCGGCGAAGCGGATGCGCCCCTCGTCGGCGTGCAATCGGCCGCTGATGCAGTTGAAGAGCGTCGTCTTGCCGGCGCCGTTGGGTCCGATCAGGCCGACGATCTCGCCGGGCTCGATGGCCAGCGTCACGTCGTGGTTGGCGACGAGGCCGCCGAAGCGCTTCGTGCAGCCGTCGACCTCCAGCAGCGCCGTCATCTGACGTGGGGGGCCCCGACATGGCCCCCCACCCCCCCCGCCGCTCGGAGCGCCCCGGCGCAGCCGTGGCGCTCCTCGATCGCCCGCGGGCTCATCGCCTCCGGCCCACCAGCCGCCGGCCCCACGCGCGCCACGGCAGCGAGAGCAGGCCGTTGGGGCGCAGCGCGGCCACCAGCATGATGATGACGCCGTAGACGACGAGGTCGATGCCCCGTCCGGCCAGCGGGCCGGCCCCGAGCGTGGCGCCCATCAGCTGCGAGATCGGGATCAACAGCACGGCGCCCACCACCGGGCCCCACAGCGAGCCGATGCCGCCCACGACGGTGGCCATCATGGGGAACGTGGACCAGTTGAGGTCGAGCACCTGCTCGGGAAAGACCGCCAGCGCCCAGAACGCGTAGACCACGCCGGCGGCGGCGAAGACGGCGGCGGTGATCGAGCGGGCGATGACCTTGTAGAGGCGGCTGTCGATGCCGATGCCCTCGGCGCCCTCCTGGTCGTCGCGAATGGCCCGGAAGTAGAAGCCGAGCTTGGAGCGGTCGACCATGCGGAGCAGGACGAGCGTGACCGCGAACAGCACGAGGATCACGTAGTAGAAGGCGAGCGCCTTGCTCCGGCCGGGGAACCGCAGGCTGACGACCGCGTCGAGCGGGCCGGTGGCCGGCCGCAGCGGGAGGAACAGCCCGCGGCTGCCGTTGATCAGCTCCCAGGTGGCGCCGATCGGCTGGGCGATCATCCAGATCGCCACGGTGGCGATGGCGAAGTAGTGGCCGCGCAGCTGGGTGATCGGCCAGGTCAGGACCGCGCAGATCACGACGGCCGCGCCGACGCCGGCCACGAGCCCGAGCCACGGGCTCAGCGCCAGGTGAACCGCCAGCAGCGCGGCGACGTAGGCGCCGACGGCGAAGAACACGTTGGGGCCGAAGTCGAACTGTCCCGCCCAGCCACCGATGACGTTCCAGCCGACGCCGAGCATCGCGTTGAGGATGACGAGGAAGGCGACCGTCACGAAGTACGAGTAGCCGGCCACCTGCAGGGGAATGGGAAGGGCCAGCGCGATCAGCGCGGCGGCGGCGAGCGCGAGCGCGGGCACGCTCAGAACTTGCCGAAGAGGCCCTGCGGGCGCAGGAGTCCGATCAGGAGGTACGAGGCGAACACGAACGCGTCCTTGAAGGCCGGCGGCAGGTACACGACGGTCACGCTCTGCACGACGCCGACGAGCAGGGCGGCCAGCAGCGTGCCCAGGATGCTGCCGAAGCCGCCGAGGGCGACGATGGCGTAGGCCAGCACGGTGAACGGAAACCCCACCTGCGGATAGGCCGCGAAGAAGTTGGCGAGGATGGCGCCGGCCACCGCGACAAGGGCGGCGCCCAGGCCCCAGGCCACCGCGAACATGCGCTGCGGCCGGATGCCGACCAGCATCGCGGCCTCGCGATCCTCCGACGTCGCCTGCAGCGCCAGGCCGAACTCGGTGCGCTCGACCAGCAGGTAGAGCGCCAGGAACAGCACCAGGGCGAGGGCGCCGGCGATGAGCAGCGGCAGCCCGACCGAAAGACCGGCCAGGTGCAGATTGATGCCGCTCAGCCGGCTCAGGAGGCCGCCTTCCACGAAGCGGTAGTCGCTGGTGAAGGCGGCCACCGCGCTGTTCTGCAGGAAGAAGAAGAGCCCGATGGTGGCGAAGATCTGGGCGAACGTCTCGCCGCGCTGCACGCGCCGCATCAGCAGCGTGTAGATGAGCCGGCCGACGCCGAACATGACGAGCGCCACGGGGGGGATCGCCAGCAGTGGATCGAGGTGCAGCGTCGTGCTGAACCACCACGCGCCGAACATGCCGAGCATCAGCAGCTCGCCGTGGGCGAAGTTGATCATCTCCATGAGGCCCCAGATGATCGCCAGGCCCACCGCGACCAGCGCGTAGACCAGCCCCATCTCGAGCCCGTTGACGACCGCCTGCAGGACGAGCGTCATCGCCGCGTACCGCCCCGGCGTCAGCGCGGCTTCGGCTTGGCGTCCCGCTCCGCCCAGCTCGGGTTCGGGTGGATCATCGTGTAGCCGGCCCGCTTGGCGAGGTCCCACGGCCAGATCGTGTGCTTCTGGTCGTCCCAGCCGACCTGGGTGACGACGCCGGTGGCCAGCTCGTTCTGGTGGTTCTTGTCGAACTTGATGCCCTTGTAGTCGATGATCATCTGCTCCGGGGTCATGTTCGTCTCCTCGGCGGCCCTGGCGAGCGCGGCCGGGTCGACGGACTTGGCGCGATTGATGACGTCGGCCATCCACAGCAGGCCGGTGATCTCGCGCATGGCGAGCTCGCCCATGTCCTGGCCGTGGCTGTACTTCTTGTAGATCTCGTTGACCTGCTTCCAGGCCGGCTTCTGGCTGGCCAGGTCGATCGCGGTGGGGTCCCGGCCGATCCAGCCGGCGGCGCCGTTGGTCGCCCTCTGCGCCACCAGCCAGGTCTGGTCGGAGTAGGCGCCGTTGCTGGTGGCGATCACCTTCGGGGTCCAGCCCGCGCGCTTGGCGTCGGCCTGAAACACGGTCGTCTCCGGCGGGTACTGCACGAGGAAGAGGATGTCGGGGTTGGCCGCCTGCAGCCGCTGCACCTCGGAGGCAAGCGTGGTGGCGCCGGTCTTGGTGGTGAGGCTGGCGACGATCTGGTAGCCGTCGCGCGTGGCCAGCTCGGTGGCGATCTTGTGGTTGTCCTGGCAGAACAGGTTGTCGCACGAGAAGAGCGCGATCGTCTTGAGATCGCGCGGGCCGCCGTGGTCCGGCCACTCCTTGAGGAACGAGAACACGCTGGCCACCATCGTGCGGTCGTTGGGCCCGGTGCGCCAGAACCACTTGAACCCCTTGTCGGTGAGCGTCGGCGAGGCGCACGGATGACAGCTGAGCGGGATGCCGAAGCCCTCGACCACCGGCTGCAGCAGGGACGTGTTGCCGCTGGTGCCGTCGCCGTTGAGCCACACGACCTTGTTCACGGTGATCAGCTGCTCGGCGAGCGTGCGGGCCAGGTCGCCGCGGCTCTGGTCGTCGCGCACGACCAGCTTCAGCGTGGCCCCGCCCAGGCTCGGGAAGCCCTTGCCGGGGCCGAGAGGCACCTGCAGGCCAGCATAGTCGTTGTTGACGATGTCCTCCGCGGTCTGCCCGGCCCACAGGTACTGCTGGCCCAAGCTCGCGAAGTTGCCGGTCAGCGGGAGCAGCTCTCCGACCAGGACCTCCTGCACCGCGGCCGGCGCGGACGGCGAGAACCCGATGGCGGCCATCAGCAGGAGCACCACGGCGGCCAGCGTCACTCGGAATCCACGCATGCGGTCCTCCTCGACCGGGAGTGTGATGAGCGGCAGTGTAGTCCAGGCCCCCCGGCGTGTCACTCGCGGTTACAATCGGGCATGGCGATCGCCTATCTGCTCGTCGCGCTGCTCGCCGCCGCGGTGGCGGTCTTCGCGTTACAGAACGGGACGCCGACCACCGTGCATGTCTTCGTCTGGAACCTCGAGGGCGTCCCGCTCGCCGGGCTGATTCTGGGCTCGTTCGCGGCCGGGCTCGCCATCGCCGGCGTCCCGCTCGGTATCCAGCGCTGGCGGGCACGGGCGCAGGCGCGCCGGTTCGAGGCGCGCGCGAAGGAGCTCGAAGCGACGGCCCAGCGGGAGAAGACGCCGACGACGCCGCCGCGCGCCGCGCCCTGATCCAGGCGGAGCTGAAGAAAGCCCGGCTCGCGCCGAAGGACAAGCGCGCGTAGCGCTACTGCGAGTCGCGCTCCGGCGCCGTGACGGTGGTGCCGCCGTCCACCACCAGGACGTGGCCGGTGATGTAGCGCGCGTAATCGGAGAGCAGATAGCGCACGGCGTGGCCGATGTCCCAGCCGGTGCCCTCGATCTTCAGCAGCGAGGCATTGCGGCGGCGGTCGCGGACGGTCGCGCTCATGCCGCGCTGGTAGACCATCGGCGTGTAGACCGGGCCCGGCGCCACGCAGTTGACCCGGATGCTCTCGGGGCCGTGGTCGACCGCCATCGCCTGCGTGAGGGCGATGACGGCGCCCTTGGACACCGAGTAGGTCGTCAGCCCGCGCGGACGCAGGGCCGAGATCGACGAGACGTTGACGATGGCGCCACCGCCGGCGCGCCGCATGGCCGGGATGGCGTGCTTGGCGGCGAGGAACATGCTCTCGACGTTGACCTGCATCACCCGGCGCCAGGTCTCCTCGGGCTCGTCCACGACGGAGCCGCGACTGCCGATGCCGACGTTGTTGTCCAGCAGGTCGAGCCGGCCGAACGTGTCGAGCGCGGCCTGCACCATCGCCGCGCAGTCGCGGGCCTGGGTGACGTCGGCCTCGAGCGCGATCGCCTCGCCCTCGACCTCGCGGATCATCTCGACCGTGCGGCCCGCCAGCGCCTTGTCGCGATCGACCACGACGACGCGCGCGCCGGCCTTGGCCAGCAGGATCGCCGCCGCCCGGCCGTTGCCGATGCCGTCGCCCGCCGCGCCGCCCCCGGTGACGATCGCGACCTTCCCCGCCAGTCCCCAGCTATCCGGCACGCTCAGCGCCATGTTCTTCTCCTCTATTCCAAATGCGGCAGGACCGTCGCCGAGAACAGCCAGGTGCCCTCCGGCCGCGGGACGTCGGCGAAGTTGACGGTGAAGCGCCTGGCGCCCTGGCGAAGGATCCCGAGCATCGTCTCGGTCACCTGGGCCGGCGTGCCGACGAGATGGATGTCGCCGAGCGGGCGCGTGTCCGGCCGCGCCTTCACCCGCTCGATCTCGCGCTCGGTCTCGGCGATGAGAATGCCGACGCGCACGACCTGCTCGATCGCGTCGTAGTCGCGCTTGACCTCGCGGCAGTGCGCCTTGAGCGCCTCCTGCTTGTGGACGTACGTCGCCATGTCGCGGAAGCTGTAGTTCCACCAGTCGGCGTGCTCGGCCACCACCCGCAGCAGGTACTTCTCGCCGTGGCCACCGACCATCACCGGCGGGATCGGCGCCGGCCGCGGCTCGCAGACCGCATTGGCGATCTGGTAGTGCTCGCCGCGATAACTGGCCGGCGACTCCGTCCACAGGAGGCGGATCAGCGTGATGGCCTCGGCGAGCTGGGCGATGCGCACGCGCGTCGGCGGAAACGGCCAGCCGTAGGCGCGGTACTCCTCCTCGTTCCAGCCGGCGCCGATGCCGAGGATCACGCGGCCCCCCGAGAGCGCCTGCGCCGTGGCGACCATCTTGGCGGTGTGGGCGGGGTTGCGGAAGCTGTTGCAGAGCACCTCGTGGCCGGCCAGCTTGTCGGGGTAGCGCGCCAGCGCCCAGGTCAGGAGGGTCCAGCCCTCGGCCACCTTGTGACCGTCGTACTGCACGTGGTCGGGCATCCACAGCGAGTCGAAGGGCGCCACGGTGCGGTCGAGGTACGGGAACGTGGTTTCCACGAGGCGTGACCAGACGTTGAGGCCGACGGGGACGGGCACGGTGCCCTAGGGTACACCGTGTTACGATCACGGCCACGACCCCCTTCGCCAAGGAGCGCGCCATGAGCGAGCGGCTGATCTCCGGCGACAACCACATCGACCTCACCTATTGCCCGCCCGATCTCTGGTCCGCGCAGGCGCCGGCGAAGTGGAAGCTGCTGGTGCCACGGGTGGAGGAGCTCGAGGACGGCCTCCACTGGTTCGTCGATGCCCAGGACAAGGGCATGTGGAACGGCGTCGGCCCGGGCTTCCTCAAGTACACGCCCGGCATGTTCGGCCACATCGACGAGATGAAGAGCTCCGGCTTCGAGTGGGACTACCGGCCCGGCGCCCGACCCCGGCCGACCACGCCCGAGCTGCGCCTGGCCGACCTCGACCGCGACGGCCTCGACGCCGAGGTCGTCTACGGCTGCCTGATGATCAACGACCTCATCAACACCGCCGAGCTGCGAGCGTGGGCCAACGCGATCTACAACGACTGGGCCGCCGACTTCGCCCGCCGCTCGGATCCCAGCCGCATCTTCCCGCTGGCGATCATCCCCAACACCGATCCGCAGGTGGCGGCGGCCGAGGTGCGGCGCTGCGCCAAGCTCGGGCTGCGCGGCGGCGATCTCGCCTTCAAGCGGATGCCCATCCCGCTCTACCAGCACGAATGGCATCCGATGTGGGAGGCCGCGGCCGAGTGTCACTTCCCGATCTCGTTCCACTCGACGGGCTTCAAGGCCGTGCGCGCGCCGGACACGCCGGAGATGGAGAAGCAGTACGCCGTGCAGTGGCGGCTGGTGCGCTCGGCGCTCTTCCAGCTCGACACGATGGAGGTGCTGGTGTCGGTCATCGCCTCCGGCGCGCCGGAGAAGTATCCCGACATGAAGTTCGTGCTGGGAGAATCGGGCGTGACCTGGCTGCCCTACGTGTTCGACCGTCTCGACACCGAGTACGAGGACCGCGGCCGCGCGCTCGGGTTCAAGCTGAAGCCGAGCGACTACTTCCGCCGCCAGGGCTACGTGACCTACCAGCAAGACCAGTTTCTGGAGCCGATCATCCCGTTGATCGGCGAGGACAACATCATCTGGGGCGCGGACTATCCGCACCCCGATTGTGTATGGCCGGACTCGCGCGGTCACCTCAACAAGCATCTCGGCGGGCTCTCCGACCGTGTCCGCCGCAAGATCACCTGCGACAACGTGGCCGCGCTCTACAACATCTAGAGGAAGGAACGTCATGACTGAGACGGCGCTCGAGATTCCGTCGCTGAAGGACCAGGTCTCGCCCGAAGAATGGGCGGCTCGCGTCGACCTGGCCGCGGCCTACCGGCTGGTCGCCCTGTACGGCTGGGAGGACCTGATCTTCACCCACATCACGCTGCGGGTGCCGGGCACCGAGGACCAGTTCCTCATCAACCCCTACGGCGTCTTCTTCGACGAGATCACGGCCTCGAGCCTGGTCAAGATCGACCTGCACGGCAACAAGGTCCAGGACTCCCCGTTCCCGGTGAACCCGGCCGGCTTCGTGATCCACAGCGCGATCCACGCCGCGCGCCACGACGCCCGCTGCGTGCTGCACACCCACACCGTCAACGGCGTGGCGGTGTCGACCCAGCGCGCCGGGCTGCTGCCGATCTCCCAGCACTCGCTGTTCGTGCTGACGAGCCTCGGCTACCACGACTTCGAGGGACCGGCGCTCAACGACGACGAGAAGCCCCGGCTCGTGAACGACCTCGGCGACAAGACCTCGCTCATCCTGCGCAACCACGGGCTGCTGACCGTCGGTGAGACCGTGGCCGACGCCTTCATCCGCATGTACTACCTGGAGGCGGCCTCCGCGATCCAGGTGCGCGCGCAGTCGGGCGGCGGTGAGCTGATCCCGGTGCCCAAGGAAGTCCTCGAGGCCGGCTACGCGGCGGCCGAAGCCGCCCAGCGGCGCCGCGGCGGCCAGGGGGCGCTGGTGTGGCCGGGACTCTTGCGCCGGCTGGAACGCAACGACCCCTCGTACCGCAGCTGAGGCGGCCATGCGATTCACCGGCAGGGTCGCGCTGATCACCGCGGCCGGCAGCGGCATCGGCCGCGCCTCGGCCGAGATCATCGGCGGCGAGGGCGGGACGGTCGTGGCCGTCGACCTCGACAAGGCCGCGCTCGAGTCGCTGGTCGGAACCGTTCGCGCCGCCGGCGGCACGGCCCACGCCGTGCCCGCCGACGGCCTCGAGGCCGCTCAGGTCGGCGACGTCGTCCGCCGCACGGTCGACGCCCACGGGCGCATCGACATCCTCGTCAACGCCATCGGCGGCAGCACGATCATCGGCCGTCCGGCCGCGCCGGTGGAGGAGCTGACGCTCGACGAGTGGCAGAAGCTGCTGCACTTCAACCTCACGGGCACGTTCCTGTTCACGCAGGCCGTGGTCCCGGTGATGAAGCGGCAGCGCAGCGGCAAGATCGTCAACATCTCGTCGATCGCCGGCCGCGGCAAGAGCCCCTCGAGCAGCAGCGCCTACGCCGCCGCCAAGGGCGGCATCATCGCGCTCACCCGCAAGCTCTCGCTGGAGCTCGGCCCCTATGGCGTGAACGTCAACGCCATCGCCCCCAGCCTCACGCTGAGCCCGCGCCTGCGTCCGCGCTGGGACCGGATGACGGCCGAGGAGAAGGCCCGCGAGGTCGAGCGCACGCCGCTGCGCCGCGTCGCCGAGCCGGTCGACCAGGCGCGGGTGATCTGCTTCCTGGCGTCCAGCGACGCCGACTTCGTCACCGGCGTCACCATCGACGTCACCGGAGGGGCGTGAGCCCATGAACTACACGCGAATCTCGGCCGACTGCCACATCGACATGCCGTGGATCCCGAGCGATCTCTTCACGTCGAACGCCACGGCCGCCATGCGCGATCGCATGCCCGACGTGACCGACGGTCCCGACGGCCCGTACTGGACCAGCAAGAACGGCGCCTCGTTCGGGCTGGTCGGCGGCGTGGGCCCCTCGGGCCAGAAGCTCGTGCCCGGCCAGAACTACCGCGTCGACAAGATGGCCGAGACCGGCCTCTACACGGACGGCCAGAAGGGCATCCGGCGGCCGACCGACCCGCACCTGCGCTTGAAGGACATGGAGCGCGACGGCGTGCAGGCGGAGGTCATCTTCGGCATCCTCGGTGCCGCCACGCGCCTGAACGACCACGAGGCGGCCATCGAGATGTTCCGCATCTACAACGACTGGCTGGCCGACTTCTGCCACTACTATCCCGACCGCCAGCTCGGCCTCGCCTGCCTGCCCTACGGCGACATCGACGCCGCCGTCAAGGAGGTCGACCGCGTGGCCCGGCTCGGCCTGCGCGGCATGGAGCTCTCGTGCTCGTGGGACATGGAGCCCATGTGGCATCCCGTGTGGGAGCCGCTCTGGCAGGCCGTGAACGCGGTGAATCTGCCGCTGCACTTCCACACCTTCCCGACGATGCCGCCCGGCGTCCGCGAGAAGCAGACCGGCCTCACGCGCCGCGCCGCGCTGTTCACCGGCGTCTCCGGCTTCCAGATGAACCTGGTGAACATCCTGGCGGCGGTGATCGGCGCCGCCGTGCTCGAGCGCTATCCGAACCTCCGGATCTCGTTCGGCGAGAGCGGCATCGGCTGGATCCCCTACGCGCTCGATCGCATGGACTTCGAGTGGGAGGACCGCTTCCGCGACCTCGGGCTGACGATGAAGCCGAGCGACTACTGGCGTCGCCAGTGCAAGGCCACCTTCCAGTTCGACCGCATCGGCACGAAGCTGATCGACGAGATGGGCGCCGAGACGCTGATGTGGGCCTCCGACTACCCCCACACCGACGGCGTGTGGCCGGAGTCGTCGAAGTACATCGAGGAGCAGTTCGGCCACCTGCCCGCCGACGTCACGCGCAAGATCACCTGCGAGAACGCCGCCAAGTTCTACGGCCTGACGAAATAGCTTAGCGGGCTGCCTTTTTCAGGAGCCTGTCTCTTCGTCGTCGGGCCAGGCGGCGAAGCGGCGCAGCCACGGCCGGCTGCCGAGCGCGTCGAGGCCGGCGAGGAGGCCGGCCGGGAACCACGCGCGGCCGGCCACGGCGACCCAGGTCGCCGCGAAGGCCGCCGCCACCACCGGCAGCGCGCTCTCGAGGTACGTGTCGTCGCCGGTGGCGAGCTGCATCCCGCCGAAGTACAGCGCGGCGACGCCCAGCACGATCGCCGCGTAGCCCGCCCAGCGCCCGACGCCGCGCAGGTCACGGTCGGCCAGGAAGAGCGGAATGTTCAGCGCCAGCACCGCGCACAGCATCCGCCACTTGGCCAGCGCCCACGGGCGCGGCATCGCCGCGCAGACCGGCGCGGGGCCGAGCAGCACGCGGATGATCCGGTCCTCCTGGACGTCGCAGAGGCCGGCGCCCACCGCGAGGACCACGGCGACCAGGCCCAGCCAGCGCCCTCCCGGCACCCCGTGGCGCCACACCAGCAGCCCCACCAGCACGAGGAAGGCGACGTAGATCGGGATGAAGACCAGGTCGCGCGCCTGCTGCATGTCGAGCGTGCTCTTGTTGGCCAGGCACGTCGGCGTTGCCGCCGCGGTCGGCGTTGCCGGGCACCAGACGCGCTGGCCGAGGACGGTCTCCACGTCGTGCGTGGAGGCCGCCAGCTGCAGCGCCAGGCCCGGATCCGTCAGCCGGTTCGGCAGCGCGTGACGGCAGAGCGGCCCGCCCGCGACGACGACGCCGCCGATCAGCGTCAGCACGCCGGCGACGGCGGCGACGCGCGTCAGAGGCCACACCGAAGCAGCTCCGGGCCGCCCGCGCGCGGCCCGTCCCGCAGGAAGTCGCGCACGAGCTGACGGCAGGGGTCCATGCGGTACTCCCACGCCCAGCGCAGGGTCACCAGGTCGTCGGGCGTGAGATGCCAGGACAGCGGCGGGCGGATGGGCACGCCGGTCACGTCAACGCTGGGGAACTCGAAGATCACGCGGCGCAGCCGGACGTTCTGCGCCGCCAGCCGCGCGCTGGCCTGGAGCAGCCGCGCGTCGAGCTCGTTGTGCGAGAGCTGGCCCGTGCCCCACACCTGCAGCATCGTGGTCACCGGATGGAGCGCCTGGAACAGCAGGCCGCGCGAGCCGTCCGGGCCCGTCGGCTCCCCGACCGGCTTGGCGCGGATCTCGACGATCAGGATCGACGGGAGCGCGCCGGCCGCCTCGTCGCGGATCGCGTCGTTGAGCCACTCGATCAGCGTGGCCACGCCATAGTTGTCGTAGTACCCGCCGTCGACGACGTGGTACTCGGGTCGGCGCGGGCCCGCGCGGCGCAGGATCCGCGTGGCCGGCGTGACGTAGGGAAACGTCGCCGACAGGCGCGCGGCCGTCACCGCCTCGATCTCGCGGTCGCAGTAGAGCAGGCGGAAGTCGCGGCGGCCGACGTTGGCCGGCGGCGGCGCCGTCGGATCGCACCAGGGACGCCCGGCGACCGCGCGCTCGAGATCGGTCGTGGCGATGAGCAGCCGCTCGCCGCTCTCGACGAGCGTGGCGTTGAAGATGACCGCCGGGCGACGCCCCGCCACCGCCTCCGTGCGCCACTCGGCCAGCGGGAACCGCCGGCGCGAGAGGCGCGCGCGCCATGCGCTCTCGATCGACGAGCCGCGATCGCTCGTCAGCATCCAGTCGGCGGCGCGGACCATCGGCAGCAGCGAGTAGACGACGTCGGAGTAGACGAGGCCCCAGGCGACGTCGTCGAGCGACGAGGCCTCGGCGTTCGCCACCGGCCCGTAGGTGTCGAGGTCGTCGACCGGCGGCAGCCGTCCGGCGCCGGGCAGGCCCCAGGCGTCGAGCATGAACAGGGCGCCGACGGAGCCGCCCGACACGGAGCTGATGACGCGCACGGCCTCGTCGAAGCGCGCCGGCGTCCGCTCGGTGTCCTGGTGCAGGCCGGCCAGCACGCGGGCCGTCCACGCCGAGGCCTGGATGCCGCCGCCGGTCGCCGCCACCAGCACGACCGGGCGGCCCGTGCGCGCGCGCGTCAGCTGAAACAGCGGCGTGTTCGGCTCCTGCCAGGCGGGGGCGGGCGCCTCGGCGGTGCGGAAGAAGCTGTCGGCGCGCGCCGACAGGCCCACCACCGTGAAGTACGCGAGGACGACGAGCAGCACCGGCACGCGGAAACGGTCGAAGAAGAACGTCACGGCGCCGAGCACGTAGCACACCACGATCAGCAGGGTGAGGACGAGACAGAGCGTGGGCACCCAGGCGACGTCGGTCGGCGTGAGCTTGACGAGAAGGAGACCGACGTAGACGAGCGCCGCGACGCCGGCCTGCAGCAGCGCGTGCACGTGGCGGTCGTGCAGCTGCCCGTCCCGGAGATAGCCGGCCGGGCTGAGCGTCGCCAGGCGCTCGAGGCCGCCGACGAGGCGATGCACGGCGCGGCTGCCGAGATGGCGACGGTCGGCGCGGCGACGCCCCCTGACGTATCGCCAGAGCCACCGCTGGACGTCGGTGGCGAGCACGTAGAAGAGCGCGATGCCGCCGACCGTGCCGACCGTCATGCCGCCGATGCGGCCGAAGCCACCCTCGCCCCACGACTGCGACCAGGCGCCGCCGACGAGGACCAGCGCAGCCAGGGCCGGAGCGACTCGCAGCGACAGCCTGACGCCCGGCGTGTTGGTCACCAGGCCCGCGCCGAACCGGACGGCGCCCTCGAGGACGACCAGGCGGGCGGTCACGCCGATCGCCGTGGCCGCCATCAACGCCTGCAGGGTCACGAGGCCGAAGGCCACGACGATCCGCAGCGGCACGAGGCCGGCATTGCCCCCGCCCCCGGCCGCCGGGGCGAGGTCGAACAGCCCGCGCAGCACCGGGCCCAGCGGCGCCGCTCCCCACACCGACAGCGGCGCGAGTCCGACGAGGACCAGCCAGGCGAGCAGCGGCACGCGCAGCAGGTAGAGATAGGCCCAGTGGGTCATCGCCGTGGCGGCAATTGCACGCCGCGCGACGGGCCGGCGTCAATGTACGTTTTCGGCCATCGCGTGGACGTTTTGACCGGCGCCGCACCCGGGCATTCACCGACGCGCACCCCGAGCCCCGGCTGATCAACCTCGGCATCGGCGACGTCACGCGACCGCTGCCGCCGGCGGTGGTGCACGCGCTGCACGAGGCGGTGGACGAGCTGGCGCGGGCCGAGAGCTTCAAGGGCTACGGCCCCTACACCGGCTACGAGTGGCTGGCCGCCGAGATCGCGCGCCACGACTTCGCGCCGCGCGGGATCACGCTCGGCACCGACGAGATCTTCATCAGCGACGGCGGCAAGAGCGACAGCGCCAACCTGCAAGAGCTGTTCGCCCGCGAGTGCGTGGTGGCCCGTGGTGGCCCTGATGGATCCCGTGTACCCGGTCTACGCCGACGCCAACGTGGTGGCCGGCCGCTCGGGCGCCGCCGATCCCGCCGGCCGCTACGCCGCATGGTCTACCTGCCGTGCACCGCCGAGAACGACTTCCAGCCGGCGCTGCCCGAGCGGCACGTGGATCTCATCTACCTCTGCTCCCCGAACAACCCGACCGGCGCGGTGGCGACGCGCGTCGCCCTGCAGCGCTGGGTGGACTACGCGCGTGCGCACGACGCGCGCATCCTGTTCGACGCCGCCTACGAGGCCTACATCGTGGACGCCGACGTCCCGCACTCGATCTACGAGATCGAGGGCGCGCGCGCGGTGGCGATCGAGAGCCGCCAAGAACGCCGGCTTCACGGCCTGCGGCTGGCCTACACGGTCGTGCCGAAGGAGACGCGCGGTCGTTTCGCCGACGGCAGCGTGTCGAGCCTGAACGCGCTCTGGCACCGGCGCACGGCGATCAAGTATCAGGGGCCCCCGTACCTCATCCAGAAGGCCGGCGCCGCGGTGTTCACGCCCCAGGGCCAGAAGCAGGTGCGCGCGCTCATCGAGTACTACCTGGAGAACGCGCGCCTCATCGCCGACGGCCTGCGGGCGGCGGGGGTCGCCGTCTACGGCGGCCGCAACGCGCCCTACATCTGGCTGCGGGCGCCGGCCGGCGTGACGTCATGGGACTTCTTCGATGCGCTGCTGACCCGGGCCCACGTGGTGGGCGTGCCCGGCTCCGGCTTCGGTCCGAGCGGCGAGGGGTATTTCCGGCTGACGGCGTTCGGGTCGCGCGAGCAGACGCTGCAGGCGGTCGAGCGGATCCGAGCGATCTGAACGAGGTTCCGGGCCTCGAGGTCGCCGAGGCCCGTGCCGGGCGACACCGGCACGGCCTCGGTTCCGGCCTGCCTCGATCAGGCGGCCTTGACTTCGATCATCCTCGGCGTCGCGGCGTGCGGCGCGGGGACCCTCACCTCGAGCATGCCCTTGGCGTACGTGGCTTCCACGCGAGCGCCGTCGACGCCCTCGGGAAGGGCGAAATTCCGCTGGTACGCGCCGTAGGCGACCTCGCGGACGAAATAGTCTTTGCCCGCGGTGTCATGGTCGGCCTTGCGGTCGCCCTTCACGGTGAGGACGTTGTCCATCAAGGACACCTCGACGTCCTTCACATCCACGCCCGGCAGCGCGAGCTGGATGACGTAGGTGCCGTCCTCGAGCCGCCCCTCGGCGGCGGGAAGCCAGGACGGACGCGGAGCCATGTCCTCGGTGGGGCCGCCGAAAAAC
>VBPC01000330.1 GCA_005887895.1 Candidatus Rokuibacteriota bacterium
CAAATATACGTTGGACATGGCTGGTCCCTCCCGTTGTAGTCCCGAGCAGTTTTCATGCCGTCGAGGCCAGCGTGGCCGCCATGGTCGCACGAGCCGCTGAACGCCGAGCCCGCCGAAAGGGCAGCTAGCGCCCTCGCCGCGACGGCATCTTCACCCCGCCCGGCTCGAACAGGTCTCCCGGGCGGCAGTGAAGCGCCCGGCAAATCTGCGCCAAGGTCTTGAGGGTCGTGTTCAGGTCGGCGTTCTCTAGGCGAGCAAGCGTCGGCTGACTGATCCCAAGCCGCTTCGCCATTTCACGTTGCGTCATTCCCAAGCCCTGTCTCATCCGTCGAAGCGTCTCCGCGAGCTGCAGCCAACAACCGCAGCAAGTTCAACGTCGCCCTCGGCATCGAGGCGCAGGGGTTCTGCCTGCTCCGGTAGCCATCTGACCCGGCCTCACGAATCGGTGGAGGGCCCCCGATCGGGGGTTCCCCCGTGCGCGGAGCCGACGTATGAAGAGCATGCTGTGACTCGCTCTATTGTTCGGATCCATCTCGGCGACCGGGCCCGTCAAATCGCGCTGGAACCACTCCCACCCGGTGCCAGTTCGCTCCATCCGTCGGCGCGTGCCGTCCTCGAGCAGGCGGAACCCGGTCCGGGCGGCGAGCCGGTCCGCGTCGTGAGGTGCACGGTCCCGGAGGCGCGATCGCTCCTCGACTTCTTCAGCAGCGCTACCGACGCCCTGAAGGGGCTGCCCGATCCCGGCGCCGATGTGTGCGCCGTGGCGCGCGACAGCGTTCGGCGGGCCATCGTGGCCGCCGGCGCGTGAGGGTGGCGGCGCGGGTCGTGGCGGCGGCGCCTCGACCTGGAGGGTGACGCTCAGGTCGACGCGACAGGGGTCGATCAGAGTCGAACCAGCGTGAAGCCGAGGTGGTGGACTTCTCCGCGATGGCGTCGCCGCTCGCTGCGGTTGCGTCGTTCCGTGT
Source organism: Candidatus Rokuibacteriota bacterium (assembly GCA_005887895.1). Taxonomy (GTDB): domain Bacteria; phylum Methylomirabilota; class Methylomirabilia; order Rokubacteriales; family CSP1-6; genus AR5. The sequence continues at coordinate 966 of VBPC01000330.1, forward strand.
CGTGAGGCGTCTGCGCGCGTCGGCGCTCGCCGTGACGGCGGTCGAGGATGATCTGAACACCGGGGACACCGACGAAGCGCATGGTCAGGTATCGATGGAGCGAGACCTCCCTCGGCGCGACGATGACGAGGAGCATCGAGGACATTGATGGCGGCCTAGAGTACCCGCGGGTTCGCGTTTCCTCCGCTCCACGCCGCGGTGTCGGGTAAAGCCCGACTTGCGGCGTCTCACGGCACATGCCGAAATCGAATCGAGCCGCCGTAGATCCGGTCGTCGCACGCGATGGGGTGGCTGGAGCGTACTCCCTTGAAGAAGCCGCGTCCGTCCGAAGTCGCTCGCGGCAGTCGAGGCGCCGCGTTGGCCCGAGCCTTCCAGTTGCCCGTCAAGCGCGCATTGTTTCCGCCGCTCCCCGTCGGAACGGGCACGGTCGTGCGGACCGTGGGGGGGCGCCGGGTCGTCGTGCCTCGGCAGGTTCGAGCCGGCACACTTGCGGGCGCGCTGGGCGGCGCGACGATGCCGCGGCCGCCGCGAACGACCGGCTCTACGTCGCTGGCACGACGAATCGGCGGCGCTCACCTTTCTCGTCTGGATGCCCCCGGGGATCAGGGGCGGCCGCCACGTCCACCTCGCTAACCGCCCGCACCCGGGCCGTTACACGGAGTGCTGCCTCTCGTGCGCCGCGATCTGGGCCCGGATCGAGCGGAGCGCCTCGACGCCGCGCTCGAGGCCGTCGAGCAGCGTCTTGATCGCGGCGGGACCGCAGCCGAGGTCCAGGAGCAGTATCTCGAACGGCTCGGGACGTGATACGTCGACGTCGCCGCGGGTCACCTCGTCCATCCTTGCCCACCCCTTCGCTTGGCGACGTTGCGGCTTACAAACATCGGGCCATCGACCATCGCCGGCCATCCGCCAGCCGGGGCCATGTGCTAGTCTCAACGGCGTGCTGGCTGACGGTCGGCGAGGCCGAGCGCGGACTCGAGCGGTAACTCGAGCGGTAAGATGACGGCATGAGCGACAGCTTTGGCGAACTCGAGGCGGCGAGCCTGTTCTGCCCGCGCTGCAAGCAGGCCAACCCGGTCCGGAAGGCTCTGCTCCTCGTCCTGCCCGACGGCAAGAAGTACGACTACGCTTGCAGCGTGTGCGGCACACAGGTCGGCGGGAAGACGGACTCCGACAGCAGCGAGTTCCACCGTATCGCGTCCGCTTCCCGGAAGGCACCGCCTGCGAGCCGTCAGAGCGGCTCGTAGGCGATCAGCTCACGCGTCCGCCGGGCGGTCCGCCCCCCTGGGCGTCGGGCCGGGAGAGCAGCCACCAGTGCCATCCGAAATGGGCGATGAAGCCGAGCGCCGCGGCGCCGACGGCGATGACGAGCAGCGACCACCACGGCAGGCAGAGCATTCCTCCTCCACGTTGCCCGCGGTGAGGACGGAAGGCAACCGGCTGCTGCGGCCGCTCGCGTCAGGGTCGGGTGCGGCTGAGCTCGATGCCGCGGGTGGCCTTGCCGGCCAGCTGGCCGGCAGGGTCGACGACCTCGCCCACCAGTCGTCCGGAGACCAGTCGCAACGCGATGTGGCCGCCTTCCCGCAGCTCGAACAGCAGCGTGTCGTCAGCCAGGCGCCCGAGGCGACGGAGCGTCGTATGGGGCCGCGCGGGATCACCAGTGCGGAAGTAGGCGAACAGCGTCTCCGGCCGCAGGCCGTCGGTGAAGGAGACCTCGATCGGGTGCCGCGTGCCGTCGGCCTGGACGAGGGTGCCGAGCCAGGCGCCGAGGGCGCTTTCGACTCGCATCGGGGGCTGCGTGACCACCATTGCGGACGGGTCCGGTGCGCTCGGCGACCCAGGGGCTGACCCGGCGAGGGTCAGCAGGAAGATCAGCAGCTTGTTCATCAGCGGAACTCCCGATGTCGCGTCCCGTACAGGTAGACCGCCAGATCGTCGTCGGCAATGCTGCGCGCGCAGGCGAAACAACGGTCGCCCGAGCTCTCCAGTATGTGACGCGGCACCACCATGGCGACCCGAGGGAAGCAACCGTTGTGCCCGGCACCCAGGTACCGACGCTCGAGGCCGGGCCCGGCATCACTCTTGATGCTGCTCCCCAGGCATGAACGCGCTCGCCGTCGTCGTCGTCGCGCTGGTGCTCTCGGGCTGCGCGAGCTACGTCTGGTCGCGGCCGGACGCGACCCCCGAGATGCTGGCGCGCGACCAGGGCCAGTGCCAGGAGGAGGCCCGTTATGTCGCGCGGGACTACGAC
>VBPC01000007.1 GCA_005887895.1 Candidatus Rokuibacteriota bacterium
CCGTGCTCTTCGGAATGCCCGCCGTCGTCGTCGGCATCGTGGCCGTGCGTGAGCGCGGCGCCCGCGGCGAGGTCGAGCGCCTCAACGCGGAGCTGACCGGCACACTCAATCGCCTCCAGGCTGCCCAGCAAGAGCTGCTGGTGGCCGAGCGCATGGCGACGGTCGGCCGCCTGTCGCTGAAGGTGGCGCACGAGGTGCGCAATCCCATCGCCGCCATCGAGCTGAACGCCGAGCTGCTGCAAGACATCGTGCGGGCGCACCCTGGCGCCGACATGGACGAGGCGACGGGACTGGTGGCGGCCATCCGCGACCAGGTGAACACCCTCGACGCGCTGACCGAGGAGTACCTGGCCTTCGCGCGCTTTCCGAAGCCGCACTTCGAGGACGAGTCGATCAACCATCTCCTGGAAGAGCTGGCGGCGTTCGTCCGGCCGGTGGCGACGCGGCAGGGCCTCACGATCCACGTGGCCACCGACCCGGCGGTACCGATGATGGAGATCGACCGCGGGCTCCTGCGCCAGGCGGTCCAGAACCTGCTCAAGAACGGCATGGAGGCGCTCTCCCGCGGTGGCGCGCTGACGATCGAGAGCCGGGCGGACGGCGACGCCGTCGAGATCGCCGTCTCCGACACCGGCAACGGGATCACGCCCGAGGTGGCCGGCCGCCTGTTCGAGCCGTTCTTCACGACCAAGCCGCAGGGCACCGGGCTGGGGCTCTCGATCACGCGACAGATCATCGACGAGCACGGCGGCGCGCTGAGCTGGCAGAATCGACCCGGCGGCGGCGCGACGTTCATCGTGCGGCTGCCGGTCAAGCGGCCGGTCCACGACGCCCTCACCGGAGCGCGCGATGGCTGATCCGGCCACGCTGCTCGTCGCCGACGACGATCCCGGGCTGCGCGAGAGCCTCGAGCGCACGCTGACCCGCGAGGGCTACCGCGTGGTGCTCGCCTCCGACGGGCGCGCGGCGCTCGAGCGCGTGCAGACCGGTGGCATCGACCTCATCGTCACCGACCTCAAGATGCCGGGGCTCACCGGGCTCGAGCTGCTGCGCGCCGCCAAGGCCATCGCTCCCGACGTGGACGTGATCCTGTTGACCGCGTTCGGCACGGTGGAGGAGGCGGTCAAGGCGATGAAGGACGGCGCCTATGACTTCCTGACCAAGCCCTTCCGGCGCGAGCAGCTCATCAAGCTGATCGACAAGGCGCTCGAGCGCCGCGAGCTGATCGAGAAGAACAAGGCGCTGCAGCAGCGGCTGGACGACCTGCTCGGTCAGGGCGCGATGATCGGGGCCAGCCCGGCCTTCCGCCGGATGATGACGCTGGTCGAACAGGTGGCCGACTCCTCGGCGACGGTGCTCATCCTCGGCGAGAGCGGGGCCGGCAAGGAGGGCGTGGCCAAGGCGATTCACCAGCGCTCGCCGCGCAAGGCCGGGCCCTTCGTGCCCGTCAACTGCGCCTCGCTGCCCGAGGGCCTGCTCGAGTCCGAGCTGTTCGGCTACGAGCGGGGCGCCTTCACCGGCGCCGCCGGGCGCAAGGAGGGTCGCTTCGAGCTGGCCGACGGCGGCACGCTCTTCCTCGACGAGATCGGCGACCTCTCGCCGGTGACCCAGCCCAAGATCCTGCGCGTGCTCCAGGAAGGGGAGTTCGAGCGGCTCGGCGGCACGCGAACCCTCCGCGTCGACGTCCGCATCGTCGCCGCCACGAATCAAGACCTCTCCCAGATGGTCAAGGAGCGGCGCTTCCGGGAAGATCTCTTCTATCGCCTCAACGTCATCACGCTCACCGTACCGCCGCTGCGCGACCGGCCCGAGGACATCTCCGTGCTGGCCGCGCACTTCGTGCGGGTCTACGCGGCCAAGAACAACCGCCGGCTGGAGGGCCTCACCGACGACGCCGTGCGGCAGCTGGAGGCCTTCGCGTGGCCGGGCAACGTCCGCCAGCTCGAGAACGTCATCGAGCGCGCCGTCGTGCTGGCCCGCGGCGCGCGCGTCGAGGTGGCGGACCTGCCGCCCGAGATCGCCGGCGCCACGCCGCTGCCGGAGGGCGTGCTCACGATTCGCATCGGCACGCCGCTGGCCGAGGTCACGGCGCGCCTGCTCGACGAGACGCTGCGGGTGACCAAGGGCAACAAGACGCTGACGGCGCGGCTGCTCGGCATCGACCCGCGCACGGTCTCCCGCAAGCTCGAGCGCCAGGAGGACGAGGGCGCCGAGCCGCCCCCGGCCGAGGCCGGTCCGGCCTGAGCCCATGAAGGCCCTCCTGGTCACCCGCGAGTATCCCCCGCACATCTACGGGGGCGCCGGCGTGGTCGCCGATCAGCTGAGCCGCGCGCTCGCTCGTCGCATGGCGGTCGAGGTCCGCTGTTTCGGCCCCCGCGAGCCGCGCCGCGACGGGATCGCCGTGCGCGGCTACACGCCGTGGGAGCGCGTGGGCGGCGGCAAGGACGCGCCGCGCTTCGTGCCGGCCCTGGAGACGCTCTCGATCGGCCTGGCCATGGCGCGCGACGAGGTCGACGCCGACGTCGTCCACGCCCACACGTGGTACGCCGACATGGGCGCGCTCTGGATCAGCACGCTCTACCGGATTCCGCTGATCGTCACGCTGCACAGCATGGAGCCGCTCCGCCCGTGGAAGGCCGACCAGCTCGGCAGCGGCTACCTGTTGTCGTCGTGGATCGAGAAGACGGCGGTGGAGAGCGCGCACCGGGTGATCGCGGTCTCCCACAAGATGCGCGAGGACATCCTCGCCCACTTCGCGGCGGCTCCCGAGCGGGTCGTCGTCATCCACAACGGCATCGACCCGGATCAGTTCAAGCGCACCGCCGCCCGCGACGCGGTCGACCGGCTGGGCGTCAGGCCGCCGTTCGTGCTCTTCGTCGGCCGCATCACCGATCAGAAGGGCATCTTCCACCTCCTGGAGGCGGCGCCGCGGCTGCCGGCCGACGTCCAGGTCGTGCTGTGCGCCTCGGCGCCGGACACGCCGGAGATCGAGGAGCGGTTGCGGCGGGCCGTGCAAGGCCGGCCGAACATCCTGTGGATCAACGAGATGGTGCCCGTCGACGTCGTCACGCAGCTCTACAGCCATGCCGCCGTGTTCGTCTGTCCGTCGGTCTACGAGCCGTTCGGTCTGATCAACCTGGAGGCCATGGCGTGCGAGGCTCCGGTCGTTGCCTCCGCCGTCGGCGGCATCGTCGAGGTCGTCGAGGACGGCAAGACCGGCGTGCTGGTGCCGCCCGCCCAGCCCGAGGCCCTGGCCGACGCCATCGGCCGGGTGCTCGCCAACCCGACGCTGGCCCGCGACATGGGGCGCGCCGGCCGCAAGCGCGTGGAGGAGAAGTTCTCGTGGGCGTCGGTCGCCGAGCGGACCGAGCAGGTCTATGCCGACGCGATCACCGAGTTCAAGCGCTCGTCCGGCGACTGAGCGCGTGCTCGCCGACTGTCGCGGCTTCGTCTTCGATCTGGACGGCTGCGTCTGGCAGGGCGACGCGCTGAACCCGGGCGCCGCGGAGACGCTGACCGCGCTCCACCGCGCCGGCCGCGGCGTGGCCTTCCTCACCAACAACTCGCGGGCGCGGAGCCAGGACGTCCGCACGAAGCTTCGCCGTCTGGGCCTCGAGTGGGCGGAGCACACGCTGACGCCGCTGGAGATCCTCGGCCAGGTCATCGCCGAGCGCTTCGGCCCCTCGCGCGTGCTCGTGATCGGCGCGCCCGAGCTGGAAGCCGTCGTCGCCGCCGCCGGGCATCAGCTGGTGAGCGTGGCCGACTTCCGCAAGGCCACCGTCGTCGCCGTCGGCAACGACTTCGACCTCAGCTACGAGCGCCTCGGCGCCGCCGCCCGCGCGGCCGCCGCCGGAGCGCCGCTCGTCACGCCCAACGTCGACACGCGGCTGCCGATCGAGAACGGCGACTTCCTGCCGGGCTGCGGCGCCATCGTCGCCGCCGTGAGCGCAGCGGCGGGTGTGGCGCCGATCGTCGTCGGCAAGCCGGAGCCGCCGCTGTTCCGGATCGCGCTCGAGCGGCTGGGCGTCGCGGCCGCCCAGGCCGCCATGGTCGGGGACAGCGTCGAGTCCGACGTCGCCGGCGGCCGCCGGGTCGGCATGCGCACGGTGCTCTACGCGCCGGCCGGTGCAGCGCCCGGCGCCGCCGACGTCGTCGTGCGGTCGTTCGCCGAGCTGGCGCGGCTGGCCGGGGTGCGCTGATGCCGCGGCCTCGGCGCGTGAGCCCGGCGCTGGAGGCGTATCTCGTCAAGCTCTACCTCGACCGCGACACGCGGCGCGGGTTGCCGGCCGATCCCCGCACCCCCGGCCCCGCCGCCGGCGGCGGACGCTGGGCCCGGCTCTTCGCGCGTCTGCGCGCCTGGGGGCGACGCGCGAGCGTCGACTGAATGCCCTCCGGGGTGGCTGCTACCTCAATCCGGCCGCGAGGGCGGGGTCGAGACGGCGCAGGACGGTCAGCTCCGCGTCGGCGTCGGCGCGGCGGCCCAGCGCGCGGTGCACTCGCACCAGGCCCGCGCGCGGCTCCGCCGCCGAGGGCCGCCCGGCCGCCGCCCGCTCGAGGTAGGGCAGCGCGTCCGCCGCGTGGCCCACCTCGACGAGCGCCAGGCCGAGATTCGTCACCGCGTCGAGATTGCCGGGCTGGATCGCGACCGCGCGGTCGAGGTACGGCACGGCGTCCGTGGCGCGTCCTGCCTTGAGCAGCGCGAGGCCGGCCTGGGCCTGGTAGCCGGCCCGATGGGGACGAAGCGCAGCGGCGCGCTCGAGGAGCGGGACGGCGCTTGGTAAATCGCCCCGGTTGCCCAGCGCGCCGCCGTACTGGGCGTAGCACCACCCGCAGTCGGGATCGACCTCGATCGCGTACGCGAACAGCGTGTCGGTGTCGTGCCACGCCTGCACCTGCGCCCACGTCAGCGCCCCCATCGACACGATCCAGAGGCCTACCGCGACGAGCACCGCGCGCCCGAGCACGGCCTGTCGCGTCGCCGCCACCACCCCGGCGCCCAGCAGCAGCGCGAGGGCGAGCGAGGGCAGATAGCTGAATCGGTCGGCGACGAGCTGCGGCCCGGCGTGGGCGAGGCCGCTGACCGGCGCCAGGAGCGCGCCGTACGCCAGCCAGACCGCGAGCCCGGCCGGCCAGCGGTGTCGGGCCAGCACCACCGCCACCGTCGTCACGACCACGAGGACCATCGAGACCAGGAACCGGGGCTCGAGCAGGGAGACGTGCACGGGTAGCTCGTACATGGGCATGAGATCGAGCGGGGCCAGCAGCTTCCATGGATAGAACGCGAGCGAGTAGGCCGCCATCGCCAGGCGCGCGCTCACGGGATAGAGCGCCAGCGAGGTGACGCGCACGGTGCGCGCCATGGCGCTCGACGTGACGGCTACCGAGGCCAGCGCCAGGGCCAGGTACGGCAGCTTTTCGAGGACGACGGCGCGCGCGGCCGGCGAGCGCCACGCGCCCGGCTGGAAGCGACGCAGCGGATAGACGTCGAGCACGAGGAGGACGGCCGGCAGCGACACCAGCATCGACTTCGAGAGCAGCCCCAGCGCGAAGAGCCCGAGCGAGGCGAGGTAACGAGCGCGCCGTCCCTCGGCGGCCGCGCAGAAGTGCAGGTAGGCCAGCACCGACGCCAGCGCGAAGAATGCCGACAGCACGTCGCGCCGCTCGGTGATCCACGCGACCGACTCCGCGCGTAGTGGATGGAGCGCGAACGCCAGCGTCGCCGCCGCCGCGCCCAGGCGACGCGATACGGTCGCCGCCCCCGGCATCGCCGCGCCCAGGAGACGAAGCGCGAGCGCGTACACGAGCGCGGCGTTGGCCGCGTGGAGCAGGACGTTGCCGAGGTGGTAGCCGAAGGGGTTCATGCCCCAGACGACGTAGTCGGCGCCATGAGTCAGCCAGGTCAGCGGCGTCCAGTGCCCCATGATCGCCGCGGAGAACATCCACCGCACCTGACTCGGGCCGAGGCCCCGGTAGGCGGCGTTGTCGAGGAAGTTCCGGTCGTCGTCGAACTGCACCCAGCCGCCCCACAGCGCCGGCAGGAAGACGAACAGCGTGATGGCAGCCAGGGCGACTGCCACCAACACGTCGAAGGCGAAGCGGCGCCGCCGGTCCGGAAGCATGCTGTTCACCACCATCGCACTTCCGCCCGTCCGGCGACAAGTTTGCCGCGCCGGAGGAGTGTCAGCCGCGTCGCGGACAGTGTCACGCAGGCGACGAGAGGACTGTCAGCGGACTGTCGCACGGCCCGAACGCAGAATCGCCAAGGCCTTTCCCGGCGCTCATCTACCCCCTGCTGAGGGTGTGGCCCCGCCCTTGCCCCGCGTCGCCGCGCACGACGTCAGGCATGGAGCAGCTTGTAAGAAATGCCTTGGCGAGGGGGGACGCGCATGCGGCGGTGGTTCGCGGCGGTCGTCGGAACTGCCATGCTCGCGCTCGGTTGTGGGTCACCCGCGACGGCCGAGTCGCCGACCCTGATCGGGGGCGGCCTCACCGCCCTTCCGGCCGTCGCGTTCGGTCCCGACCTGCTCCGCAACGGCGGCTTCGAGACCCTCGACGACGGCGTCCCGGCGGGCTGGAGCGGTGGCGGGGGCTGGAGCGCCGACCGGAGCGTTCGCCGCTCCGGCGCCTTCAGCTATCGCCGCTCGACGGGCTCACCGAGCGTCGCGCAAACCCTCGTGGTCCAGCCGGGCACGTACACGCTGTCCGCCTGGGTCAAGACAGAGGGCGTCGGCAGTGGCCGCGCCAGCGGCGTCAGGCTGACGTTCGACGCGCGGCCGGTCGTGAACGACTGGCGTGCGACCGACGTCATCTCCGGAGTCCACGACTGGACGCGCTACGCGATCCCGAACATCGTGGTGAGCCGGGTCACCACTGTCCAGGTCGTGCTGGAGAGCTATCGCGACCCCGCGGGCACGGCCTGGTTCGACGACGTCCGGCTCGAGGAGCAGCGGCCGCCCGCGGTGGACGTGTTCATGCGCTATCCGAACTTCCGCGGCATGCTCTTCGACGACGACCCCCCCACGCTGACCTTCGACGTCAGCGTCCATCCGCCCGCGGACGATCGTGGCCAATACCTCGTGCGCGGCACGCTGCGCGACGAGGGCGAGACCACGCCGGTCGCGACGCAGACCTACGCTGCGTCCGCGCACTTCGTAGCCGCGCTCGACGGCTCGTCCATGGAGGTCGACCGCAGCTATCTGGCGACCTTCGCCTTGCTCGATCGCTCCAACGGCTCGGTCGTCTTCACGTACCCGGCCTACCGCGTGTCGAGGGTGCCGGCTGCGCGCCGGGCGTCGATGAACGTCTCGATCGACGCTCGCAACCGGGTGCTCGTGCGCGGAACACCGCGCTTCGTGCTCGGCGTGTACGACGCCGGCCCGGGTTCCGGGACGACCGATCGCTTCTGGGAGGACCGTCTGTGGTCGCCGGCGGGCCAGCGGCGGCTGCACGACCTGCGCATCAACTTCTACCTGAACCCGTGGCAGAGCCGGGCCCCGGCGGCGGCCGTGCGAGCGCTCGTCGGCAACCTGCACCGCCACGGCGTGACCTATCTGCACACCGCCAGCTGCTCCGGCACCGTCGCGGCGGGTATCGACGCGGGCGTCGGCGGGTTCCACACGGCGGACGAGTGCTCCGCGGCGGGAATCCCGGCCGTCTTCGCGCAGTACGAGCGAGCGCGGCGGCTCGATCCCGCCGGCATCACGTTCATCGCCAATCTCGGCAGCGCGGAGATCGGGCTGTGGCGCGACGCGGGCGACGTCCTGGCCAGCGATCCCTTTCCGCTGGCCGGCCCGGAAGCCTCCGACGGCGCTCACCAGGGGCGGGTCGCGGAGTGGACCGCAGCGGCCCGCGCTGCCGTGCACGACGCCCGGCCGGTCATGAGCGTGTTGCAGTTCTTCCCGTCGATCGCCGAGGGTCGGTTTCCCACGCTCCCGGAGATGCGCGACCAGGCTTACGCGGCCATCGTCGCGGGCGCGCGCGGCCTGTGGTGGTGGAGCCTGGGCGGCAATGGCCTGGCGGCCGTGTGCCCAGGATGGTGCCGGCAGCGGACGACGCACATGACGAATCTCGCGGCGGTGGTCAACGAGCTCGCCGCCCTCGAGCCGGTGCTCGTGGCCGACGACGCGCCCGCCGCGCTGGCGAGCGTTTCGACGCCGCAGATCCGGACCCGGACCAAGGTCGTCGATGGGCGCGGCTACGTGTTCGCCTACAACTCCGCCGACGCCGGAGCGCGCGCGACGTTCACCTGGAACACCGAGCCCGGCCCGGTGACGGTGAACGGCGAGCAACGCTCACTCCGCGCGACGGGCGATTCGTTCACCGATTCGTTCGGTCCCTATCAGGCGCACGTCTACGTCATCACCAACGGAGGCAACTGAAGAATGGGTACGGTGCGATTTCTCTCGACGGCGCGTCCGGCCGAGCCCGTGCGGGCCTGGCCTCGACTCCCCGCGCTTCGCGTGACACTCGAGACCGGCGATCCGGCCACCGACGCCGCGCTCGGCGTCGTGTCCATCCGTGTCGGCGTCGCCGGCGGCCGGGCGCCGATGCGGCTCTATCTCTACGTCAACGGCGATCTGGCGGAGGCCTGGACCGATTCCGAGGGCTCGTTCGACCTCTCGCTCGACGAATATGGTCCCGGCCGGCACGCGGTCACCGCGCGCGCCGTGGATGCGCTGGGCCGCTGGGCAGGGGCGTCCCTGATCGTTGCCTGCTTCGCGGAGACCTCCGAGCGCGAGTAGGAGCTACCGGCTCAACGACGGCCGCCTACCGCGTCGGCGGCGTCGGTCCGGCTCGCGAACCAGTCCCAGGTCCGGCGGAGGCCGGCGACGAGATCCATCTCGGCCGTCCAGCCCAGCACCTCGCGGGCGAGGCGGGGGTCCAGCACGCTGCGGAGGAGGTCACCGGCGCGCGCCGGCTCGCGCTTGGGCTCGATCGGTGAGTCGGCGATGGTGGCCAGCGCCCGCCAGAGGGCGTTCACGCTCGTCCCGTGCCCGGTGCCGATGTTGAAGGCCACGGGCTCCTGCGACGCGAGCGTCCGGGCCTGGGCGGCGAGGTTCGCGCGGACGACATCGCCGACGTACACGAAATCGCGGATCTGCTCGCCGTCGCCGTAGATGATCGGCGTACGCCCGGCCCGGATGGCGTCGATGAAGACCGCGATCACCCCGGCCTCGCCCCGGGGATCCTGGCGCGGGCCATACACGTTCGCGTAGCGCAGCACGACGGTCTCGAGGCCCGCCGTCGCTCGATAGCCCTCGAGGTAGTGCTCGACGGCGAGCTTGGCCACCGCGTAAGGGCTCCGCGGCCGGCAGGGATGGCGCTCCTCGGCGGCCGGCTGGTCCGGCTCGCCGTAGATGGCGCCGCCCGAGGAGGCGAAGACGACACGCCGGACGCCATGGCGCCGTGCCGCCTCCAGCACGTTCAGCGAGCCGAGCACGTTCACGGCGGCGTCGAACATCGGATCCTCGACCGAGCGCGACACGCTGATCTGCGCCGCGTGGTGGCTGACGATCTCCGGCCGCTCACGGCGGAAGACGTCGTGCAGCTCGGCGCTGCGGATGTCGACGCGGTAGAGACGGGCGGCGCCGGGGACGTTGGCGGACGATCCGGTGCTCAGGTCGTCCACCACCGCCACGTCGTGACCCTCGGCCAAGCAGGCGTCCACGACGTTCGATCCGATGAACCCGGCCCCCCCGGTGACGAGGATCCGGCTCGACCTCATGCGGCGGTCGGCTCGCTCGGATGGTAGCCGGGCATGCCGGCGGGACGCCCGCTCTCCCGATCGCTCGGGCACAGCAGCATGCCGCCCTTCATGAGGAAGAGCAGGTGATAGTAGCGCCCGTCCTCGAACCAGACGCCCAGGCGCTGCAGCTCGCCAGGCGACATCAGCGTGCCGCAGGGATGATCGCCGAGCAGCGTGGTGAGCGCCTGGCGTGCGCGCAGGTTCTCGACCCAGAACCTCGCCATGGTCGTGTCGTACACCGCCAGATAGTCGTCGCCGGAGCGCAGGCCCAGCCTCTCCACGTCGCGGCGCAGATCGTGGGTCCAGCGGATCGGTGTCACGCCGTAGGCGGAGAAGACGAACAGGCGGACGTCCGTCCGCGCGCGTCGCGCGGCTTCGAACACCCGGCGGAGGCCACGCTCGTACCGGCCCAGCAGGGTCAGGACCGTCTCCGGCTCGTGGAGGTGCTGGCGCAGCTGCGCGTCGAGGCCGGTCAGGTGCAGGAACAGTACGCGCGCGGCGGTGGTGGCGGCCCGTGCCGCCGCCAGCTCCAGGAGCTCGGGGTCGGTGCCCCGCAGCGGGGTGAGACATTCGTACTGGATGCCGGCCTGCCGCATGTCGTGGAAGATCGACGGCGCCTCGGCGTGCCGCTCGCTCACGTCGAACGGCGGCGCCGAGGTCAGCACGCGCCGTACGGGATCCCGGAAGCGCCGCGCCCAGCGACCGTGCTGGCTGGGCGTCGTTCCCGTCAGCACCGTCGGCGTCGCCGCGGCGGCGTCGCCCAGGACCGTCACGAGCCAGCGGCGTTCGGCGAGCAGGTCGTCGAGGAAGGGCCGGTCACGCAGCACTTCCCAGCCCAGGGCGTCGACGAGCACGTAGATGGAGAGCGGAGCAGTCATGGATCTCCTCGGTGGTTGTGAATGGCTCGCGGCGCCGGGATCGATCATGCCGCCACCGCCGTCGGCGTCGTGTCGGCCGCGCGCGCCCACAGCGCCTCGTACAGGCGGGCGGTGGCCGCCCAGGTATGGCGACGCTCCACGAGCTGCCGGGCGTTCTCGGCGAGCGTCGCCGCCACGACGGGCTCGCGCAGGACGAGCAGGGCGGTGGCCGCGAGCTCGGCGTCGCTCTCGGCCACCGCGACGTGGTGGCCGGGCAGCACGTGCGTGAGGCCGGTCAGACAGGCGCGCGCGGCGACGACCGGCGTGCCCACCGCCATCGCCTCGAGGATGGCGGCGTCGATGCCGGGCGCCGCCTGGGCCGGCACGAGCGCGACCGCGGCGCTCCACAGACTCGGGCGCAGGTCGGCCACGGCGCCGGCGACCCGGACGCCGGGCACCGCCGCCAGCGCCCGCAGGGCGGCCAGCGGGCCGGCGCCGATCAGCAGCAACTCGGCCTGCGGCAGAGCTCGCCGCACCCGCGGCAGCACTCGCGTGGCGAGCCGGTCGGCGGCGTCGAGGTGCGCCGGCCAGGTCATGTTGCCGGCGAACACCATCCGCGCGGGCTCGGCCGCGCGCCTGAAGCTGTAGCGCTGGGCGTCCACCCCGGGCGGGATCACCTCGATGCGAGCCAGCGGCACGCGCTCGGCCAGCGTCTGCCGATCCTCTTCGGAGGCGACGACGCAGGCGTTCGCGCGCGGCAGCCACCGCCGCTCCCACTCGCCCTCGATCCGCTCGTCGATCTGCGCCCGGATCCAGGCGCGCGTGGTGCGCGCGCGACGCCGAGCGTCCCGCGCGCGCCGCACGCCGGACTCGCGGACGCCGATGACGACGGCGGCCGGGACCTCGCGGGCCAGCGGCGCCAGCCAGGCGCCCTCGAGGTGGACGACGTCGGGGCAGAACTCGGCCACGGCGCGCCGCGCGGCCACGCGAAAGGCGCCGAGGCCGCCGGGGCCGCCGGTCACCGGATGGCGCCAGCGTCCGGCCGGCACCCGGGTGACCCGACCCGCCACCGTCGACAGCCACGCCCGCTGCGCCGCCGTCTCGCCTCGGTCGTCCCCGGTGACAACGGCCACCGCGTGACGCTCGAGGTGGGATAGCAGGCACGCGGGCACCAGCCGCGTCCGATCGTGAGTCGGCAGGTACGGCGCCCGCTGCGTGAACATGAGGACACGCACGGCCGCAGAACCTACGCGACGACGGCCGCGGACTCAGGCAACGCGCGTTCCCAGCGGGCGCGGGATCAGGCGCCGCCAGCCGGCGTCGGCGCTCTCCTCGAACGTGGTGGGCACGGCCGTGCGAGCGTCGTCGTTGAAGATCAGGCCGAGCGTGCGCGGTCGTCCGAGCACGCTCATCGTCTCCTGCAGCGTCTCGCGGGCGGTGCGATTGGCCCGCACCACGACCACGAAGCCGTCGACCAGCTCGCGCAGGATCCCGACGTCGGGAAACGGCACCGCCGGCGGGGTGTCGACCAGCACGTAGTCGAAGCGCTCGCGCAGCTCGCCGAGTAGGGCGGCCAGCCGCGGCGACTTCAGCAGCTCGTAGGGCATCGAGGAGACCGCGCCCGCCGGCACGACGGCGAAGGCGATGGCGGACGGGCGCTGGACGATGGCGTCGAGCGTCATGCTCTCGTCGAGGAGGTAGCTGGACAGCCCGCGTGTGACGGTCAGGCCGAGCGCGCGCGCGATCGCCGGATGGCGAAGATCGGCCTCGACGAGGACGACCCGGGCGTCGTGCCCCTGCGCGAGCGCGCCGGCGAGGTTCAGCGCGGTCATGGTCTTGCCTTCGCCGCGTCCGGGGCTCGACACCCCGACGACTCGCGTGCCGCGCTCACGCCGAAGCGTCTCGATGGCCAGCCGCACCGTCCGGTACTGCTCGGCCGCGAAGCTGGTTGGCTCCAGCAGACTGACGAGATGGTCGTCGATCTCCCCACCCTCGGCGCCGTTGGAGGACGTCTCGAGCTGCCAGGCGAAGGCGCGCCGGCCCGCCGCCGACGTCTCCCGTGCGACCGGCGCGCCGTAGACGGCAGGCCGTGACGGCCGCGGCTTGCGGGCGAACGGAGAGGCCGGCGTGACCGGCGTCGCGGGCGCCGGCGCGACTGGCATGGTGGGCGCCGGCGCGACGGGAATCGGCGCCACCGGGACGCTCGCCGGTGCCGGCGGCGCGGCCGGCGGGTCGGCGACGACCTCGGCGACCGCGGCGGCGGGGGGCTCGGTGGCCACGGGCGGCGCCCCCTGTCGCTCCCGCTCGTACTCGACCTTCTCGAGTGCCTTGAAGAACTTGCTCACGTCAGGTCCTCCCTATGGAAGCGCGTGTCCGAGCCAGCCGGTGGCGTTCGCGGCGAAGACCAGCAGCATCAGGAGCAGGATGACGAGCACCGCGATGCCGCCCCGGGCGGCCCACACCGCGGCTCGGCTGGGCACCAGGCGCATCTGACGGCTGCGTTTCCACTCCGGACGCTCGCCCTCTTCGAGATACTCGGTCGCCTCCTCGACGACGCCGGCGTCGATCCGACGCTTGCTGTCCGCGTAGCCCGACAGGAGGCAGTGATCGCATACGATGTTGATGACCCGCGGCGTGCCGCGGGTGTACTCGGTGATCCGCTGGATCGCCGCGTCAGTGAAGATGCCGGCGTCGGTGGCGCCGGCGATGCGCAGGCGATGGCGGATGTACATGCGCGTTTCCTCGGGGGAGAGCGGGCCGATGTGACAGCGCAAGGCGATGCGCTGCTTGAGCTGACGCAGCTCGGGCGCGTTGAGCTTGTCGCGCAGCTCCGGCTGGCCGACTAGCAGGATCTGCATGAGCTTCTCGCTGGTCGTCTCGAAGTTCGACAGCAGCCGCACGGCCTCCAGCGTCGGGATCGAGAGGTTCTGCGCCTCGTCGATGACGAGCACCGGGCTGAGGCGCTGCCGGTGCTGGGCGATGAGGAACTCGTTGAGCTCGAACAGCCGCTGGGCGTGGCTGGCGCCGACCGACTTCACGCCCCAGTCCTGCAGGATGTACTCGAGCAGGCCTTCGATGTCGAGGGCGGAGTTGTGCACGTAGGCGACGTGCGTGTCGTGGTCGAGCCGGGCCAGCAGGGTGCGCAGCAGGGTCGTCTTGCCGGTGCCGATCTCGCCCGTCAGCACGATGAAGCCCTTGCGCTCCTGCACACCGTAGACGAGCTGGGCGAGCGCCTCCCGGTGGCGGCTCGACTGGAAGAGGAACTTCGGGTCGGGCGTCGGCGAGAACGGCGCCTCCCGCAGGCCGTAGAACTCCAGGTACATGGCTACCTCTTCACCGTCGCCGCTGTCTCCGGCGTCAGCAGCGTGACGAGCGACTGGTTGTTGTGGGCGACGACGAACGACGTGCCGACCACGAGGACCAGGCCGACGGCCACCGCGGCCATCGTCATGCGCCGCAGGCGCATCGTCTGCCGGCGGTCGGTCTCGGTCACGATGCGCGGGATCGTGGACAGCACCGGCACCCCGGCGGCGGCCCGGACCTCCTCGGGACGGCGATACGAGGTGTCGATCTGCTCGGCGAGGATGATCGCGGCGCCGGCGGCGCCCAGGGCCAGCGCGACGCCGACCAGGAGCAGCCGCATCCGGTGGGGGCCGGCCGCCCGGTCGGGAATGCGGGCCGGCTCGATCACGCGGAAGGTCTCGCTGTTCTTCCGCTGCTCGAGACCGGCGGCGATGTCGGCCTCGCTGCGCTTGGCCAGCACGGACCGGAACGTCTCTCGCGTCGTCTCGTAGTCACGCGTGATCTGGGCGAGATCTTGCTCACGCTTCGGGGTGTTCTCCAGCCGGCGCTGGTAGACCGCGATCTGCCGGTTGAGGCCGGCGATCTCCTCCCCCGAGGCCTTGGCGTCGACGTTGGCCTGATCCAGCTGCTGCATGAGGTTGAGCACGTAGGGGTTCTGCACGGCCAGCCCGAGGCCGCGCGAGGGCCGGGCGACGGGCGGGGCGTTCTTCGGCGCGCTGGCGGCCGCGGCGGCCTTCTTCTTCTCCTCGTCGGCGATCCGCCGCTCGAGGATCCGGATCTGCTCCTTCATCTGGATCACGTCGGGGTACCTGTCGCTGTACTGCGTCTGCAGGGCGGCCAGCTCCTGGCGCAGGATGGACATCCGGGCGGCGGCCGACTCCGCCGGCGCCACGGTCGGCGCCGCCGTGAGGACGCCACCCGCGGTCAGCGCGCTCGCCATGTCGAGATCGTTCAGGCTCTGGTTGATGAGCTGGCGCCGCTCGAGGGCGCGGCGGTTGTTCTCGTGGGCCAGCTGCAGCTGGGTCTCCAGGCGCTCGAGCGTCCGGACGTTCACGTCGCGCTGTTCGGGCAGCTCGCCGAGGTGCTGCTCCTTGTAGGCGGTGATCTTCTGCTCCTGGGCGGCCAGGCGTGTCCGCAGCTCGGCCAGCTGGGCGCCGAGGAACTCGGAGGTCCCGACCGCCTGCTGCTCGCGCATCCGCTGGTTCTGCTCGGTGAAGAGCGACGCCAGGGTGTTGGCCACGCGGGCGGTCACGCCCGGATCCCCGGCCGTGTAGGCCACGCTGAAGACCAGCCAGCGGGGCTCGCGGCCGCCGCGGGCGCGATCCTCCTGCGGCTCGATGACGATGTCCTTGCGCATGCGCTGGACCACGTCCGCCATCGGGCGGGTCCGGCGCATCGACGGATAGAGGTCGTTGTCGAGGATGACCTGCGACAGGCGCGGCGTGTCCAGGATGTCCTGGGTCAGGGTCATCAGCCGAGCCTCGCCATCCGTGTCGGCCGTCGACTTCACGAAGGTCTCGGGGATCTGCTGCTGGTTGGCGAGCACCTTCGCCCGGGCCGTCCACAGGCTCGGCAGGAACAGCGCGACCGAGGCGGTGGCCGCCAGCACGAACACGAACGGCAGCAGGGCCAGCAGGCGGCGGCGGCGCAGGATCTCCACCACGCTCGCGAGGCCGATGCCGCGCGCGGACTCCTCGGGCAGGGATTCAGGGGTCGTCATGCGAAGCTCCTCTGATGCGGAGACCGGCTAGGGGACGACGATCACGTCGCCGGACCGCAAGGAGACGTTGTCCTCGCCGGCGCTGCCGACGGCGCGGTTGTAGTTGAAACGCAGGCGCTGGGTCTGTCCCTGGGCGTCCTTGCGGAAGATGATGATCTTGCTGGGGGACGCGAAGTCGCGGAAGCCACCGGCCAGGGCGAGCGCCTCCAGCACGGTGGTCGGCGCCTTGAGCTGCAGCACGCCCGGCTTCTGGACCTCGCCCAGCACCGACACGCGATAGCTGCGCACCTCGACCACGCCCACCGCGACCTCGGGGTTCGGCATGAACTCGGCGAGGGCGGCCGCGATCTTGTCCCGCAGCTGCAGCGGCGTCAGCCCGGCCGCCTGGATGTCGTCCAGCAGCGGCATCGAGATCTTGCCGTCCGGCCGTACGGGCAGCGTGCGCGACATCGTCTCGTTCTTCCAGACCGACACCTGCAAGAGGTCGTCGGGACCGATGATGTACTCGGAGGCCAGGGGGACCGACGACGGGGACACGGCCGGGGCGGACTTCGTCGCGACGGACCTCGTCGACGCCTGCTGGGCGCCGGCGGCGTTCACGAGGCCGAGCCCGGCCAGGAGCGCGGCGGAAATGGCCAACCACTTCAGTGCCATGTCAGATCCTCCGGACGATCCACCGTCAGCTGGCGGCGGAGTCCCGCTTGAGACCCATGTCCTTGATCTTGTAGAGGAGGGCGCGGTAACTGATCTTCAGCATCTTGGCCGTCCTGACCCGGTTCCAGCGGCATTGCTCCAGCGCGCGCTGGATGACCTCGCGCTCGGCCTCGAACACCGCCCGCCGCGAGACCTCCTTGAGCGACAGACCCTTGGTCGCCGCGAACGGCTCGCTGGAGGCCGCCGCCGGGGTCACCGGCGTCGGCGTCACCAGCGTGCGGGCGAGGTTCCAGTCCTGCAGCACGATCATCCGCTTGATGAAATTCTCGAGCTCGCGGACGTTGCCGGGCCACCCGTAGGTCAGGAAGGCCTGGATCGTCTCCGGGGTGAGCGTGCGCGCGGGCACGTTGAACACGCGCGAGTAGCGCTGGATGAAGTATTCGACGAGGCCGGAGATCTCCTCGCGCCGCTCGCGCAGCGGCGGCACCAGGATGTTGATCACGTTGAGCCGGTAGAAGAGATCCTCCCGGAACCGTCCGGCCGCCACCTCGCGCACGAGGTCACGGTTGCTGGCGCAGATCGTCCGCACGTCCACGCGGATGTTGTGCCGGCCCCCCACCCGCGAGAACTCCCCGTCCTGCAGCACGTGGAGGAGCTTGGCCTGCAGCGCGGGATGGAGCTCGCCGATCTCGTCGAGGAAGATCGTGCCGCCGTCGGCCACCTCGAAGCGGCCCGGCTTGCGCTGGTGGGCGCCGGTGAAGGCGCCCCGCTCGTGGCCGAACAGCTCGGACTCCAGCAGCTCGCGCGGCATCGCCGCGCAGTTGACCTTGACGAAGGTCGCCCGTCGGCGCGGCGAATGCGCGTGGATGGCCCGGGCCACGACCTCCTTGCCGACGCCGGTCTCGCCGCACACCAGCACGGTGACGTCGGCGCGGGCGGCCTGCTCGATCACCTGCAGGACGTCGCGCATCGGCGGACTCACGAGCAGGGCGAACTCGCGCTGCAGCCGCTCGCCGTTGTCGTCGACGATCGGCGGCGCCGTCTCGCGCCGCGCGCGACCGGCCACGGTGCGGATGGCGTGCTCGAGGTCCTCGGCGGTGTACGGCCGCCGGATGAAGTCGTCGGCGCCGGCCTGGATCGCCTCGACGATCTGCGCGCTGTGGCCGGTGTCGGCCACCATGATCACCGGCCCGGACTCGGCCAGCTCCGGCGCGCGCCGGATCAGCTCGATGCCCGACAGCCCGGGCAGGCGGATGGCCACCAGCGAGAAGACGAAGCGGGCCCGCCCGAGCAGCTCCAGCGCTTCCTCGGCGCTGCCGGCAGCCAGGGGGCTGTAGCCCCAGTTCGACAGCTGGGTCACGACGCGACGGCGCTGGTCGGCGTCACTCTCGACGACCAGCACGGGGCGCGTGGCGGAAGTGGCGGCGAACGGCAGGACGGCGTGGAAGCTGGACACCTTCATCGCGACTCTTTCATCGGCCATGGCAAGCCCGCAAAGGGCATGCCGAACGCGGGGCTCCGGATTTTCGCCGCGCGCAGAGGCCGGAAGCGCGGCCCGGCGAATTCGATGTACCCACTATGGGAGGGGGCGTGCCAGATTGCAGTAAACCTTTGTCGTGATTCGCCGTTCGAACGAGCGGAGGAGCGACGCCGTCGATTGCCGTCCGCCCGATGCCGGGGGGCCACTCGCGCGATCGTACGGTTGACATCGAGGCGGACCCGGCGGTTTCCATCGGCACCATTCGCCAGGGCAAGGGAAGTGCCAGACCCTGAAATGGCGCGCAGACACCTGCGAAACCATGCGTTTTTCGCGCAGGCGACCGGCGCACCTGCGAAGGGGCAGGCGCGTATTTTCGGGAATCTCAGCACGGAGATGCAGACGCGCTGGGAAAGGAGATGCAGAACCTGGGGAATGTCAGAACGTGAATCCCGCGGCCGGGGCCGCGGGCGGCGATCAGTCGAAGCGAATCGGGTAGCCGAACTGGATGCCGAAGAACACGCGGTTCTGGTCGGCGTCGGTCGCGACCGGGAAGCCGGCCGGGGTGACCGCGGTGCTGTCGGAGCGCTGATGGAAGAACTGGTAGCCGCCGACGAGCGAGACCACTTCGGTCAGCCGATAGACCGCGTACAAGGCACCCGTGAAGGACCGGATGTCGATGCTGTCGCCGTGCGGACTCTTGGCGATCAAGTAGTGCGGCAGGATCTGGACCGTCAGGCCACGGAGCAGCGTGGTGACCGTGATGAAGCCGCTGATGGAGTCGTTCTCGGTCGGGCCACCCAGTCCGGCCGCGGTCCCGAGGTAACGGTCGTAACTGAGCCCGGCCAGGCCGAACGGCAGGCGTTGCGCCCAGGTGGCCGTCAGCACAGGGGTGACGGTGGTCTCGCCGTCGTCGCGGATGAGAAACGCGGGGCCGCCGTTCAGCGAGAACGCGGTGACGGCGCTCGGCTGCCACGTGCCGCCGATGCGCGGCGCGTGCGCGGTGAAGCTCGGCTGGTGCTGAACGTTGAAGTAGGTGAACTCGTAGCCCACCGTCCCCGTGACCTCGCGCGTGAGCTGGCGATCGAGAAAGGCCGTCGCCCGATAGACGTCGGAGTTCAGCAGATCGGCGCTCCCGAATCGCTGGGCCGTCCAGTACGCGTTGGTGCGCAACCGCCACTGCGGATCGATCTCCCAGGCGGCCCCGGCCCCCAGCGTGTTGCCGAACGAAATGTTGCGACCGGTGGAGACGTTGTCCTGGGAGATCAGGTTCGTATCGGGGCTGTAGATGAAGGTATCGGTGAGCGTGAGCGTGACGTGGGGATCGACGCGCCACAACGTGTCGAGCCAGAAGTTCTGGCGATCGAACGCGTGGTCGAGGTTCCGCTCTTTCGCGAAGATCTCGGCCGTGAAGTTGTAGCCGGCCGACAGCCGATAGGTCGGCCGCTGGTAGGTGACGGCGATGCCGGGCGTGAAGCCGATGATGAAGTCGGAGTTACGGTTGTGATTGTCGGTGAAGACGTTGTCGTTGTATTCCCCGGTGAGCGTCAGCGACGGCGTGATGGTGAGCGGGGCCCGGCGCGACGGTTCCAACCCCTGCGGCTCCAGGATGCCCGGCATGCCGGGCTGCTGAAACAGGGGAATCTGGGCAGCGGCGGGCGCCGCCAATATCGCGAGCGACAGGCAGACAGCCGCAAGCGCCAGGGGCCGCTTCACGCCCCAACCTGTACCACACGTCGTCGGCGTCCGGCCAGGCTTTTTGCGCTGGCGGGCGTCAGGCACGTCGACCGGTTGCCCAGACGGCTGAAGCGGTTTGCCGATTCACGCGACATCGCTTCCCTCGGCCCGCCCGGTCCCCAGCGGTTTTGCCCGGCCCGGGTCTGGCGTCCGGGATGCATCAGCAGGGGAGCGTGATTCTCAAATGCCTGTACATCGACGCCCCCGATCCAGCGTTCCTGAGCCTGGCCGCGCCGTACGAGGCCGGGTTCCTCGATGCGGAAGAGCTCCGACGATACCTGAACGAGGACGAGTACGAGCTGTCCGAGCGGTTCGTGACCCGCGCGCTGGCGATGAGCGACGAGTGCTTCGCGATCCGCGCCGGCGACACGCTGGCGGCGTACGGCTGGTACTCGCTCGGCGCCCATCGCTTCTCCGACGAGCAGACGTTGCGGTTCGCTCCCCAGTGGGTCTACATGCACCACGGCTTCACGCACACGGCGCACCGCGGCCGTCGCCTGCACGCCATCAGCATGACGATGGCGCTGGCGGCCTACCAGGCCCGGGGCTTCCGCGGCCTCGTCTCGCTCGTCGCCGCCGACAACGACGCCTCGCTGAAGTC
>VBPC01000340.1:0-3203 GCA_005887895.1 Candidatus Rokuibacteriota bacterium
GGACTGGGCGCGCAGCCATCCGGTGCCGACGCGCCACGCCTGGGCCGTGCAACGGTTGCTCGACGCCGGCGCGACGCTGATCGGCAAGACGATCACCGACGAGGTATCGCTCGGCATCCTCGGCGAGAATCCCTTCGACGGCACGCCGCTGAACCCGAAGGCGCCCGACCGGGTGCCCGGCGGCTCCTCCTCCGGCTCCGGCTCGGCGGTGGCCCAGGGGCTGTGCGACACCGCGCTCGGCACCGACACCGGCGGTTCGGTGCGCGTGCCGGCGAGCTTCTGCGGCCTGTACGGCATCCGGCCGACCCACGGCCGGCTCGACCTGAGCGGCATGTTGCCGCAGGCGCCGAGCTCCGACACCGCGGGCTGGTTCGCCGGCGACGCGAGCACGTTCGCGCGCGTTTCGGAGGTCATGCTCGGCGAGGCGGTCCCGACGACGTTGCCCGGGCGGCTCGTCGTCGCCACGGACGCGTTCGGCTTCGCCGATGCCGAGACCGCGGCCGCATTGCAGCCGAGGGTCGACGCACTGGCGAAGCTGGTGCGCGACGTGCGCGAGGATCTGCTGGCGCCGCCCGGGCTGTCGGTCTGGGCACGCGCGCAGCGCACGCTGCAGCCGTACGAGGCCTGGCAGACCTTCAGGGCCTGGCTGGATCGCGACAATCCTCGCCTGCAGTTCAGCGTGGCGCGCGGCCTGGCGCTGGCCAGCACGATTCCCGATAGCGAGCGCCAGTGGGCCGCGCTCATGCGCGCGGAGGCGCGCGCGCGTCTGGCCTGGCTGTTGCCGCCGGGAACGATCCTCTGCATGCCGACGACGCCGTTCCCGGCGCCGCCCAAGGGCCTGTCGCTGACGGCGCTGGAGCCGGTGCGCTCGCGCCTCCTCTGCCTGGCCGCCCACGGCGGCCTCGCGGGCTTTCCCCAGGTGAGTCTGCCGGGCGCGAACGTCGACGGATTGCCGGTGGGCCTGTCCATTCTCGCCGCGCGGGGCAGCGATACCGCACTGGTGGCGGTGGCGGAGGCGATGGAGGCCGGTCGATGACTGACGTGACCCCGAACATTCCGGAGGTCGTCGCCGAGGTGCGCGCGCTGTTCGAGCGCTACGAGCAGGCGCTGGTCGACCGGGATGTGGCCGTCCTCGACGCGACGTTCTGGAACAGTCCGCACACGATCCGGTACGCGCTGCACGAGAACGGCTACGGCTTCTCCGCGATCCACGGCCATCGTGTGGCGCGCCCCCCGGGGCCCGGCATCAAGGAGAAGCGCATGCGCGTGGAGATCCTCACGCTCGGCCGCGACCTCGCCACCGTGGCCGCCAGAGCCAGACCTGGGTGCGCTTCGCCGACCTCGGCTGGAAGGTGGTCAGCGCGCACGTGTCGACGATGAGTGACAGGAGCGTGAGATGAAATTCGGAATCCACATCGGCCACATGGGCGGCCCCCTGGACGAGATGCGCAAGCTGTGGAAGTTCGCCGACGCCAAGGGCTTCGACTGGTTCTCCGTCTCCGACCACTTCCAGGAGTCGCCGCCGCGCGGCGGCGACATGGACTGCTACGAGGCGATCGCGACGCTGACCGCGGCCGCGATGGACACGACGCGGGTCAGGCTCGGCAGCGGTGTCTACTGCGGTCGCCTACCGCAATCCCGGGCTGCTCGCCAAGTCGCTGACGACGATCGACCACCTGTCGAACGGGCGCGTGGACTGCGGCCTCGGCGCCGGCTGGCACGACGTCGAGGCGAAGGCCTTCGGCTACGCGTTTCCGTCGATCGGCCCCCGCGAGGACATGCTGGAGGAGTACGCCCAGATCATGCGGCTGCTGCTGGACCCCGAGCAGCGGCGCGCGAGCTTCGAGGGCAAGCACGTCCGGGTGTCGAACGCTCCCAACAACCCCAAGCCTCTGCAGCCGCGCATCCCCATCTGGATCGGCGGGCGCGGCGAGAAGCGCACGCTCCGGGCGGCCGCCAAGTACGCCGACGGGTGGAACGGCGCCTACATCGGCCCCGACGACTGGAAGCACAAGAGCCAGGTGCTCGACCGCTGGTGCGAGACCGAGGGGCGCGACCCGAAGACGATCATGCGCACGGTGAACCTCGGCTTCTATCTCGGAGTGGACGCCAAGGGCGCCGCGCGCGCGGAGGAGACCTTCCGCAGTCACTTCGGCACCGGCGACCGCGCCGAGCGCACCGGCTATCTGCGGGGCACGGTGAAGGACGCGCGCCGGATGGTGGATGAGTTCCGCGCGCTCGGCTGCACGCGGCTCAGCATCGCGTTCCGCAACGGGCCCTACGACTGGGATGCGCTGGAGGCCTTCGCCGCCGAGATCGTGCGCGCGTGATAGGATCACGCCGCGTTCGCTCCCCCTGCCGGAAAGGAGACGCGCCATGTCGGTGCTGGTCATCGGGGCGACGGGCTTCATCGGCCCCCGGCTCATCAGGAAGCTCATCGCCCGAGGCGAGTCGGTCGTCGGCATGGACCTGAACCCCGGCGCCGCGGCGTTCGGGGACGTGCCGATCGGGGCGCCGGTGGTCCGCGGCGATGTCACGCGCTTCGAGGACGTGATGCGGACCGTGCTCGACGTCAAGCCGGATCGGCTCATCAACCTCGCCTATGGACTCGGGGCCGGCGAGGGCAATCCGCACCAGGTCATGCGGCTGGACATCCTCGGCATGGACAACTGCTTCGAGGCCGCGCGCCTGGCCGGCGTCAAGCGCGTGGTGTACGCGAGCTCGATCGCGGTGAGTGGCCAGCAGAGTCACTTCGGCGACCGCCTCGTCAACGAGGACGATCCGACCTTCGGCACCAGCCAGTACGCGATGCACAAGATCTTCAACGAGTTCCAGGCACGCAAGTACATCAAGAACTATGGCATGTCGATCGTCGGCGTCCGCCCCGCCAACGTCACCGGGCCCGACAAGGTGCGCGGCTCGACGGACCACGTGCAGATCATGACGGAGGCCGCCCGCGGCAAGCCGGTGCACCTGCCGAAGCAGGGCCTCATGCGCCTGTTGATTCACGTGGAGGACATCGCGGAGGTCTTCGCCCGGGTGCTGCTGGCCGAGGCGCCCCGTCACGCCCTCTACAACTCCGGCGGCATCCCGGTGAGCCTCGGCGAGCTGGCGGACATCGTGCGCGGGTTTCTCCCCGAGGCGCCGATCACCTTCGCCGAGGAGGGTGGCCGCGAGGAATCCGGCAACTACCTGGTGGACAA
>VBPC01000340.1:3284-5470 GCA_005887895.1 Candidatus Rokuibacteriota bacterium
GAGGACACGTGATGCGCTACCACCGGATCTCCGCCGACTGTCATCTCGATCTCATCTGGCTGCCGCCGGACCTGTTCGTGTCGGAGGCGCCCCGGGAGCTGAAGGACCGCATGCCGTACGTCGCCGACGGACCCGACGGACCGCGGTGGGTCGCCAACAACGGCGCGACGTTCGGCCTGGTCGGCGGCGTCGGCGCCTCGGGGACGAAGCACGTCCCGGGCAAGCAGCTGCGCGTCGACGTGATGGCGGCCACCGGCCTGTACGAGGACGGCAAGCAGGGCATTCGCCGGCCCGGCGACCCCCACCTGCGCGTCAAGGAGATGGACCGTGACGGCGTCGACGCCGAGGTGATCTACGGCATCCTGGCGGCGGCGGCGAAGCTGAACGATCGCGAGGCCTCCACCGAGATGCTGCGCATCTACAACACCTGGCTGGCCGACTTCTGCCGCCACTATCCCGATCGTCACATCGGGCTGGCGAATCTGCCGTACGGCGACATCGAGGCCGCCGTCGCCGAGGTCCATCGCGTCGCCAGGCTCGGGTTCAAGGGCATCGAGCTGTCGTGCTCGTGGGACATGGAGCCGATGTGGCATCCGCAGTGGGAGCCGCTGTGGCAGGCGATCGACGAGGTGGGGATCCCGCTGCACTTCCACACGTTCCCGTCGGTGTCGCCGAAGCTGCGCGAGCAGTACACCGGGCTCACGCAGCGCGCGCTCATGTACAGCGGTCTCTGCCTGTTCCAGATGACCCTGGCCAACATCCTGACCGCGCTCATGGGGCGGGCGGTCTTCGAGCGCTATCCGAACCTCCGCATCGCGTTCGGCGAGAGCGGCATCGGCTGGATTCCGTACGTGCTCGACCGCATGGACTTCGAGTACGAGGACCAGTACAGGGACCTGCCGCTCACGCTGAAGCCGAGCGAGTACTGGCGGCGCCAGTGCAAGGCGACGTTCCAGTACGACCGGGTCGGCACCAAGCTCATCGACGAGATGGGCGTCGAGACGCTGATGTGGGGATCCGACTATCCGCATCCCGACGGCGTGTGGCCGGAGTCCGAGAAATACATCAACGAGCAGTTCGCGCACCTGCCGGCCGACGTCACGCGCAAGATGACCTGCGAGAACGCCGGACGGTTCTACGGCCTCATGAGCTGATCATGATCACGAAATTCGGGAGCCTGTTCGCGGGTCACGTCGACCTGGACAACGAGGGGCTGGAGGGCACGCCGGTGAACGATCGCTGGCTGCCCGACGAGTATCTGGCGACGGTCTTCCCGAAGGCCGAGGCCATCGCGAGGCTGATGGACCGGACCGGCTACGACACGTACTGGCTCGCCGAGCACCATTTCCAGCGCGAGGGGTACGAGTGCATCCCGAACGTGCTGATGCTGGCGCTGCACCTCTGTCACGTCACCCGCAACATCCGGATCGGCTGCGGCTTCAACATCGCCCCGATGTGGCACCCGATCCGGATGGCCGAGGACTACGCCACCGTCGACTGGCTGACCAACGGCCGCGTGGTGTTCGGCGTCGGGCGCGGCTATCACACCCGCGAGGTCGAGAGCTTCGGCGCGCCGATGCTCGACGGCGACGCCAACCGCGAGCTGTTCGAGGAGCAGGTCGAGCTCATCTTCAAGGCGTTCAACGAGCGCGCGTTCTCGCACCAGGGCAAGCACTACGCGATCCCGCCTCCCGTGCCCTACCGGGGCTACGAGGTCCGCGAGCTCACGCTGGTGCCGCGCCCGAAGACGCTGCCGGTCGAGTGCTGGCAGCCGGTGGTCAGCGCTACTCCCCGGGCCCTGGACTTCATGGCCAAACACGGCATCAAGGGTCTCATCGGCGGGGGCGCGGCCGCCGGCGGAGCCAGCGACAAGGTCGTCCACGCGTTCCGTGAGGCGCGGGCGCGCGCCGGACGGGAAACCGAGCTGGGCGGCGACCTCTGCATCGGGTACTCGTTTCACATCGCCGACAGTGTCGAGCAGGGCATCAAGGAGGCGACGCCGTTCTTCGAGGAGAACATCAAGATGTTCGCCCCGCTCGGCTTCGTGCCGGGTCTGACGCCCGAGCAGATCGACGCGGCCGGCGACCCCAAGCGCGCGCGCCAGGCCAACCTGCCGACCCTGCGCCACGCCCTCAAGGCCGGCACGTGGCTGATCGGCCCGCCGGAGCTGATCACCGAGCAGCTCA
>VBPC01000341.1 GCA_005887895.1 Candidatus Rokuibacteriota bacterium
GCTACGGCATCGGCCTCGAAGACGTGCGCGCCGCGCTCGCCGCCGCCAACGCGAACAGTCCGAAGGGAGCCATCGAGGACGGCGACCGGCATCGGCAACTCTATGCGAACGATCAGGCCGTCCGCGCCGACCACTATCGGTCGTTGGCGATCGCCTACCGGAACGGATCGCCGGTGTGGCTCGCCGACGTCGCCGAGGTGACAGACTCGGTCGAGGACCTGCGCAACCAGGGCCTCGCCAATGGCCGGCCCTCGGTGCTGGTGATCCTCTTCCGGGAACCCGGCGCCAACATCATCGACACGGTCGATCGCGTGAAGGCCTTGCTACCGCGGCTCCACGAGTCGATTCCGCGCGGGATCGACATCACCGTGGTGTCGGACCGGACGACGACGATCCGCGCGTCCCTTCGGGAGGTGGAGCGCGGGCTCGTGCTGGCTGTGGCGCTGGTGATCGCGGTCGTCTTCGTGTTTTTGCGGAGCGCCCGCGCCACCCTCATCCCCGGCGTGGCGGTGCCGGTCTCGTTGATCGCGACCTTTGGCGCCATGTACGTACTGGGCTACAGCCTCGACAATCTCTCGCTGATGGCCCTGACGATCGCGACCGGCTTCGTGGTGGATGATGCCATCGTCGTGATGGAGAACATCTCCCGCTATGTCGAGCACGGTATGCCCCGCGCGCGGGCGGCCCTCCACGGAGCGCGCGAAGTCGGCTTCACCGTGATCGCGATGAGCCTGTCGCTGGTGGCGGTGTTCATTCCGCTCGTCCTGATGGGCGGCTTGGTCGGCCGCCTGCTCCGCGAGTTTGCGATCACCTTGTCGGTGGCCGTCCTGGTCTCGCTCGTGGTCTCGCTGACCACGACGCCGATGATGTGCGCGTACCTGGTCAAGGACCGGTCGGACGGCCGGCCGGGCCGGGTGTCACGGCAGGGCGAGCGCCTCTTCGACGCGATGCTGCGAGGCTACGAGCGCTCACTCCGCTGGACGCTCCGGCAGGCGCCGCTGATGCTGGGGCTGCTGCTGGGCGTGCTCTGTCTCAATGTCTTGCTGGTCGTCGTGATTCCCAAGGGCTTCTTCCCGCAGCAGGACACGGGGCGCCTGACGGGCAGGATCGTGGCCGATCAAAGCATCTCCTTCCAGCTGATGCGGCAGAAGCTCGCGCAGCTCATGTCCCTCGTGGGGCAGGACCCCGCCGTGGACACCGTGGTCGGGTTCACGTCGGGAACGCAGGCGAACTCCGGCTCGGTGTTTGTGTCGCTGAAGCCCCTCGCCGCGCGGCGGCTCTCGGCCGATCAGGTGATCGCGCGGCTCCGCGGCAAGCTGACTCGCGTGCCGGGGGCAACCCTATTCCTTCAGGCGGCACAGGACATTCGGGTCGGCGGCCGGGAGGGCAACGCGCAGTACCAGTACACGCTCCAGGCCAACGACCTGAGCGAGCTGCGGACGTGGGCGCGCCGGGTCACGGAGGCGCTGCAGCACGCGCCCGAGCTCGTCGACGTCAGTTCCGATCAGCGGGACCAGGGCCTCGAGACCGCGCTGACCGTCGATCGCGCCACCGCCTCGCGGCTTGGCCTCACCGCAAGCCAGATCGACAAT
Organism: Candidatus Rokuibacteriota bacterium; assembly: GCA_005887895.1. Taxonomy (GTDB): domain Bacteria; phylum Methylomirabilota; class Methylomirabilia; order Rokubacteriales; family CSP1-6; genus AR5. The sequence goes on from VBPC01000341.1 coordinate 1,593, forward strand.
ACGCTCTATGACGCCTTCGGCCAGCGCCAGGCGTCGACGATCTACCATCCGCTTAACCAATACCACGTGGTCATGGAAGTCGCGCCGCGCTACTGGCAGAGCCCCGAGATGCTCAAGGAGATCTTCGTCAGCACGTCGGGCGGTGGGGTCCGTGGCACCCAGAACACCAACGCCGTCGCGGGAACGGTGTCTCGGGCCGCCGTCGAGACGAGTCGCGAGCAGTCGATCAAACGCGCGGCCTCGATCGCGAAGGATGAGGCACGCAATCAGCACACCAACCAATTGGCCAACAGCGGTCGGGGAGGCACGTCGACCGCCTCGGCGGTCACGACGGCGGCGGAAACCATGGTCCCGGTGGCCGCCTTCAGCCGTTTCGTTCCCGGCACCACCCCGCTCACCGTCACCCATCAGGGCCATTTTCCCGCGATCACGATCTCGTTCAATCTGCCGCCGGGCACGACACTGACGGAGGCGGAAACGACGATCGATCAGACCATGAACCGCATCGGCGTGCCCGCGTCGATTCACGGGAGCTTTCAGGGGACCGCCCGGGCGTTCCAGCAGTCACTGGCTAACGAACTCTTCCTCGTGGTGGCCGCGCTAGCGGTCATGTACGTCGTGCTGGGCATGCTCTACGAGAGCTACCTTCATCCGATCACGATCCTCTCCACGCTGCCGTCGGCGGGCGTCGGCGCCGTGTTGGCGCTGATGGCGTTCGGGAAAGAGCTGAGCGTCATGGCGGTGATCGGCGTCCTGCTCTTGATCGGCATCGTGAAGAAGAACGCGATCATGATGATCGACGTGGCCTTGGAGGTGGAGCGCCGCGAGGGCGTGAGCCCGCGCGAGGCGATCTTCGCCGCGTGCCTTCTGCGGTTCCGGCCGATCATGATGACGACGATGGCGGCGCTGCTTGGCGCGGTGTCGCCCGCGCTCGCGGTCGGCGAGGGCGCCGAGCTGCGCCAACCGCTTGGTATTGCGGTCGGCGGCGGCTTGATCGTCAGCCAGGCCCTCACGCTCTACACGACACCGGCCGTGTACCTCTCTCTCGGCGGGGCGCGGCTGTGGTTCCAGCGGCGCTGGGCCGGGCGCAGGCAGCGGATTGGGCCCGAGACGGCGCCGGACGCCGCGAGGCCGTGATGGGCCACCCCGCTCGAAGACACGCCGGCGTCTCCCTCGCCCTCGCCACGGCGCTGCTGACCCTCTCGACGAGCTGTGTGGTCGGCCCGAATTACGCCAGGCCCCCCGTCGTCACCCCCGCCGCCTACAAGGAACTCGACGGCTGGAAGGTGGCCCAGCCGGACGATCAGGCGCCCCGCGGCGCGTGGTGAGAGATCTTCAATGACCCCCGGCTGTCCGCGCTCGAGCAGCAAGTCAGCGCCGCGAACCAGACCCTC
>VBPC01000008.1 GCA_005887895.1 Candidatus Rokuibacteriota bacterium
GGGCCGGTCGACCTCGAGCGTCTGGTCAGCCGCGCGCTCGACGAGCTGCGCCCACAGGCCGAGGAGGCCGGCGTCACGCTCGAGCGCGAGCGCGTCGGCGAGCGCTTCGTCGTCGACGGTGACGAGGACCGCCTGGTGCAGGTGGTGGTGAACCTCCTCGCCAATGCCGTGCGCTTCACGCCGGCCGGCGGGCGCGTCATCGCGCGCGTCGTCGACGCCGGCCCGGAGTGCGAGGTCCAGGTGGAGGACACCGGGCTCGGCATCCCGGCCGCCGAGCTACCGCACATCTTCGACAGCTACCGCCAGGCGCACGTCGGCAAGGGCGGCACCGGCCTCGGCCTCTCGATCGTGCGCGGGCTGGTGCAGGCGCACGCCGGGCGCGTCACTGTCGAGTCGTACGAGGGCAAGGGCAGCCGCTTCACCGTGCTGCTGCCCCGCGAGGCCCCGCGCCGATGAGGCGCGCGCTCGCCGCCGGGCTGCTGATCCTCGCGGTCTCCGGCTGCGCCGCCTGGCCGTTCGGCCGCGGCGCCACGCGCCTGGCCGAGGCCGACCGGCTGGCGCGCGAGGGCGAATGGTCGGCGGCGGTGGCGGTCTACGACGATTACCTCGCGCGCTATCCGGACGCCTGGGCGGCGTCGCGCGCGCTGGAGAGCCGCGACACGCTGGCGACCCTCATCAAGCTTCGGCAGGAGGTGGCCCGGCTGCGCGACGAACTGGCCCGTCGCGAGAATGAAATCATCCGCGTACGCCAGGAGGCCGAACGACTGCGCACCGATCTGGAGCGGCTCAAGCAGATCGACCTGCGCCTGGAACGGACCCGATGAAACGCAAGATCCTCGTCGTCGACGACGACACCGCGATCGTCGAAGTGCTGGAGATGCGGCTGAACGCCATGGGCTACGACGTGACGGCGACCGCCGATCCCCAGGCCGCGATCGCCGCCGCCGACGGTACGCGGTTCGACCTGGCGCTGATCGACCTGCGGATGGAGCCGACCGACGGCATCGCGCTGATGGAGGCGGTGCACGGGCGCCAGCCGCGGCTGCCGGTGCTGATCATGACCGCGCACGGCACCATCGAGACGGCCGTCGACGCCGTGCAGCGCGGCGCCTTCGACTATCTGACCAAGCCGTTCCTGCGCGACGAGCTGCGCGCGAAGATCGCCCGCGCGCTCGCCAGTCGCCGGTGGGCGCGCGACCGCGAGCGTCTCCTGACGGTCGGCCAGACGCTGGCCTCGTCGGGAATCATGGCGCGCGTGCTGGACGCCGTGGCCCAGGGCGCGGTGGAGACGACCGAGGCCGACCGCTGCGTGGTGTTCCAGCTGGAGCACGGCCGCCTCGTGCCCATGGCCAGCGCCGGCTCGCCGCCGCCGTCGTGGCCGGCGCTCGAGGCGGCGGCCGCCGCGGCCATGACCAAGGGCCTGCCGGTCACGTTCCCGGGCAGCGAGACCGGCGCCATCGTCGCCGCCCCGCTCGTCGTGCAGAAGGGACCGACCGGCGCGCTGGTGATCGAGACGGCGCGCGGGATCGAGCCCAACGAGGACGACCTCGAGCTGCTCGCCCTGTTCTCCTCGCAGGCCGCGGTGGCCGTGCGCACGACGCACGAGCTGGAAGGTCTGCGCAGCGGCGCGCTGGCGGCGCTCGGCCGGATGGCGACGCAGGTCGCCCACGAGCTGAAGAACCCGCTGGCCGGGCTGCGGCTCTACGCCCGGCACCTCGAGCAGCGGCTGGGCAAGGGCGGCGACGCCGAAGGCGTCGGCCTCGCCCAGAAGATCACCTCGACGGTGGACCACCTGGCCGCCGTCGTGCAGGAGATCACCGCGTTCGGGCGGCCGCCCGAGCTGCATCGGGCGCCGGCCTCCGTCCACGCGCTCCTCGACGAGTGCCTGTCGTTCGCCCAGGCCAAGTGCGAGACGCCGGACATCGAGGTGTTCCGCGCCTACGACGCGGCCTGCCCCACCGCGCCGCTCGACGTGCGCGAGCTGCGCAAGGCCTTCCTCAACCTGGTGCTGAACGGCCTCGAGGCCCTGGCGCCGGGCGGTCGCCTCACCGTGACCACCGGCTATTCGTCGGAGACGCGCACGGTCACGATCGTCATCGAGGACACCGGCGTTGGCATGAGCGAGGAGACGCTCGGGCGGATCTTCGACCTGTTCTTCACGACCAAGCCGCAGGGCACCGGGCTCGGCATGGCGGTGGCGCGCTCGGTGGTGGACCTGCACGGCGGCGAGCTCACGATTCACAGCACGCTCGGCAAGGGCACCCGCGTCAACGTGCGGCTGCCGCTCGAGCCGCCGCCGCCGCCGGCCGGCGGAGCGGGCGCATGAGCGTGCGGAACACCATCCTGGTCGTCGACGACGAAGCGTCGATCGCCGACGGCCTGCGCCTCACGCTGGAGGCGGAGGGCTACTCGGTGCGGATCGCGGGCTCGGTCCGCACCGCGCTGGCGGCCGTCTCGCAGGCGGACGCCCAGGTGGCGATCGTGGACCTCATGCTGCCGGACGGCGACGGCCTCGTGCTGACCAAGGAGCTGAAGAGCCGCGATCCGGCGCTGGAGGTCATCGTCATCACGGCCTATGGCTCGGTGCGCAAGGCCATGGAGGCGACCAAGGGCGCCGGCGCCTTCTACGTCGTGGAGAAGCCGTTCGAGCCGGAGGAGGTCCTCGGTCTCGTCAAGAACGCGCTCGAGCACCGCAAGCTGCTGGTCGAGAACACCGAGCTGCGTCGGCGGCTGCTCGAGCAGACCGCCGACAGCGAGATCCTCGGCTCCGCCCCCGGGATCCAGCGCGTGCTGGAGACGATCGCCTCGGTGGCCGACACGGACGCCAACGTGCTGATCATCGGCGAGAGCGGCACCGGCAAGGAGCTGATCGCCAACGCCCTGCACGAGCGTTCGGCCCGGCGCGAGGGCCCGTTCGTCAAGATCAACTGCGCGGCGCTGCCCAAGGACCTGATCGAGTCGGAGCTGTTCGGTCACACGAAGGGCTCGTTCACCGGCGCCACGACCGAGAAGGTCGGCCTTCTCGAGGAAGCCCACAAGGGCTCGCTCCTGCTCGACGAGATCACCGAGATGCCGGTCGACCTGCAGGCCAAGCTCCTGCGCGTGCTGGAGGAGCGCGTGGTGCGCCGGCTCGGCGGCGCCAAGTCGATCCCCGTCGATTTCCGCCTCGTGTCGTCGACGAACCGGAGCCCCGAGCAGGCCGTCAAGGAGGGGGGGCTCCGCCAGGACCTCTACTTCCGCATCAACACCGTGACGATCGCGGTGCCGCCGCTGCGCGAGCGCCGCGAGGACCTGGCGATGCTGGTGCACTCGTTCCTCGATCGCTACAAGGCCAAGCACCAGCGCGCGGTGGACGGGATCGAGCCGGAGGCGTACCGGCGCCTGCTCGCATACGCTTGGCCCGGCAACGTGCGCGAGCTGCAGCACGCGCTGGAGCGCGCCGTGCTGGTGGCCCATGGCCGCGAGCTCACGGTGGGCGACCTGCCGGAGTCGCTGCAGCACGGGCCCGCCTCCGGCGAGAGCGGGGGCGGAGGCATCGCGCCCTCCGAGGTGCCGTCGGGCTCGCTCGAGGAGATCGAGCGCGCCTCGATCCTGAAGGCCCTCGACTCGACGCGCTGGAACAAGCAGGCCGCCGCCGCGCTGCTGGGGCTGCGCCGCCCGACGCTCTACTCGAAGATGCGCAAGCACAACATCCCGCAGCGAAGGCCGTAGACGCTCGAAAGGCGTGCAGCGCGGCGCGATTGCCCAAGAAATCGGCAGGCGCCGGCGGTCCCGGTTGTAGAAACCCCCGATTTTCCTGATGCTCGTGCGGCATGGGCGTTGCTCTAGCGGTCTCTCCGGGGAGGGTCGGCGAATGAAAAAGGTCGAGGCGATCATCAAGCCTTTCAAGCTGGACGACGTCAAGGAGGCCCTGACCGGCATCGGCATCATCGGCATGACGGTCTCCGAGGTGCGCGGCTTCGGCCGGCAGAAGGGCCACACCGAGCTGTACCGCGGCGGTGAGTACACCGTCGACTTCCTGCCCAAGATCAAGGTCGAGGTCGTCGTCCCCGACCACTTCGTCGACAAGGTGGCGGAGGTGGTGGCGTCGGCCGCCAAGACGGGCAACATCGGCGACGGCAAGATCTTCGTGTCGCCCGTGGAGACGGCGGTCCGGATCCGCACCGGTGAACGCGACGAGAGCGCCCTGTAGGCGAGGAGGACACCCTTGAGACGGCTGACACTCGCACTGGCAACGATGCTCGTGCTCGCCACGCTCGGCGTTGCCGTCGCCCAGACCCCGGCCCCGGCCCCCACCGCGCCGACCTCTGCCGCCGCTGCCGCGCCGCCGGCGGCCGCCAAGATCGACAAGGGCGACACCGCGTGGATGCTGACCTCCTCGGCGCTCGTGCTGATGATGACCGCGCCCGGCCTCGCGCTCTTCTACGGCGGCATGGTGCGCCAGAAGAACGCGCTCGCCACCCTCATGCAGAGCTTCATCATCATGGCGCTGATCTCCGTGCAGTGGGTGCTGTGGGGCTACAGCCTGGCCTTCGGGCCCGACAAGGGAGGCATCATCGGCGGCCTGGAGTGGATCGGGCTTCGCGGGGTGGGCGCGCAGCCCTACGACGCCTACTCGAAGACGATCCCGCACCAGGCCTTCATGCTCTTCCAGATGATGTTTGCCATCATCACGCCCGCGCTGATCACCGGCGCGTTCGCCGAGCGCAAGAAGTTCTCGGCGTTCCTGGTGTTCACGCTGCTGTGGGCCACGATCGTCTACGATCCGCTCGCCCACTGGGTGTGGGGTGACGGCGGCTGGCTGAAGAACCTGGGCGCCCTCGATTTCGCCGGCGGCACCGTCGTGCACATCTCCTCGGGCGTCTCGGCGCTCGTGTGCGCGATCGTGCTCGGCAAGCGCAAGGGGTACGGCCACCAGCCGATGCAGCCGCACAACCTGCCGATGACGGTGATGGGCGCCGCCCTGCTGTGGTTCGGCTGGTTCGGCTTCAACGCCGGCAGCGCCCTGGAGGCCAACGGGCTCGCCGCCAGCGCCTTCCTGGCGACGAACACCGCGGCGGCGTCCGCCGCGCTGGGCTGGATGTTCACCGAGTGGATGACGCGCGGCAAGCCCACGGTGCTCGGCGCCGCCTCCGGCGCGGTGGCCGGGCTCGTCGCCATCACCCCGGCCTCCGGCTTCGTGGGCCCGATGTCGGCCCTCATCATCGGCGCCATCGCCGGCGCCCTCTGCTACAGCGCCTGTAACTTGAAATCGAAGCTCGGTTACGACGACTCGCTCGACGTGGTCGGCGTGCACGGCGTGGGCGGGACGTGGGGCGCGCTGGCCACCGGGCTCTTCGCCTCCAAGGCGATCAACGAGGCCGGCGCCGACGGACTGTTCTTCGGCAACGCGGGTCAGCTGCGCACGCAGCTCATCGCGGTCCTGGCCACCTACGCCCTGGCCGTGGTCCTGACCTGGGTCATCCTCAAGGTCGTCGACGCCACGGTCGGCCTCCGGGTGGCCGACGAGGACGAGGTGGCCGGGCTGGATCTGTCCCAGCACTCCGAGACGGCCTATGTGTTCGGCGGCGGCTCCTACAGCGAGTTCACCAGCGGGAGCGGCGCGTTCGCCGAGGCGATGCGGGCGACCGAGGCCAAGGCGCGGGCGGCCCACTGACGGCGAGGCCCTTGATTTCGTGAGGGCGCTTCACTAAGGTATTCGGGGCCGGCCGCCCGGGCAGGGCTAAGCTGGCCGCAGCCTTCACATTCAACGACGAAGAAGGAGTTCCGCATGACCCCCAAGGACGTCCTCAAGCTGGCCAAGGAGAAAGGCGCCAAGATCATCGACCTCCGCTTCATCGACCTGCCGGGCCTCTGGCAGCACTTCTCGATTCCGGTTTCCGAGCTCAACGAGGGCATCTTCGAGGACGGCCTCGGGTTCGACGGCTCTTCGATCCGCGGGTTCCAGACCATCGACGAGTCGGACATGCTGCTCATCCCGGATCCCGGATCGGCGCAAATGGATCCGTTCACGGCGGTGCCGACGCTGGTCTTGATCTGCAACGTCAAGGACCCGGTCACCGGCAAGTGGTACACGCGCGACCCGCGCTACATCGCCCAGAAGGCCGAGGCGTACGTGAAGAAGAGCGGCGTGGCCGACACGGTGTACATCGGCCCCGAGCTGGAGTTCTTCTTCTTCGACTCGATCCGCTTCGACCAGAACTACAACTCCGGGTACTACTTCATCGACTCCGAGGCGGGCGCCTGGAACACCGGCAAGGAAGGGACGGCCGAGCAGCCGAACCTCGGCTACAAGCCGCGCTACAAGCAGGGCTACTTCCCGGTGCCCCCGATGGACAAGTTCCAGGACATCCGCTCGGACATGGTCCTGGCGCTGGAGTCGGTCGGCGTGCGCGTCGAGGTCCACCACCACGAAGTCGCCACCGGTGGACAGACGGAAATCGACATGCGCTACGACACGCTCACGAAGATGGCCGATAAGGTCCTCTGGTACAAGTACTGCGCGAAGAACACCGCGCGGAAATGGGGCAAGACCGCGACGTTCATGCCCAAGCCCCTGTTCCAGGACAACGGCTCCGGCATGCACACCCACCAGTCGCTGTGGAAGGGCGGCAAGAACCTCTTCTACGAGCGGGGGGGCTACGCCGACATCAGCAAGACCTGTCTCTACTACATCGGCGGCATCCTCAAGCACGCGCCGGCCCTGCTGGCGCTGATCGCGCCGTCGACGAACTCCTACAAGCGGCTGGTGCCGGGCTATGAAGCGCCGATCAACCTCGTGTACAGCCAGCGCAACCGTTCGGCCGCGATTCGCATCCCGATGTACTCCAAGGCCGAGGGCGCCAAGCGCATCGAGTTCCGGACGCCCGACCCGACCTGCAACCCGTACCTCTCGTTCGCGGCGTGCGTGATGGCCGGCCTCGACGGTGTCGCCAACAAGATCGATCCGGGCAAGCCGGTCGACAAGGACCTCTACGAGCTGCCGCCGGCCGAGCAGAAGAAGATCAAGCAGCTGCCGGGCGATCTCGCGATCGTGCTCGACAATCTCGAGAAGAGCCACGACTGGCTGCTCAAGGGCGACGTCTTCACGCCCGACGTCATCGAGACGTGGATCGAGTACAAGCGCAAGAACGAGGTCGACGCCGTGCGGCTGCGGCCGCACCCGTGGGAGTTCGCCCTCTACTTCGATATTTGACCGACGTGGGGGGCCACGAAATGGCCCCCCACACCCCCCAGCTGTTCGGGCCGCCCCGGCGGAGCCGGGGCGGCCCTCTAGTTTTCAGCCTCATGAGGCCGCCGGCTTGCCGCGCAAACGAGCAGTGGGCACGGCGCTGCTGCCGACACGGGCAGCGAGCCTCGCCCGTCGGCGTCGTAAGCGCCTGTTTTCACGTTCGTTGGTCTGGCATCGCCCTTGCCACCATTCCTGCGACATGACATCGACGAGGTCTGGTCCGCGCTGGCGGGTCGCGGTCGTGGACGATCACGCTCCCTCGCGCGCGGCGCTGCGCGCCGCGGTGGCGGAGGCGGGCGGCGAGGTGGTCGGCGAGGCGCAACGCTCGGCCGAGGCGCTGGCGATGGTGACGCGCGCGCGGCCCGACGTGGCGATCTTCGCCGTGGGGTTGCCCGACGGCGACGGCGTGGCGGCGGCCGCCGGCGTCACGACGGCCACGAACTGCCCGGTCGTGCTCTTCACCAGCCACACGCAGGACGAGCTCGTGGCGCGCGCGCAGGCGGCCGGCGTGATGGCCTATCTCGTGAAGCCGCTGCGCCCGGCCGAGCTGGCGCCGGCGCTCGACCTCGCCGTCGCGCGCTTCCGCGAGACGCGGCAGCTCAAGCAGACGCTCGAGGAGCGCAAGATCATCGAGCGCGCCAAGGGCCGGCTGATGGAGCGCCTGCGCCTCAGCGAGGACGAGGCCTTCCGGCGCCTGCGGCGGGCGGCCATGAACAGCCGGCGCCCGATGGTGGAGATCGCCCGGGCGGTGCTCGTCTCCGAGTCAGTCACCGAGGACCTGCCATCGATTTAGGCAGCCGCCTCGGTCGATCGAGGTCTATCCTCGTGAATTCACTCACTTCGAATCCGGTATAGCCCTTGCTATTTCGGCTGCCCGAGCGGAACAACGAGGTCCCGCGTCGCGGCACTGGCGCTGCGGAGCAGTGAACATCGGCAAGACAAAGGAGACGTCATGGCCGGGTACTCACGCAGGGACTTCCTCAAGGGCACGGTCGCCGCGGGTGCCGGGCTGGCCGCCCTCGGCGGCATGCCGCGTATCATCACGGCGCAGGGCAAGGAGCCGATCAAGATCGGGGTGCTCCACTCGCTCTCCGGCACGATGGCGATCAGCGAAGTCTCGCTGCGCGACGTCGTCCTGATGGCCGTGGACGAGATCAACGCCAAGGGCGGAGTGATGGGGCGCAAGGTCCAGCCGGTCGTCGTCGACCCGGCGTCGAACTGGGACCTCTTCGCGGAGAAGGCCAAGCAGCTCCTGCTCCAGGACAAGGTGGCGGTGGTGTTCGGCTGCTGGACGTCGGTCAGCCGCAAGTCGGTGCTGCCGGTGTTCGAGAACAACAACGGCCTGCTCTTCTACCCGGTGCAGTACGAGGGCGAGGAGTGCAGCAAGAACGTCTTCTACACGGGCGCCACACCGAACCAGCAGCTGATCCCGGCCGCCGAGTACATGATGTCCAAGGAAGGCGGCGGCTACAAGAAGTTCTACCTGCTCGGCACCGATTACGTGTTCCCGCGCACGGCCAACAAGATCCTGCGCGCGTACCTCCTGGCCAAGGGCGTT
>VBPC01000319.1 GCA_005887895.1 Candidatus Rokuibacteriota bacterium
GAGCGCAACGTGGCGCCCGGCCAGGTCCTGGCCTACGCGCAGTCCGATACCCCGGTGAATCTGTTCCTGATCGCCGATCTCTCGACCATGTGGGTGGTGGCCGACGTGTACGAGCCGGACGTTCCCCGGCTCCGGCGCGGGCAGCCCATGACCGTCACCCTGCGCTGCTGTCCGAGCGAGTCCTACGAGGGCAGCGTGAGCTACATCAGCGACACCGTCGACAAGGAGACGCGCACCGTCAAGGTGCGGGCGGTGGTGCCGAACCGTGGCCGCGCGCTCAAGGCCGAGATGTTCGTCAACGTTAGCATCGCGACCGGCACGGCGCGGGTGCTCACGCTGCCGCAGGACGCCGTCCACCGCGACGGCAATACCACGTTCGTCCTCGTCGCGCGGGGACCACAGGCGCGTGAGCGACGGACAGTGCGGCTCGGCGCCGATCTCGGCGACCGCGTGGAGGTACTGAGCGGCGTCGGGCCCGAGGATCGGGTGGTCGGTCGCGGCAGCATCCTGCTGAAGTCGACGACGAAGTGATCGCCCGCGTCATCGCGTTCGCGCTCCACCAGCGATTCATCACGCTGGCGCTGGCGCTCCTGCTGACCGTCAGCGGCATCGTGTCCTACCACCGGCTGCCGATCGAGGCCTATCCCGATGTCGGCGACGTGAAGGTCGAGGTCATCACGCTGTGGCCGGGCCACGCCGCCGAGGAGGTCGAGCGCCTCATCACGATCCCGCTGGAGAACGAGCTCAACGGCGTCGCCAACGTGACGTTCCTGCGGTCCGACACGCTCTTCGGACTCTCCAACATCAAGGTGATCTTCGCCGACGGCACTGACAACTACTGGGCGCGCCAGCAGGCCCAGGAACGGATCACCCAGGCCGACCTGCCGGCCGACGCCAAGCCGGCCCTGGGCCCCCTGTCCAGCGTCATCGGCGAGATCTACCGCTACACGCTCGAGTCGAAGACGACCACCCTGGTCGACCTCAAGGCGCTGCAGACATGGGTGCTGGAGCGGGAGTTCCGCAAGATTCCCGGTGTCGCCGACGTCGTGTCCTGGGGCGGCGGCACCAAGCAGTACCAGATCATGATCGACCCCGCGCGGCTGCGCGCCTACAACCTCACGCTCAAGCAGGTGGTCGACGCCGTCGGCGCCAACAACGCCAATGCCGGCGGCAGCTACATCCCGCAGGGCCAGTACGCGCTGACGGTCCGCGGCATCGGGCTGCTGCAGAGGCCCCGGGACATCGAGCACATCGTGGTCGCCGCCCAGAAGGGGACGCCGGTGCGCGTCGGCGACATCGGCCGGGTGGAGATCGGGCACGCCATCCGGCTGGGCTACCTGGGCCGCGATCACGAGGACGATCTGGTGCAGGGCATCGTCCTCATGCGGAAGGGCGAGAACCCCGGGCGGGTGATCGACTCGGTCAAGGCGCGCCTGTCGGAGATCCAGAAGCTGCTGCCGGCCGACGTGGAGTTGCGGCCGTACTACAGCCGCGACGTTCTCGTGAAGCGCACGGTGACGACCGTCCTACGAAACCTGATCGAGGGCGCCGCGCTCGTCGTCGTGCTGCTCTCGCTCTTCCTGTGGAACGTCCGGGCCGCCTTCATCGTCGCGCTCACGATCCCGCTGTCGCTGCTGTTCGCCTTCGTGTTCATGGACCTGCGCGGGGTGCCCTCCAACCTGCTCTCGCTCGGCGCGATCGACTTCGGCATCATCGTGGACGGCGCGGTCATCATGGCCGAGAACATCATGCGCCACCTGGCCGAGCGCAAGCCGGTCGGGCACCGCGTGGTCCGCGAGGTCCAGCACGCGGCCGTCGAGGTGGCGCGGCCGCTGACGTTCGCCGTGCTCATCATCATGACGGTGTACGTCCCGATCCTCACGTTCGAGCGCATCGAGGGCAAGCTGTTCCGCCCGATGGCGCTGACGATCTCGCTGGCCGTCATCGGCTCGCTGCTCCTCACCCTCACGCTGATCCCGGTGCTCTCGAGCCTGCTCTTCCGGCGCGCGCCCGCCGAGCGCGAGAGCCCCTTGCTGGCCTGGTTGCGCCGGCCCTACCGCCCCGCCCTGCGCTGGTGCCTGCGCCGGCCGCTGGTGCCGGTGGCGTGCGCCGGCGGCGGGCTGGCGCTGGCCCTCGTCGTCTTCCTGCTGCTCGGCAAGGAGTTCCTGCCGGAGCTCGACGAGGGGGACATGTGGGTGCGCACGCAGTTCCCGACCGGCATCTCGGCCGAGGGGGTCCGCCCCTACACGCGCGAGATCCGCGAGCGGCTGCTCCGGTTTCCCGAGGTGCACGTGGTGGTCTCGCAGCTCGGCGCTCCCGACGACGGCACCGATCCCGAGGGCCCCGACAACGTCGAGTTCTACGTGGGTCTCAAGCCCCGGGAGGACTGGCGCGACCCCGACAAGGACCGACTCATCGAGGCGATGCGTGCGGCGCTGCGCGACCTGCCCGGCTTCACGATGAATTTCTCGCAGCCGATCAAGGACAACGTCGACGAGGCGCTGGCCGGGGTGAAGGGCGAGCTGGCCATCAAGCTCTTCGGCCCCGACATCTTCGTAATGGACGGCAAGGCCCGCGAGATCGTGAACGTGCTCAAGAACGTCCGCGGGGTGACCGATCTCGACTGGGATCACCTGGCCGGGTTGCCGCAGCTGCAGATCGTCGTGGACCGGGCCGCGGCGGCGAGGTACGGCATCAACGTGCAGGACATCCAGGACGCGATCGAGGCTGCCACCAAGGGGCGCGTCGTCACCCAGATGTTCGAGGGCGAGCGCCGGTTCGACGTGACGGTCCGGATCGCGCAGGAGGGCGAGCCGATCGCCGGGCTCCGCAACCTGGCGATCAGTGCCCCCACCGGCGAGCGCATCCCCCTGAGCCAGCTGGCCGAGTTCCTGGAGACCGACGGCGTGGCCGAGATCCTGCGCGAGGGCAACGTCCGGCGGCTGGCGATCAAGTGGAGCGTGCGGGAGCGCGAC
>VBPC01000009.1 GCA_005887895.1 Candidatus Rokuibacteriota bacterium
TCGGGCGTCACGCCGAGCGTCCGCAACCGCGCGGCCGCGCGCTCGCGCTCGGCCCCAGCCTTGCGCGCCTCGTTCTCGGCCTCGCGGATCTCCTTCTGGGCGACCGCTTTCACCTCCAGGAGCTCGCGGGCCAGCCGCAGCGCCGCCTCCGCTCGCTCGACGTCGGACACGGCCTTGGCATAGTCGGCCTTGGCGGCGCCGAGGTCGGCGCTGTCGAGCACGAGCAGTCGGGCGCCAGGCTCCAGCACGTCGCCGGAGCGCGCGAAAACTTCGAGGACCCGCCCGGTGGCCGGCGCGTGCACGCGCACCAGCGCATCCTCGTTGAACTGCACCTTGCCGGTCGTCTGGACGACGGTGGCGCGCGACTGGTACTCGGGCGTGACGATCGTCGGCGCCAGATCGGTGGCCGCCGCCGGGGGGTTCGGCTTCGGCGCGGCCTGCGGGGGGGCGGACGAGTCGCCGCAGCCGGCCGCCAGCGCGGCCACGAGCGCAAGGAGACCGAGGCGGCGCGTCATCGCGACGGCTCCAGTGAGCCGCCGACGGCGGCCTCCAGCTGATACGCCGCCGCCCAGAAGTTGCCCAGCGCGCGCAGGTGCTCCAGCGCCGTCTCCCGGTAGGTCCGCTGGGCGTCGAGGTAGTCGAGCAGGCTGACGCCGCCGCGGCGGTAGGCGAACTCCACCGTGCGCCGCGCCTGCAGCGCCTTCGGCAGGTACGTGTCGCGCAGGAGCACGACGCGCTCGCGCTGGATGACGAGACCGGAGTAGGCGGTGTCGACGTCGGCCAGCACCTGGGAGGCGACCGCCTGCTGGAGCGCGGCCGAGCGATCCACCTCGGCCAGCGTGCGCGCGATCTCGCCCTGGTTCCTGTCGAAGATGCGCAGGGGGATGCTGACGCCGAACCCGAACGTGTTGTCGGGCCCGATCCGCTCGTACTGGGCCTGGGGCGTCACGTCCCACCACGCGTTCGCGCGCGCCAGGTTCACGTCGGCCTGGGCCTTGGCGTAGGCGGCGGCGGCCGCGCGCAGGTCGGGACGGGCATCCAGCGCGCGCTGGCGCAGGGGCCCGAGATCCGCCGGCACGTCGCGGAAGTCGAGGTCGCCGACGATCTCGACGCGCTCGGCGACCGCGGCCGGGTTGATGGCGGCGCGGAGCGCGATGCGGGCGGCCTCGCTGGCCAGCCGCGCGTCGGCGGCGTCGCGCTCGAAGGCGAAGCGCTGGACTTGCAGGCGCAGCAGCTCGAGCTCCGAGATGTCGCCGCGCTCGGCGCGGAAGCGCTGGATGCGCTCGACCTCGTCGAGCGCCTTGAGGTTGTCCTCGGCCAGGGCCAGCGTGGCGCGGGCGACGAGCGCGTCGTTGAAGGCCTTCTTCACCTGCAGCACGACCTGGCGCCGGATGTCGAACAGCTCCTGGGTCGTGACGGCGGTCGCCGCCTGGGCGCTCTCCAGCCGGCGGCGGCGCTTGCCGCCGGTCTCGATCGTCTGGCCGACGGTGACCGTGTGCTGCTGATCCTGGTTGCGGCTGCCGAGCTGCGTGGCGGTGTAGGAGGCCTGCGGGTTGGGAATCAGCCCGGCGGTGATCTCGTTGGCGCGCACGCTCGAGACCTCCACGGTCTTGGCGCGCAGGGTGGGATTGTTGGCGACGGCGGCGGCCACCGCCTCGTCCAGCGTGAGCCGCGTCAGCGGCTCCTGGGCCGTTGCCGGCGTAGCGAGCACCGCCAGCGCCACGAGGCCGAGCACGATCGCGATGATGCTTCGACACGCACGCCTGACCAAATGAGCTCCCTCCGTTCGAGCGGAGATGGGGTGACCGAGAACGGTCAGGCGGAGGGCGGAACGTCGCCGAGCGACGCGCGGGGCAGCAGCCGCCGGTCGCTGCCCGGCGAGATCGGCGCCGGCCGGGGGGCGGCCACGATCGCGGCCGGTGCCGGCGCCGGCTCGGGCTCGCGCAGCGACGGCACGATCGGCGGCACGATCGGCTCGAGCGGATGCTCGAGATGCAGCCGGCGAACGTCGGCGTGCGGCGCCTCGGCGGCGACGGCCTGGGTGGCGCTGCTCGGGAAGTCGGAGCCGTCCACGTCCAGGACCTCGAAGAAGATGAACGAGCAGACGAACACGAGGCAGAGCGAGTAGATCGCCAGCCAGAGTGCCGAGCGGCCGAGAGCGGAACGAGCCACCATGCCAGCGATAACAATGGCAAAACGACGGTCCGAAGTCAAACGGGCCGAGCGGCCGCGACGAGGATACAATCCGGTGGCGAGGACGCCGGGTGGCGGTGCGAGCCGGCCGCGGACGCGAGGCGAGCCTGGAACCGAGGAGAGCGGCGATGGAATTCGAGTACTCCAAGAAGACCAAGATGTACATGGAGCAGCTGACGGACTTCATGAACAAGTTCGTCTATCCCAACGAGGCGACGTTCCGCGACCAGCTCGACGGCCAGGCCGACCGCTGGAGCGTGCCGCCCGTCATGGAAGAGCTGAAGGCCCGGGCGCGCGAGCGTGGGCTGTGGAATCTGTTCCTGCCCGAGAGCGAGCGGGGGGCCGGCCTCACCAACCTCGACTACGCCCCGCTGTGCGAGATCATGGGCCGCTCGCCGATCGCGCCGGAGGTCTTCAACTGCTCGGCGCCCGACACCGGCAACATGGAAGTGCTGGAGCGCTACGGAACGCCGGAGCAGAAGAAGCGGTGGCTCGAGCCCCTGCTCGACGGCAAGATCCGGTCGGCGTTCGCCATGACCGAGCCCAAGGTCGCGTCGTCCGACGCGACCAACATCGAGTCGTCGATCGTCCGCGACGGCGACGCCTACGTGATCAACGGCCACAAGTGGTGGACGTCGGGGATCGGCGACAAGCGATGCCAGGTCCTCATCTTCATGGGCAAGACCGACGCGAAGAACCCCGACCGCTACAAGCAGCAGTCGATGATCCTGGTGCCTCGCGACGCGCCCGGCATCAAGGTGCTCCGCATGCTGACGGTCTTCGGCTACGACGACGCGCCGCACGGCCACGGCGAGGTGCTGTTCGAGAACGTGCGGGTGCCGGCGTTCAACATGCTGCTCGGCGAGGGGCGTGGCTTCGAGATCGCCCAGGGTCGGCTGGGGCCCGGGCGCATCCATCACTGCATGCGGCAGATCGGCGTGGCCGAGCGGGCGCTGGAGTACATGTGCAAGCGCTCGCTCAACCGCGTCGCCTTCGGCAAGCGGCTGGCCGAGAACGACATCACCACGGAGCGGATCGCCCAGTCCCGCATCGAGATCGACCAGGCGCGGCTGCTGGTGCTGCACGCCGCCTACATGATGGACACCGTCGGCAACAAGGCCGCCCGCCAGGCCATCGCGGAGATCAAGGTGGCGGTGCCGAACATGACGCTGCGCGTGCTCGACCGCGCGATGCAGCTGCACGGCGGCGGCGGCGTGAGCCAGGAGTTCCCGCTGGCCTTCTGGTGGGCGCACTCGCGCACGCTGCGGTTCGCCGACGGGCCCGACGAGGTGCACCGCCGCCAGATCGGCCGCCTCGAGCTCCGGAAGCACAGCTAACTGACTCGGAGGGGGCTTCGCTCCTCGGAGGGGGCCTCGACGGCCCCCTCCGAGGCCTCCCCCAGACCAGGACCAGGATTGCGCCGGCAACGCCGGCGCTCGAATCGTGGACACTCGACGCTCGTACGAGGAGGAGATGGTCATGCCGCGAATGACCGGAGGCGAGGCGCTCGCCAAGCAACTGCATCGGGAAGGGGTGCGCGTGGTGTTCGGGCTGCCGGGCGTGCAGCTCTACGGGGCGATGGCGGCGCTGCGCGACGAGAAGGAGATCCGGTTCGTCCTCACCCGCCACGAGCAGGCCACGACCTACATGGCGGACGGCTACGCGCGCGCCGGCGGCGGGATCGGCGTCGCGCTGGTCGTGCCGGGTCCCGGCGTCCTCAACGCCGGGGCCGGGCTGAGCACCGCCTACTCGTGCTCGTCGCCGGTGTTCCTGGTGGCCGGCCAGGTGCCCAGGCGGTACCTCGGCAAGAACGTCGGCGTGCTCCACGAGATCAACGAGCAGCTCGACGCGGTGGCGCCGATCACGAAATGGCGCCGGCGTGTCCTGGAGGTCGGCGAGATCCCGGCCGCCGTGCAGGAGGCGGTGCGCCAGCTCAAGACGGGTCGGCCGCGGCCGGTGCACCTCGAGATCCCTCCCGACACGCTGGAGGACGAGGGCGAGGCCGAGCTGCTGCCGGCGCTGAAGCTCGAGCGGGGGCCGGCGCCGGACGCCGACATCGAGCGCGCGGCGCGCCTGCTGCTGGGCGCCACGCGTCCGGTCATCTACGCCGGCGGCGGCGTGCACGCCTCGGCCGCGCACGAGGCGCTGACCGCGGTGGCCGAGTACGTCCAGGCCGGCGTCGTGCAGTCCGCCGAGGGCAAGGGGGCCGTGAGCGATCACAGCGATCTCTCGCTGGGCGCGGCGCTGTGGCCCAAGAACCCGCTGCGCGACTACCTCGACGCCGCCGACGTCGTCTTCGTCGTCGGCTCGCGCTGCGCACTGGCCGCCTTTCAACCGGCGCAGAAGATCGTCCAGCTGGACGTCGACGCCGAGGAGATCGGCCGCAACCATCCGGTGAGCGTCGGGCTCGTCGGCGACGCTCGCGCGACGCTCGAGCGCCTGCTCGAGCGGCTGCGCGCCGACGCCCCTCCCCGCCCCTCCCGCAAGACCGAGCGCGAGCGGCTCCGCGAGGCGCTGGCCGCGCTGGACACTCAAGAGCCGAACCACTCGATCCTGGCCGCGCTGCGGGCGGGAACGCCGGACGACGCGATCGTCGTCGCCGGCATGACGCAGATCGGCTATTACTCGAGACCGTTCTGGCCGGTCTACCGCCCGCGCACGTACCTGACGTCGTCGTACTCGGGCAACCTCGGCTTCGAGGTCCCGACCGCGCTCGGCGTGAAGGTGGCGCGGCCGGAGCGGCCGGTGATCGCGATCACCGGCGACGGCGGCTTCATGTACAACTCCCAGGAGCTGTCCACCGCGATGCGTGAGAAGATCAACGCGGTGATCGTGCTGTTCAACGACGAGGCGTACGGCAACGTCGCCCGCGACCTCGACGAGTCGTGGGGGGGCAGCCACGGCGCTGCCGTCACCAACCCGGACTTCATGAAGCTCGCCGATGCCTACGGCGTCGTTGGCATGCGGGCCGGCAAGCCCACCGACGTCGGCGACCTCGTGCGCAAGGCCGTCGGCCTGGATCGGCCCGTGCTGATCGAAGTGCCGGTGGGGCGGATGGCGCGCCCGGTCTTCTTCGCTCCGATGAAAGCGCCCGCGAAATACCAGAAGCGCTGAGCAGGACGCGGAGGGGGCGAGACGCCCCCTCCGACGCTCGGTCCTACGCCGCGCGGTAGGGCCGGCCTTGCTGACCCTCCTGGCCGGTCATGCCCTGCCCCGTCGCGCCCTGATTGACGCGCAGCTGGTTGTGGATCTCGCGGACGCCGGAGACCTGGTCGGCGAGGTCCTCGGCCAGGCGCTTGTCCTGGCGATCGCGCACGGTGCCGAGCAGGGTCACCTCGGCGTTGCTCACGCGGACCTCGATGTCGGAGGCGTCGAGGTCGCCGGACCGGCACATGCACTCGCAGACGTCCTCGCGGATCCGCTCGTCGGAGCGCTGATAGCCGCGGGGCCCTCGCCCGGCGTGCGGCCCGGTCAGCGCGCCGCCGCGGGCCGAGCGGTTCCAGCGCTCGGCGTCGTACTCGTGGCGGCCGCCGCGCTCCGGACCCGACCAGCCGGGCGGACTGAACCCGTAACCACTGGGCTCGTAGCCGCCGGAGCCGCTCCACTCCGGGCGTCCTCCCATGTAGCCGGCACCGGCGCCGTAGCCGCCGCTGTAGCCCCAGCCACGCCCCCAGCCGCGCTCCGGCCACATGCCGGTGCCGCGGCCCTCGATGTAGCCCCACTGTCGCGCCCAGTCGCGGTCGACGTCCTCGCCGCGGCCACGACGCTCGTCGTCCCAGGCGCGCTCGCGCTCACGGTAGCGGCCGGGCCACCAGTCGCGGTCGCCCCAGCGCTCCACCTCGCGGTCGTCGCGCAGGCGGCGGCGCGCCGCGTCCTCGTCGCCGAACCACGAGCGCACCTCGTCGCCGGCGCGATCGAAGAACCCGCGGTCGAAGGAGCCTGGTCCACGGTAGCGGCGACCGCGCTCCCAGTCACGCTCGCGATCCGAATAGTAGTCAGCCATTGCGTGTCCTCCTTACAAACGGGTGGCGATCATGGATCACTCCGGAAAGGAGCAACGCGCATGCCGCCGGCCACGACCGCGGGAGTACGCTCGAAGACGACATGACCGCGGTCGAGGTCCTCGTCGCCGTCTTGATGATCGTCGGGCTCGTCGGCGCGGCGCTGCCGCTGGTTCCCGGCACGCCGCTGATCCTGGCCGGCGCGGTGATCTACGCCGTCGCCACCGATTTCACGCCGGTCGGCATCGGACGCCTCGCGCTGCTGGCGGCGCTGGCGGTGCTCAGCGCCGCGCTGGCCGCGTTCGGCGGTGTCATCGGCGCGCGCGGCGCGGGCGGCAGCCGCCGGGCGGCGCTCGGCGCGCTCGCCGGCCTCGTGGTCGGACTTTTCTGGGCGCCGCTGGGGTTGCTGGTCGGTCCGGTCGCGGGGGCCATCCTGGCCGAGCTGTCGCGCTCGAGGGGGCTGGCCGAGAGCGTGCGCGTCGGCGTCGGCACCTTCGTCGGACTGCTGCTGGGCGTCGTCGCCCACGTCGCGGTCGCGGCCGTGATGGTCGCGCTGTTCGTGTGGTGGGTCTGGCGTGGCTGAGCTGTAGAGAAAAGGGTATCGCGAGCGCGTCGGGGCGATCGTGCGGCCTCACACGCCACGCGAGTGGCGGCGAGGGCGCCGTCGTGCGGCGCGTTACGCTCCGGGGGCGGTTCGGGCCGGCGCGCGCCCCGCCCGTCGCCGGGGTCCGTTGGCGCTCGCCGTGGCCGTTGCGCGGGCCGGGCGATGCACCAGCTGGCACCAGCGTCGGTTGTCGTCGCCGCCCGCCTCCGTGCTGCCCGAGAGGAACGCTTCCGCCCGCACCGATCCATCTTCGGCGCCGTTCCACGCGGGCGTGTGCGCCGCGCACCAACGGACGTCGAGGATTTCACGACACGGATCGGCGTCTGGCTCGCAATCGGGACAATAGGGACGAGCGACCGCGGGGGTGTCCGGCAAGAAGTCCGTCACCGAAACATGGCGAGGAAGTCCGTCGCCATCTCCATTGCCCACTCTCGCACAGTGCACTCCCAACGCGAAACGTTTTCGTTCGCGAGCGTCCTACCCGATGAACCGACCCCGGGCCGGCGACGTTCCCGCCGGGTCGCGTCCGGCTCTTGCCGGGCCCCGGGGCGCCGTTTATCCTGCGCGCGCCCTGCCGGCCGGGGGGAACGGACCGAGCCCACCGAGGAGGAGGCCATGCGCGCGTGACGACCGACCCCGTCTTCTTCCGCGACCTTGCGCTCGTCCTGGTCGCGGCGGTGCTCGGCGGCGCCCTGGCGTGGTTCGCGCGGCAGCCGCTGGTGCTCGGCTACGTGCTGGGCGGCATGGCCATCAGCCAGTTCACGCCGGGGCCGGCCATCGCCGACACGAACCAGCACTTCGAGGTCTTCGCCGAGATCGGCGTCGTCCTCCTGATGTTCTCGGTCGGCATCGAGTTCTCGCTCAAGGACCTGCTGCGGGTGAAGTGGGTCGCGCTGGTCGGCGGCCCGGTCGGGACCGTGCTGAACATTGGCCTGGCGGTGGCCGTCGGCGCGGTCCTGGGCTGGCCGCCGCTGCAGGGGCTCGTGATCGGCGTCGTGATCTCGGTGGCGAGCACGATGGTGCTGGCGCGGCTGCTGCTCGATCGCGGGGAGCTGCACACGCGGCACGGCCGCGTGCTGGTCGGGATCAGCCTCGTCGAGGACCTGGCGGCGGTCGTCCTGATGGCGCTCATGCCGGCGCTGGGCGCGCTGGCGCCCGACCGGCTGGTGGCGATCGGACGCGGGCTCGGCGTCGCCGCCCTCGTCCTCGTGCCGTTCCTGGCGATCGCCGGCCGCGTGGTGCCGCCGCTGCTGACGCGCGTGGCGCGTACGCGCGATCAGGAGCTGTTTCTCCTGGTCGCGCTGGCCATCGGCCTCGGCACGGCGGCGCTGACGCAGGCGGTGGGACTCTCGCTGGCGCTGGGCGCCTTCCTCGCCGGCTTGCTCATCAGCACCTCGGACTTCGCGCACGAGACGCTGGCCCGTCTGCTGCCGCTGCGCGACACCTTCGGCGCGTTCTTCTTCGTCACGGTCGGCGCGCTGATCGATCCCTCGCGCCTGCTGGCCAACGTGCCGCTGCTGGTGGCGATGGTCCTGCTCGTCGTGGTCGGCAAGCTCGTGATCCGCGCCGGCGTCGTGTGGCTGTTCGGCGAGTCGCTGTGGACCGCGCTGCTGACCGGCATCGGCCTGGCCCAGATCGGCGAGTTCTCGTTCGTCCTCGTGCAGGCGGCCCGCCAGGAGGGGCACGTCGGCCCCGACGTCTATCAGGCCACGCTGGCGGCCTCGCTGCTCTCGATCGTGGTGAACGCCGCGCTCGTGCGCCTCGTGCCTCGCTACCTCGGCGCGCTGCGGGCCGCCGGGCATCCGCCGGCCGAGCCCGCCCCGACCCGCGGGCTGGAGCACCACGTGATCCTGTGCGGCTACGGCCGGGTGGGCAGCGCGGTGGCCGAAGCCCTGGAGACGTTCGGCGTGCGTCACGTCGTCATCGAGAACGATCCGGACGTCGTGCGGAGCCTGCGGGAGCGCGGGGTCGCGAGCCTCTTCGGGGACGCCGGTCACCGGCGGCTGCTGCACGAGGCCGGCGCCGAGCACGCGGCCCTGGCCGTCGTCGCGCTGCCCGACGCGGACCGCGTGCGACACGCCGTGCGCAACCTGCGCGCGCTGAATCCCGGGTTGCCGATCCTGGCGCGCACCCACGAGCGCGCGCAGCACGAGACCCTCCGCCAGGCCGGGGCCACCGAGGTCATCCAGCCAGAGCTCGAGGCCGCCTCCACGCTCATTCGTCACGCCCTGCGCCGGCTGGCGCTACCGCGCGACCGCGTGCTGGCCTATCTGGAGCAGTACCGCGACGCGCTGGAGCTGGCGCCCCGTGACGCCGGCGCCGCATCGCCTCGGCTGCCCGAGTTGCGCGAGGTGACGCTGCCGACCGGCGCCCTGACGGACCGGACGCTGCGCGATGCGCGCGTCCGCGAGCGCTTCGGCGTGTCGGTGGTGGCGGTGACGCGCGCCGATGGCACGTCGGTGCTCCACCCGTCGGCCGACACCGTGCTGCGTCGTGGCGATCGGCTCGGGATCTTCGGCCTGCGTGAGCAGCTCGACGCGCTGCTCGCGCACGCCGCATCCCCCGATCGCGCTCAGCGAAGGCGCGGGGAACCCCGGTAGGCCAGACGGATCGTGTAGACGCCGAGGGCGAGAGCGACCAGCAGCACCGACCCCGTCAGGATCGCGAGCAGCGGCGGATCACCGGCCGACCGCCGCCCGAGCTTCAGCGCGGCGCGCGGCAGCGCGGAGTGCGTGTCGGGCGCCGCCGGGTCGATGGTGGGCCCGGTGGCCTCCTGGAGAGAACCGCTGCCCGGCGTCCTCGGACGGTGCGCCGCGTCGTGCCAGTAGCCGCTACCATCACAGCCGGCCAGCAGGCCGGCAATGATCAAAGCGATTCCCAACCGTCGCATACGTCCAGACGCAGCAACGTGAGTGCCACCGAGGCTGCGACGTGACGCGTGAGGCTATCGCGCGTCGGGCGCGCCGGGGGGACTGTTGCGCGGGCCTCCACCGGAACCGCCCCGCCGGCGACGGCGTGGACGGCGGGACGCGCCCGGCGCCTCGGCTGGGGGCGGCGCCGGTTCACGGCGCGGCTCGGGCAACGGACGGCTGCGGTCGCCGCCGCGATGGCCGCGGTCGTGTCCGCGCCGGCCCCCGTCGTCGCGGCCGCGCCGGGCGTCCAGCCGGGCGCGTCGCTCCTCGGCGTACCGCCGACGCTCCTCGGCGGTGGGTCTGATCTCCGGCACGATCAGGGCGTCCTCCGGCCATTCGACGGAGATCTTCTGGCCGATGAACTTCTCGATCGGCTCGAGGTAGAACGCGCTCGCCTCGTCCACGAGCGCGATGGCCTTGCCGCCGGCGCCGGCGCGGGCGGTGCGGCCGATGCGGTGGACGTA
>VBPC01000010.1 GCA_005887895.1 Candidatus Rokuibacteriota bacterium
CGAGGTTGGCCAAACACAGCTCGCACCCTGAAGCCGGATCGCTCGCTGGCCACGCTGTGGAAGGGTGCTGGCGCGCCGGGACCACCTCGACTCACGCCAGGTGAGCGCGGACATCGTGACGATGATCAGCAAGACGTCGAGCAGGATCGCGGGCCCTTCGGTTTCATCGCCGTCGCTGCCTCCGACCCTTCCGACGCCGGCGGGCCGACCGGCGTTGCATGCACGTTCGATCAGACGATCAATGCCCGTCCGTCCACGTCTGTTGCTCCATCGTCCCGAGCTGTGGACGCCGGGGTGAACGCGCGCGCATACTCGGCGACATGACGGGCCACGACCCTCTGATCAGGGACGCGCGCCCGGATGAGCGCGACGCCGTTCTAGGCGTCACGCTGGCCGCCTACGAGGAGTACGCCGCGACGATGCCCGAACCGCTGTGGACGGGATATCGCCAGCACCTGCTGGCGACACTCGACACCGAGGGGCCGGTCGAGCGCATCGTCGCCGAACGAGTGGGCGCCATCGTCGGCAGCGTCCTGCTCTTCCCGCCGTCGACGAAGGCGTACGGGACCGCCGCGGTCAGCGTAGATTGCCCGGAGGTGCGGCTGCTGGCGGTGCCACCGCGAGCGCGTGGCCAGGGTGTCGGCGCCGCGCTGATGGAGGAATGCGCGCGCCGTGCGCGGCGAGCCGGGGCGCCAGCGCTCGGGCTGCACACGACAGACATGATGCGCGCCGCAGTACGCATGTACGAGCGCCTGGGGTATGTTCGCGCGCCGGAGTCGGATTTCGTCCCCGCCAAGGGGCTGCTCGTCAAAGGCTTTCGGCTGGCCCTGCATCGCTAGCGGTGCGCCCCGCGAGGTCCGGCCGTAGTAGCCGCCACAGCTTCTCCGGGGTGAGCGGCATCCGCTCCAGCAGGATAGCCCGCTCCGACAGCGCGTCCTCGAGGGCCGAGGCGACGACCGCCGCCACGGGCAGCGTGCCGGACTCCCCGACCCCCTTGAGCCCCAGCGGATTGAGCGGTGAGGGCGTCTCGAGGTGGTCGATCGCCAGCGGCGGGATGTCGTCGCTGCGCGGCAGCGCGTAGTCCATGTAACTCGCGGAGAGCGGCTGGCCGGTGGTGTCGTACCGGATCTCCTCGAAGAGCGCGCTGCCGATGCCGAGCGCGACGGCGCCCTGGATTTGACCCTCCACGATCGTGGGGTTGATGAGGCGGCCGCTGTCGTGGCTCATCCAGTAACCGCGTAGACGCACGTGCATCGTCTCCGGATCAACCTCGGCGAGCGCGACGTGGGCGCCGCTGGAATAGGCGATGTCGGACGGCTGGAAGAAATGCGTCGCCTCGAGCCCGGGCGCCATGCCGTGCGCGGCGGTGACCATCGCGGCCACGGAGGCGAGGCGCCCCAGCTCGATCCGATGCTCAGGGTTGGCGCGCTCGGCGAAGACTTTGCCGTGCTGCTGGACCTCGTCCTCCCCGACACCGAGGGTCTGGGCGGCGAGCCGCAGGGCCTTCGCACGCAACTCGCGCGCGGCGAGCGCGACGGCGGTGCCGCCCACGACGGCGGCGCGGCTGGCGAACGTGCCCACGCCCTGCCCGATCCCCAGCGTATCGCCGCCGATCACGGTGACCTCCTCCGGGGTGACGCCGAGCTCGCCGGCGGCGACCTGGGCCAGCGTCGTCTCGAGCCCCTGCCCTTGCGACGGCACGCCGGTGAAGACGGTGATGCGGCCCGCCGCATCCACGCGGATCGTTGCCCCCTCGAAGGGGCCCACGCCGGTCAGCTCGACGTAGCATGCGACGCCCACGCCGAGCAGGCGGCCCTCCCGGCGGGCGCCCAGGCATTCCTTGGCGAGGCGCTCGTAGTCCGCCATCTCGAGGGCACGGCGGAGCACGGCCGGGTAGTCGCCGCTGTCGTAGACGACGTGGCCGGAACCGCGATAATTCGGCAGGCCGACGTCGTACGGCATCTCGGCCGGCTGCACGAGGTTGCTCAGGCGGACGGCGGCGCGGTCGCGGCCCGTCTCACGGGCGATCAGGTCCATGACGCGCTCGATGACGAACACGGCCTGCGGCTGGCCGGCGCCGCGATACGGCGAGACGGGCACGCGGTTGGTATAGACGCTGTCGAAGCTCACCTCGACATCGGGGATGCGGTATGGCCCGGCGAGCATCGAGGCGCTCAGCAACGGCACCACCAGGCCCCGCGGCGTGTAGGCGCCCGTGTCGTGCACGAACCGATCGCGCAGCGCCAGCAGGCGGCCCTCGTCGTCGAAGCCGACCTCCACCGTGTGGACCTGCGTGCGCTCCTGGGTGGCCGTCAGCATGTGCTCCAGCCGGTCCTCGAGCCACCGCACCGGGCGGCCGAAGCGCAGCGCCAGGAACGGGATCAGCACGTCCTCTGGATAGACGATCAGCTTGGCGCCGAAGCCGCCGCCGACGTCCGGCGCCACCACGCGCACGCAGTGGGGCTCGAGTCCCAGCAGGTCACCGATGAATTGCCGCACCTGGTGCGGGACCTGCGACGACGCCCACACCGTCAGCAGCCCCGCCATGGCGTTGTACTCGGCGACCAGGCCGCGGGTCTCCATCGGCTGGCCGCCGGCGCGGCCGATGCTCAGCGTCACGCGCGCGCGCCGGGGTGCCGCATCCAGCGCCGCCGTGACGTCGCCGCGCGACAGGGTCACCCGACCCGCGAGGTTGTCGGGGACGTCGTCGTGCACGCGCGCAGGCCCCGGTGCGCTGGGCTCTTGCACCGAGGGCAGCGGCTCCCAGACGACGTCGATCAGCGCTCGCGCGTCTTCCGCGGCGTGGCGACTCTCCGCCACGACGACCGCCACGGCCTCGCCGACGAAGCGCGCGCGGTCGCCGGCGAGGAGGTGGAAGTTCTTGCCGCGCAGCGCGGCGTGCGGGGGCACGATGGGCAGCGGGCGCGCCGCCTCGCCCAGGTCGGCGAACGTCACCACGCCGGCCACGCCGGGCGCCTTCCGCGCGCGCTCGGCGTCGATGACGCCGACGCGGGCGTGGGCGTGCGGGCTGCGGACGATGGCAGCGTGCAGCATCCCCGGCAGCGCGATGTCGCCGACGTAGCGGCCGCGCCCCTGGACCAGTCGCGGATCCTCCTTGCGGAGGAGCCGGTCGCCGATGAACTTCACCGGCGCGCTACACCTTGCCCAGTCGCGGATGGTCGAAGAGGGGCAGGTTCACGCCGTAGGGCGCCATGCGCTTGCGGATCTTCGTGAGGAACTCCGGGAAGATCGCCATCTCGTCCTCGGGCGTGCTGCCGCCAAGTCCGGCCTCGCACGAGATGCGATCCGCCTCGATCTCGGCCGGTGTCGCGCTGCCGCCCTCGATCGCCAGCCAGAGATTGCGATAGCCCCGGAACTCGACCTGCTCGATCATCGTCGTGACGGCCACCTCGATATTGCGCACCGTCTCGGGCGTGAAGGACGGCGCCCATGCGTCCAGGCACTGCCAGCCGAAGGCGATGTGTCGCACCTCGTCGCGCAGGATCAGCTCCATCAGCCGGCGCACGGCCGGGTTGGTCGCCTTGTGCACAGTGGCCTTGAACACGTCGATGAGGATCTCCTCGGCGGCGCAGACGAGGCTGGCGAAAATGCCCTCCAGCGACGTTTCGGGATCGAACGCCATGCGGCGCACGCCGTGGGTGCCGACGGCGCCGGCCGTCGGCGGGTTCTGCGGTTGCGGGAAGTAGCGGCCGAGGCGCTCGGCCATGAGCCAGGACGCCTCGGCGTGGCGGCCTTCCTCCATGGTGCGCATGGTGAAGAAGAATTGCAGATCCGGCAGACGGCGCTCCAGACTGAAGCGCAGCAGGAGCGCCGGGCTCTCGGAGATCGCGCCATACTCACCCCACGTGCGCCGGCTCCAGTACATCTGAGCGGCCAGCCGCTGCTCGGCGCTGTAGCGCTCCGGGCGCAGCTCCTCCCAGGGAATATCGGTCTGCGGATCCCACTCGAGCGTCTTGGCGCGCTGCCACAGCGCCCACACCTCGGGCATCGCCGACCGCAGCGGCAGCGGGTAGCGATGTTCGGGCACGTAGGCCTCCGTGCGCTCCTTGTCCACGAGCATGGCGGCTCCCCCTTATACGGCGACTCTCTTTTATACGACCCCGAGCTCGGCGTGGTCGACCCGCGGCAAGTCGAGCTTCCAGGTCGCGAAGCGCTCGCGCACCTGCGCGATGGTGGCGCGCAGGACGCTTCGCTCCTGCGCCGGCGTGGAGGCGCCGAGGCCCTGGCGCGCGGTCTCCTCCTCCGCGGCCAGCCATGGCTCGCGGCTCTTCTCGGGAAGGAGCCACGTGTTCCGGTAGCCGGCGAGGATGACGTTCGCGAGCAGGTCTCGGACGGTGTCGATCACGGCCGCGCGTCCGCGCGCGTCCAGCGCGGGCACGCGACTGCCCAGGAACGCCCACGCGAAGGCGACGTGCCGCGCGCGGTCGCCGGCGATGAGCCGCAGCGCGGCGCGGACCACCTCGTCCTTCGCCTGGTGCAGATGGCTCAGATACAGATTCAGGTCGAGCTGATCATCCAGCGCTCCCAGCGCCGCGATGTAGGCCTCGACGGGCACGTCGCAGTCGAGCGCCGCCTGCGCGAACGGATGATTGCTGACCCGCGCCAGGCCGGGCTCGCCAGGATCGGGCTCGTAGCCGCCCAGACGCTCGGCCAGCATGTGACAGACCTCCAGGTGCTTGGCCTCCTCCGCCGGGCGGAAGGACAGGAACAGCTTGGCGTCCATGCCGAGCGATCCCGACTCCAGGCAAAAGCGGATCAGCAGCGCGGTACTCTCCGTCAGCCCGGGGTAGACGCCCCAGGCTCGGCGGCTCCACGTCCGGCGCGCCGCCTCGCGCGTCGCTTGAGCGTAGCGGGCCGCGTCGAAGCGATCCCACGCAATGTCCGTTTCCGGGTTCCAGTGAAAGCCCTTGGCCTGGCTGTACAGCTCGCGGAGCGCCGGCACCTCCGGCGCGAACTCCAGCGGGAAGCGGCGCTCGACGAACCGTTTCTCCTGCGCTTGGTATGCACGCAGCAGCCGCGCCGCGTGATCGGCCGTCTCGCTCATCCTCAGCCTCCGAGACAGATGATACCCGCCTCCCGCAGGGACTCAGTCCTCCACAATGGACAACGCCAGCTTCGGGCAGCGTCGCACGGCGTGCTCCACACGCTCTCGCAACGCCGGGGGCGGCTGCTCCTGCTTGATCTGCAGCCGATCGTCGTCATCGACCACGAAGACTTCCGGCACGAGCCGCGCGCACACGGCGTTGCTCTCGCAGAGCGTGCGGTTCACGACCACTCGCATGCCGTCCTCCTCTCGCCAGGCCTTGACAGAGTGTAGCCGACACGATAGACGTCGTACCCTCGACATCGGCGGCCCGAGGAGCCCATATGAGCACTGTCCCCATCCCGACGACGGCCCTGACCCTGGACGAGATCAACCCGGCCAGCTTCGACTTCTGGCTTCGCGACGACGTGGAGGGCGCGCTGGCCAAGCTCCGGCACGAACGGCCGGTGGCCTGGCACCAGCACCCCGACTCCGGCAAAGGCTTCTGGTCCATCACCCGCTTCGACGACGTCGCGGCGGCCACGCGCGACTGGGAGACCTTCAGCTCCGCCTACGGGATCCAGGCGATGACCGACCCTGAGGACATGCAGTACATGGGGGCCATCCGGTCGATGATTTCCACCGATCCCCCGAAGCACACCAAGCTTCGAGGCGTGGTGAACCGGGGCTTCACGCCAAAGATGATCGCGAGGGCGGAAGACGCGGTCCGGGAGCGCGCCCGTAGGATCGTCGATGCCATCGCCCCCAAGGGCGAGGCGGAGTTCGTCACGGAGGTCGCCGACGCGCTGCCCGTCGCGATCATCTGCGACATGATGGGCGTGCCGGAGGGCGATCGGGCGAAGCTGCTCGACCTGACCAACCGCCTCCTGGCCGGCGGCGACAGGGACTTCGGGGGCACACGCGACTCCCTCCTGCAGGCAGCCGGCGAGCTGCGCGAGTACGGGCTCTGGCTCGGCAAGAAGCGCCTCGAGCATCCGGAGAACGACCTGACGACCACGCTCGTCCATGCCGAGGTGGACGGCGAGGCGATGCCGCCAGAGGACCTCGGGCCGTTCTTCCTCCTGTTGATCGCCGCCGGCAACGAGACCACGCGCACGGCCATCAGTCAGGGGATGTGGGCCTTCACGCAGTTCCCACACGAGAAGCGCAAATGGCAGGCCGACCTCGAGGGGCTCAGCGCGTCCGCGGTCGAGGAGATCATCCGCTGGGCGAGCCCGGTGATGCACATGCGGCGGACCGTCACGCGCGACACCACGTTCGCCGGCGCGCAGATGCAGAGGAATCAGAAGATCGCGATGTGGTACATCTCCGCGAACCGAGACGAGAAGTACTTCCCGGACCCCTACCGCTTCGATATCGCGCGCACGCCGAACGAGCAGGGCGCCTTCGGGACCGGCGGCGCCCACTTCTGCCTGGGCTCACACCTGGCGCGCCGCGAGGTTACCGCGATGTTCGTCGAGCTGTTCCGCCGACTGCCGGACATCGAGGCCACGGCCGAGCCGGAAAGGCTGCGCTCGAACTTCATCCGGGGCATCAAGCGGTTGCCGGTGGCGTTCAGGCCCGCCTGAGCGTCCGACGGGCCGTACTGCGGTGGCGGGATGATACGCTCCCTCGCTGCGGTCAGTCTCTTACCGCTGCGCTGCCGTCACTGGTGGTGAGAAACGAGCCGGTGGTGCGGCCCAGTGGCTGGAAGGTGAACGGCAACGGGTATTTACAGAGCATTACACTGCGGGCACACTGGTTGCGTCTCCAGGACGCCATGAGTGACAACGCATCGATCCTCGTCGTCGACGATGAGCCGCACGTCAGTGAGATGCTGCAGGACTTCCTTCTCGAGCTGGGGTACACCGTCGACTTGGCAACCACCGGCGGCGAGGCTCTGAGCCGGGCTTCGTCGAAGCGGCCCGATGCCGTGATCCTCGATATGCGTCTGCCCGACACGACCGGCGATCAGCTCTTCACGAAATTGCGGACGCTGGACGGGTCACTTTCGATCGTCATAGTGAGCGGTGATGCCGACGGCGACGTCGCGCGCCGCACGGTAGCGGCCGGCGCGTTTCAGTACCTGCAGAAGCCGTTCGACTTCGACGTGCTGCAGCAGACCATCACTCGGGCCGTGCTGGCGGGGCGCGAGCATCACGCGCCCGAAGAGCCCGGGTGCGTGACGCGATGATCGACGGGTCGCGTCCGTCGAGACGGTGCGCCCTCTGCGGTGAGGGTCTGGACCCCGAGGAGCCGAGCTTCAAAGTTCCCGATCTGCTGGTCGAGATGCACGAGGCCTGTTATCGCCTGGTCTCGAACGGGGACTTCGGGGGCGCGCCCTCGTCCGCCGCGAACTGAGGCCGGAACCACCCAGGGTGGTTAAATCTTCGCCGATCGAGGTGCGCGGATCGCTATATTGGAATGAATGGCCTCCGTGACGGCACCCTTCGGTGACCAGATACCGGAAGCCCCGCTCGGCCGTCAGTTACGTCGCCGGCTCAGGTTCGTGGCCCTCCTCGTCACCATCGTGATCGGGTTCGGCGCTCCCGGCACCTGCTACGTGCTCGAGCTCCGTCCGACTGCCGCCTTCCTCGTCCTGGCCGCGCTGACGGCGAGCGTGTCGGCCGTTCTGGTGTACGCCGTGCCGCTGGCCGTCGTCGCGCAGATGGAAGCACGAAACCGACGGCTGGTGGCGGAGCGAGAAACGCTCGCGATGATCGAGCGGGAATTGACTGCGGAGCTGGAGCTCGACCGTCTGCTCAGGCTGATCGTCGACCATGCCAGCGCGCTGTTCAGCGGCAATGGTGCCATCTACCTGCTCGACGCCGAGAACAAGCTCGTGCCGCGTGCGTGGATGGACGGCGGCGCCTTCAGTGATGTCCACATCCCGTTCGGACGCGGGCTCGTCGGGACTTCCGCCAAGCTGCGACAGCCGCTCCGCATCGACGACTATCCGACGTCCCCCTACGCGCTTACCGAGTTCGTCGCCATCGGGCTTCGTTCGGCGATCACGCAGCCTCTGCTCATCCGTGACCAGGTGCTCGGCGTGCTTGCCATGAACCGACTCGGAGACCGGGCACGTGCGTTCTCGAACGACGACGTGGACCGACTGAAGAGCTTTGCGGCACAGGCGGCGATCGCGCTCGAGAATGCTCGCCTGTTTGCCGAGAATCGCCGCCAAGTCGAGACCCTCTCGGTGCTGCACGAGCTATCCCGCGCGGTGACCGGCGAGCTGGAGCGGACGGCCCTCGTCGAGGCGATCGGACGCGATGTGGCGCGGGTGTCCACCGTCAGCGAGATCTTCGTCGTCTTGAAGACCGGATCCGACGAGGCGACCACGGTCGCGCTGCACAGCCCGGCCGGACGGGAATCGATCGATGTCGACAAGGCGCAGAAGCTTGCGCTGATGGTGCTGCAGGCCGCCCGTCTGGTGAGGATCGACCCGGCCCTCGTCGGTGGCGACAGTGCCGTGGAGGCTCGTACCTGGCTCGGAGTCCCGATGAGCGGCGGCAATGCCGACTATGGAACGCTCCTGGTCGCCGGCGACGGGTCGTTCACGGAATCCGACGAGCGGCTGTTGACCGATATCGGCCAGTTGGCCGGCCTGGCGTTGAGCAGCGCGCGATTGTTCGAGGAGCGCGGCCAAGCGTATGCCGAGCTTGCGGCTGCCCAGGACAGCTTGTTGCGGTCGGAAAAGCTGCGCGCGCTTGGGCAGATGGCCTCCGGAGTTGCCCACGACTTCAACAATTTGCTGGCGGCCATCTGCGGGCGCACGCAGCTCCTCCTCGGTCGCATCGACGATCCGGTCCAGAAACGGTGGCTCGAGGCCATCAAGCGGGCCGCCGACGATGGCGCCGAGACCGTGCGCCGCCTCCAGGAATTCACGCGAATCCGACGCGATCAACCTTTCGTCCCGGTGGACCTCAATGAGGTCATTCGCGGCGCCCTCGAAGTCACCGAGACCCGATGGCGAGAGGACGCGCAGAGCAGGGGTATTGTCATTGCCGTCGAGACGACGCTGGCCCCGCTTCCCTCGATAGGTGGTGACGCGGTCGAGCTGCGCGAGGTCATGACGAATCTCATTCTGAACGCCGTGGATGCGATGCCGCATGGCGGTCGCCTGCAGCTCAGCTCCTCGGCGGACGACACGGAGGTGGAGGCGAGGATCGCCGACACCGGGGTCGGGATGACCGAGGAAGTTCGCCAGAAGCTGTTCGACCCGTTCTTCACGACCAAAGGACCCAAGGGCACGGGACTCGGGTTGTCGATCACTTATGGGATCGTGTCGCGCCATGGCGGACGGATCGTCGTCGAGAGCGAGCCGGGCCGGGGCTCGTCCATCCGTCTGCGGTTTCCGAAGCGTGCCAGCCCCGCGGAGGCCGAAGTCGCCGCGCCTGAGCCGGCGCTCACCGGCCTCCGAACGCTGCGGTGCCTCGTCGTCGATGACGACGAGGAGGTCGCCAGTGCCCTCGCCGACCTGCTCTCGGCGAGCGGACACGAGGCCGTCGTCGTCACGAAGAGCACGGACGCGCTGGACCACGTTGGTCGTGAACGATTCGACATCGTGTTCAGCGATCTCGCCATGCCCGACATGTCGGGCTGGCAACTGGCCCGGGTGGTCAAGGCGGCATCGCCCGATCTGCCCGTCGTCCTCATCACGGGCTTCGGCGTTGAGCTGTCACCCGAGCAATGCCGGGCCAATCACGTGGACGCCGTCTTGGCGAAACCGGTGGGGATCGGCGAGCTCCTCGCCGTGGCCGCGCGCCTCACTCAATAATTCTGGCCGCCGCCGCTCCAGCGCCTCTCAGGGCGAAAGGCGCCCGTCCCGCGGAAGAGACGGGCGCACCGTGGTGCCCGAGAAGAGCACGGTCACCACGATTTCAAGGGGAAAGTCGCCGAAGATCCCATGACAACCGATCGCTGTCCGCGTGGGCAACCCGCGCTCTCCAAAGAGCTCGACGAAAAGGTCCACGGCGCCGTTGATGACGCGAGGCTGCTCGGTGAATCCGGGATACGAGTTGACGAAGCCGAGGACCTGTATGATCCGCTCGACCCGATCGAGATCGCCGAGCGCGTACTTCATGGCTCCGAGACTGACAAGGGCGGCATAGCGCGCGGCTTCCTGGCCTTCGGCGACGGTCAGGTCTTTGCCGAGAAAACCCTGCCGAAACGGTTTGCCGTCCTTCAGGGGAACCGTCCCGGAGAG
>VBPC01000322.1 GCA_005887895.1 Candidatus Rokuibacteriota bacterium
TGGGATGGCGCGTGAATCCTCTCACGTGCATCTCATAGATGATCGTTCGCGAGGAGGGCCGCTGCAGCGGGACGTCGCCCTCCCAATCGTACGCGGAGCAATCGACCACCACGCTCTTCATGGCCGTCGCCGCGTCGTCGGCATCCGCTCGCGCCGCATCGCGGCTGTAGCCGTTCGGCACCACCACGGCACGCCCGTAGGGATCGAGGAGCACCTTGGTCGGGTCGAAGCGCATTCCGCTCGCGGGATCCCAGGGGCCATGGACGCGGTATCCATAGATCTGGCCGGGCTGCAGGTCCGGGACGAAGAGGTGCCAGTAGTGGTACGTGCGATTGGCCCCGGGATCGAGCCGGATCACGCGCGTCGGGTGTGCAGCGTCCTCCCTTTCGAAGAGGAGCAGCTCCACCCCGGATGCACCGCGCGAGTAGACGCTGAAATTGACGCCGCCAGGAAGGATCGTCGCGCCCAACGGCGCGGCGCGTCCACTGTTGCCTGAATCGGCCTGCAATGCGCTTACGCCCTTCCCAGGAGCATCTTCGCCGCCGCCACCACGCGCTCCGGCTGGAACCCGAATTTCTTCTGCAGCTCCTTGAGCGGCGCCGAGGCCCCGAACGTCTTCATCCCGATCACCTGGCCCGTGGGGCCGACGTATCGATCCCATCCGAAGGTGGAGGCCTGCTCGATCGCGATGCGCGCCTTCACCTCCGGCGGCAGCACGCTATCCCGATACTCGCGCGGCTGCTCTTCGAAGATCTCCCACGACGGCATGGAGACGGCGCGCGAGTGGATCCCCTCGGCGGTGAGCTTTTCGTGCGCCTCCACTGCCAGGCTCACTTCGCTGCCGGAGGCGATGAGGATGATCTCGGGATCTCCGTTTGGAGCATCCGCCAATACGTACGCCCCGCGCGAAAGGCCCGTCGCGGGAGCGTAGCGGCGGCGATCCAGCGTTGGCAGCGCCTGCCGCGAAAGTGCCAGCACGGCCGGCTGATGGCGGAGTTGCATCACGTAGCGATATGCCTCCACCACCTCGTTGGCGTCGCCGGGCCGCAGCGTGACGAGCCCGGGGATCGCGCGAAGCGACGCGAGGTGCTCGATCGGCTGGTGCGTCGGGCCGTCCTCGCCGTCACCCATGGCGTCGTGGGTGAAGACGAAGAGGGTGGGCAGCTCCATCAGCGCCGAGAGGCGGATGGCGGGGCGCGCGTAGTCGCTGAAGATGAAGAACGTCGCGCCGAACGGCCGCAGCTTCGAGAGCGCCATGCCGTTGACGGCCGCGGCCATCGCATGCTCGCGGATGCCGAAGTGCAGGTTCTTGCCGCCCGGGCTCCCCGCCTGGAAGTGTCCCGCACCCTCGTACGTCAGCGTGGTCTTGTTGGACGGCCCGAGATCAGCGGAGCCTCCCAGGAACCACGGGATGTTCTGCGCGAGTACGTTCAGCACCTTGCCCGAGGCGTCCCGGCCCGCGATGCCCTTTGCGTCGGCCGTGAAGACGGGCAGGTTGCGGTCCCACCCATCCGGCAAGTCGCGGCGCTGCAACTGATCGATCTCCCGGGCCAGCTCGGGATACTCGGATCGGTACGAGGCGAGAAGC
>VBPC01000323.1 GCA_005887895.1 Candidatus Rokuibacteriota bacterium
GCCACGGCACGTCGTCCGGGCAGTGCCGCATCGCGCCGCCCACCGCGCGCGCCGCCCGCTCTCGTCCGACGAGCGCGGCGACCTGCCCGTAGGTCACCACGCTGCCCCGCGGCACGCGCCGCACCAGCGCGTACACCGCCGCGCGAAACCGCTCACCGCGGCCGGGGCTCACCCGAGCGCGGCGCCGGCCCCCAGCTCGTGCAGCCGCGCGTAGAGACCGCCGCGGCGCAGGAGCTCGGCGTGCGTGCCGTCCTCGTGGATGCGACCGCGGTGGAGCACCAGGATCCGTTCGGCGTTCTGGATGGTCGACAGCCGATGAGCGATCGTGATCGTCGTCCGTCCGGCCATGAGCCGCGCCATCGCCTCCCGGATCATTCGCTCGGACTCGGGATCGACGCTGGAAGTCGCCTCGTCCAGCACGAGGATTGCGGGATTGTACACGAGGGCCCGGGCGATGGCCAGCAGCTGGCGCTCGCCGTGCGAGAGATTGGCCGCGCGCTCGACGAGCGGGGTGCCGAGGCCGTGCGGCAGGCGTGCGATCAGCGCCGCGGCATTGGCCGTTTGCAGCGCGTGCTCGACCGCCACGGAGCGAGCGCCGTTCACGTCGACCGCGAGGTTCGCCTCCACCGTGCCGGTGAAGAGCACGGGATCCTGGAAGATCACGCCGATGTGCCGGCGCAGGCGCTGGAGGTCCCACTCGCGCACGTCCACGCCGTCGACCAGCACGCGTCCTCGCTGCACGTCCCACGTGCGGTTGAGCAGCCGCACGCAGGTCGACTTCCCCTCGCCGGTCGTCCCCACCAGCGCCACGTGCTCGCCGGGGGCGACGGCGAAGGCGCAGTCGGCGAGCACCCAGCGCTCCCCCTCGTAGGCGAACCAGACCCCTTCGAAGGCGACGCGGCCCGCCTCGCGGACGGTGGAAGACGGGGCCGCCGACGGCAGCGGCGACACGATGGCGGGCGCGCGGTCGAGCAGGCCGAAGATCCGCTCGGCCGAGGCCATGGCGGCCTGCATCACCGTGTACTTGGCGCCGAGGTCACGGATCGGCAGGAAGAAGCGGTTCGTGTACTGGATGAACGCCACGAGGGCGCCGAAGGAGAGCGCTCCCGCCAGGATCTGACCGCTGCCGTACCAGAGCAGCATCGCCAGCGCCACCGAGCCCAGCGCCTCGACCGCGGCGTACAGCGACGACTCGAAGCGGGTCGAGGTGAACAGCGCGCGGCGGTAGTCGTCGTTCAGCCGCTGGAACTGCGCGCGCTCGTGGGTCTCGCGCGCGAAGAGCTGGATGACCGCCATGCCCTGGATGGATTCCTGCAGGAACGCGTTGAGGCGGGCCAGGCGCCGGCGCACCTCGCGGTAGGCGTCACGGGCGCGGATGCGGAAGTACCCGGCCACCAGGAACAGCACCGGCACGATGGCGAACGTCACCAGCGCCAGCCGCCAGTCCATCCACAGCATCACCGCCACCACGCCGGCCAGCGTGACCACGTCGGCGACGATGGCGAAGAGACCGCTGGTGAAGGCTTCGCTCACGGCCTCGACGTCGTTCAGCACGCGGGTCATGAGCCGCCCGACCGGCGTGCGGTCGAAGAAGCTGGCCTCCAGGCGTAGTAGGTGCGCGAAGAGCGTCGCGCGCAGGTCGTGGATCACGCCCTGGCCGGTGAGCGCCATGAGGAAGGCCTCGAGCAACCGCAGGCCGTAGAGCAGGCCGAGCACGGCGGCGTAGAGCAGCGCGACGGTGGTCAGCCCCGCCCAGTCCGCATGCAGGATGTGATCGTCGATGGCCACCTTCAGGAGATAGGGCTGCGCGAGCTCGGCCAGCGAGATCAGCGGAAACAGCCCGACCGAGCCCCAGATGAGCCGGTGATGCGGGCGCGCGGTCTTCCACAGGCGCTCGGCCAGCCGGCGGTCGAACGCGCGGCCGAGGACGTCGTCGTATTCCGCGTCGGTCACCGGCGGATCAGGCACGCGCGATCTCCTCCTCGAGCCGCTGCGTCCGCCACAGCCGCGCGTAGAGACCGCCGGCCGCCAGCAGCGTGGCGTGGGTGCCCGTCTCGACCACGCGCCCCTCGTCGAGGACGACGATGCGATCGGCGCCCTGCGCGGCCCGCAGCCGGTGCGTCATCAGGAGAATGGTCGGCGCGGCCGCGCGCAGCCCGGCCAGGATTTCGCTCTCCTTGGCGGCGTCCACGTTGGCGAAGACGTCGTCGAGGACGAGGATCGACGGCGCGCCGGCCAGCGCGCGGGCCAGGGCGACGCGCTGCCGCTGCCCACCGGAGAGCGTCAGCCCGCGCTCGCCGATCACGGTGTTCCAGCCGCGCGGAAAGGCGGCGACCTCGTCGGCGACGCCCGCCGTCACCCCGACCGCGCGCACGCGGTCCTCGCCGAGGCCGTCGCGGCCCAGCGTGACGTTGTCGAGGATCCGGCGCGCGAAGAGAAACGCGTCCTGCGGCACCCAGGCCAGCGTCGAGCGCAGCCGGCCGCGCGGCAGCGTGAGGACGTCCTCCCCGCCGAGGAACACGGTGGCGCGCGGCGGATCCCAGAGCCGCGCCAGCAGCAGGCCGAGCGTCGACTTGCCGGTGCCCGTCGGGCCGACCACCGCCACCAGCTCCCCGGGCCGGACCTCGAAGCTCACGTCGCGCAGCACCGGCGGCCGGTCGGGATATGCGAACGTCAGTCGGCTGAACCGGATCGACGCCGGCAGCGGCGTGGCGTCGGCCGGCGGCGCCCCGGGCTCCGGCGGCGGCGCCTCCGCCAGCACCTGCTGGATGCGCTCCATGGAGACGAGGCCGCGCCGCCCGAGGGCGAGGGTGAAGCCGAGCGCGACGGTGGGCCAGGCTAGATAGCCGAGATAGCCGGT
This sequence comes from Candidatus Rokuibacteriota bacterium, assembly GCA_005887895.1. Taxonomy (GTDB): domain Bacteria; phylum Methylomirabilota; class Methylomirabilia; order Rokubacteriales; family CSP1-6; genus AR5. The sequence goes on from VBPC01000323.1 coordinate 2,861, forward strand.
GAACGCCACGAGCGCGCCGAGCGACAGGCGCCCCTCGGCCACCGCGGTGCCGCCGACCCACAGGATGACCAGCGTGCCGAGGCCCGTGATCAACCCCATGAGCGGCGTGAAGTGCGCCTGCGCCCGGGCGAGGTCGGCGCTGGCGTCGCGCAGCGCGGCGTTGGCGGCACCGAACTCGGCGGTCGCCCGCGCCTCCATCGTGTAGGCGCGCACCACGCCGATGCCGGCCAGGCGCTCCTGCACCACCGTGGACAGCTCGCCGAGGCGCTCCTGCATCGCGTGCGTCCGCGTGGTGACCAGCGCGTTGTAGTGACGGACGAGCAGCACCAGCGCCGGCGAGGGCGCCATCGCCCACAGCGTCAGCCACGGATCGATCGCGAGCATCGCCGCGAGCGCGCCGACGAAGGCCAGCACCGTGGAGGCGGCCGAGACCGTCCCGAAGCCCACGAGCGAGCGGATGGCGCTGACGTCGCTGGTCGCGCGCGCCATGAGGTCGCCGGTGCCGTAGCGCGCGAAGACGGCCGGCGGGAACGTCTGCATCGCCGCGTACAGCCGGTCGAGCAGGTCGGCGGCGACGTGCTGGGCGGCGCCGGCGATGGCGAAGCGCGAGGCGAGCCGCGCCACGCCGTTGCCGAGCGCGCACAGGACGATGAGGCCCACGTAGATGCCGATCGGCGCGGCCGCCCCCTCGGCCTGAAGCGCGTCGATGGCGCGCTTGACGGCCCACGGGATCAGCAGCGAGAGCCCGGTGGCCATGGCCAGGCAGCCGAGGCCCAGCGCGTAGCGGTACCGGTACCGCGACGCCGCACGCCAGACCTCGCGAGCCGGAGACGTCAGCGCGGCTCCGCCTTCTACCGCGGCGGCCCGCCGTCGGCGTGCGGCTTGAGCGCGGCGTACACGGCGAACACCATCGGCACCGGCACCCCGAGCTTCTCGCCGAGGCGCACCGCGTAACCGTGCAGCGCCTCGAGCTCGAGCCGCCGTCCCTGCGTGAGATCGTGGTGCAGTGACGAGTACGCCTCGGGCGCGAGCCCCTCGGCCGCCGTCACGATCGTCTCCACGATGTCGTCGGCGAGCGGCACGCCGGCGGCCCGGCCGATGGCGGCCAGCTCCTCGACGATGCGCCGGTACATCCGCCAGCTCTCCGGTACGGCGCGGATGACGCCGATCGGCGCGCGGGCGAGCGAGGTCATCCCGGCCTGCGCGCTGATCATCAGGTACTTCTGCCAGAGCGCGCGGCGGACATCGGGCACGACCTCGGCCCGTACGCCGGCGGCCGTGAACGCCGCCTGCAGCCGGACGAGCCGCGCGCTCGGACGGCCGTCGAGCTCGCCGATGACGACGTGACCGGCGAAGCGGTGGGCGATGACGCCGGGCGACTCGATCGTCGCGAAGACGTAGGCGACCCCGCCGACGGCGTGCCCGGCGCCGAGCACGCGCTCGATCGTCTCCTCGTTGTCCACGCCGTTCTGGAGCGACACGACCGCGGTGTCCGGCCCGATCACCGGCCGGATCGCCGCGGCGGCGGTCTCGGTGTCGAACGACTTCACGCAGAAGAGCACGACGTCGGAGG
>VBPC01000011.1 GCA_005887895.1 Candidatus Rokuibacteriota bacterium
TCATCGCCTGCTGATGATATAGCGGCGACGCTCCCGACTGCTCGGGAGGATGCCAGCCGGACACCCGGAATCATCCAGGCGGCAAGGAATCGACCGGCATGGGTCCCCGCCAGGTGTGGCTTCCGCACGACAACTCCTCGTATTTCCGTAGCTGTTTGGGTGCCGATCAGTCTGGAACGGGCCTTGCTGAACGCCTTGGCTGCGCCAGATCCCTCAGCCACGGGCGAGAGGTTAAGCCGTTTGGCTGGCATACCGGCGCCGGAAGCGAACGCGATGGGTGCGATCAGTCACCGTGGTGTGGCAGAGCGCAGCGATCGAAGCCTCGCTCCTCGCACTGCGGTTCGGGCACTCGGCGTAATCGCGGCGCTTATCGCCTTTGCGCTGTTGCCCTCATCGGCGGACGCGCTGACGTCCCAGGTCCTGCAGGCCTCGGCCTCCAACACGCCCGGGTTCGCCGATAGCCACATGAACGACGGGTCGCCGAGCTGGACCTGGGGCGCGGCGACCGGGCTTGGGGGTCTGACAGTCAGATCGCAGAAGAGCGGCGCTAATTACCGCATGCTGCTGAAGTGGGACATCAGTCTGATTCCCCTCGATGCAAGCGTCAAGCGTGGCGACCTCGACCTGTATATGAACACGTCGAACACCGCGACCCGCAGCTGGCAGGTATTGCGGCTCACGAACAGTTGGGTCGAGGGAACGTCAACTGGGGCAGCCTGCACCACCACCGGTGTGACATGGAACAGTCGCGACTGTGTCGCCGCGAATAACTGGACGACAGCCGGCGGTGACTACACGGCCACCGGCGCCGTCACCATCACCGGATCCGGCACCAACTGCACCAACAAATGGATCTCGACGTGCTTCGGGGTCTGGAACATCCCAACGATCGTCAACGCGTGGCTCACCGGCTCCGGAAATTACGGCGTCCTGATCAAGGACACCGTCGAGGGCAATGCCCAAGGGTATGCGTACTGGTTCTCATCCAAGGAAAACTCCGCGGCTAACTCGCCGAAGCTGACCGTCTACTATCTGAGGAAGGCCCAGAACCTCACCGCCACAGCCGGCAACGGCAAGGTGATCCTCAACTGGGCGATGCCCGGCGGCACCCCGGACTACAAGGGCACGATGATCGTCGGCGGCTCCGATCTCACCTCCGTGACCAATTTCAGCCCCGTTGACGGCACGACCTACGGCTCAGGCTATGTCTGCGGCGGGACCCTGGCGGCCTGCGGCGTCCTTCTGGACGACACCACGTCATGCGCGGGCGGCACCTGCACTGCCACATTGACGACCACCCTGGTCACCAACGGAACGGCCTATTACTACAAGGCGTTCACTCGCGACACCGATACGACGTACTGCGGTGGCGGCACCGGCGCGTGCTATTCGGGCGCGAGCGCAATCGTCTCCGCCAAGCCGATGACGACCGTCTCCCCGGATCCGAAGTGGGGCTACTCGACCATCAATGGGGCCAGCTTCGCGCCGCCCGGCCTCGATGCCGGCAGCCCGGGAATGGTCGTCTTCGGAGACTCCACCTCGCTGCACTTCGTGAACGCGTCGGGGACGTCGGCTGGCACGTGGGTCGTCGCTCCGTTCACGGCGACCGGCTCGATCTCGAAGCGCCCACCCGTGATTCCCAGTGCGTACACCACGACAGGCGTGAACGTCACCTACGCGACCTCGCAGGATGCCGCCTCCCCCGCGAACGGCTATCTCGACGCCGTGAACACGTCGACGGGTGCGCGGCTGGCGGCGTGGGCGGGGCAGGGCACGTTCTCCGGGAACGGGTTGCTGGGCGGGGCCGCGGTCTGGCTTCAGGCCGCCGGAAACCTCACGTTCCAGCCTGGCTCGGTGACCACGGATGTGGTGTTCGCCGGCACGCGGAATACCGGCGCGGGCAGCACGACGAACAACAAGGTGTATGCCGTGAACGGCAACACGGGCGCGGTCGTCTGGACGTTCAGCCCTGGCAACATGGACATCATCTCCTCCACGCCCTATGTGGATTACAGCAACAGCGCCATCTGGGTGACGAGTCGGTCGGCGGGCGGGACGGGCCAGCCGAGTGTCTGGAAGCTCAACGCGGCCACCGGCGCGCTCTTCAACGGAGGCGTGAACAGCCAGGACAAGTGGAGCCTGGGCGATATCGACGCCTCCCCGACGCCGAGCGGCAACGGCCAGTACATCTACGTGGGGACCGTGTCGGGAACGCTGTATGCCATTCCCATTGGTGGCGGCACCGCGATAGCGTGCACTCCCCCAAGCTGCGGTGGTAGCACCGGCGCCGGCGTGATCCAGGGGCTGCCGTGGCCACTCTGGAACGGCAACCCGGAGACGATCATTTTCAGCCGGAATTCCACGGTCCACTCGGTCTCCTTCAATACGTCGACGGCGGCGTTCACCACCACCAACTGGACGGTGACGTTGTCGGGGACGCCGACGGTGTCGGCCCCGATCGATGACGGGACAGGGAACAACATCTACGTCGGGGCGTCCGATGGGAAGGTTCACAAGCTGGCCGTCTCTAGCGGACTAGAGCAGGGGACCGCGGTCACGGTGACGGCCAGCGGAACCACGGTCGGCGATCCAGCCTTCGACTTCACGAACAACCTGATCTACGTCGGCGCCGGCGACGGTCACGTCTATGCCGTCACACCTTGGTAGGGGGGCGTCCATGAGCATCGCGACAAAGATCCTTGGCGGCCTGATCGCGACCGTGTTGCTCGTCTCGGTGTCGTTTGCGATTCAGAGGACATTTCTCGGCGCGGTGGAGCTCGGTGCCGATCCAGCCCCGGCGACGTCGGCCGCCGCCTCGGCGCCTGCCTCACACGCATCCGCGTCGTCGGGCATGACGGCACGGTTCGTCGGCGAGCAGGACGAGGCGACCGACCTCGTGCGTGGGGCGTCTGTTCGATCCCCCCGGACGCGCAATCCCACGTTGCGCGACAGGCGCGGCGTGGCGTCCGGTAGGGCCGAGGCCGATAGCACGGGGACATTGGCCCCGCAACGCGAGGTTGCCGATGAGCCGGCCACGGGTTGGTCCGCCCGACTTGCGGCGCTCTCGAACTGGCTGGTCGCGGGAAGTGGCGGGGGCGGCACCCCGCCAGCGGCGGCGACGGCGGCGACGGTTGGAGCGGCTGCACCGGCGCCGCGCCAAGCCGACAGTCCACAGGTGAAAGAAGTATTCTTCAGCACGCGGGAAGACACCGCCTGCCAGCCCGGCGACCGCCAGTTTGTCCTCGATGACGTCCGAGACCTCTATGTGTGCGTCGTCTGGGGCGGCGTCGGCGGCAAGCACGCCGAGCAACTGACGTTCCTATCGCCTGACGGGCAGGTGTACCGGACGCTCACGGTGCCATTCATCACGGCCGGCACCGCCTCGGCCGATGCGACGATCGAGATCGACGGACAGCGCCTCGAAGCGCAGCCGGCCGGCTGGGGGGCGGACGGCGAGGTCCTGGTCCGGACCGCCCTTCCGGTGGCGGGGACGGACGTTAGCCAACGCATGCTCGTCGGCTCCTGGACCGTCGAGGTCGGTCTCAACGGCCGGCGCATCGACCAGGATACTTTCGAGCTGCTCCAACGATAGCGCTTCATGGGAAGATCCTTGCCGGCGAGCCAATGACAACCACAACCCACACCGCAGGCTTGGCCGTGAACGAGCTTGCCGTGGAGATGCTGAGGCGGGGCGGGCGTCTGCGCATCAAGGCTCGAGGCACGAGCATGATGCCGTTCATCCGAGACGGCGACATCGTGGTCGTGGCGACGGCGGAGACGACGGACATCGCGGTCGGCGACGTCATCTGCTACGACGCCTCACCGCGGAGCATCGTTCTCCACCGCGTCATCGCGCGCGCCGGCGATCGGTTTGTGGCCAAGGGGGACGCGCTCGGATCGAGGGAGCTCGTGCAGTTTACGCAGCTTCTCGGCAAGGCCATCGGTCTCGAGCGGCAGGGCACCGTCAGACGTCTCGACACGCGGGTCGCTCGCTGGCGCAACCGCACGATCGCCGCCGTCTCGCCGTTGCTGCCAGCCCTGCTCTTCCTCGCGCTTCGTCTACGGCGAGTCTGCGGCCGCCGCTCCGGCGGCTGAGTCGACGTCGCACTCTCTCAGCGTTCCCGCTTTTCCAGCCGGGGCCGTGTGTGCGATGATCGTGTGCGTATGGGGCGAGACGACGCTGTCGGCACGGTGAAGCCAACGTCGCCAGCCGCCGCGCGGGGCGCCCAGACCGAGCTCAGTCTGGCGATCGCCGGTGTCCGCGCCGCAATCGTCATGCGGGACGCGACGCTGGCGGATATCGTGCGCCAGCGGTACAAAGGCTTTCTGTCAGGCGGAAAGCCTCGCTGGCGGATCGCGCTGGACGTGGACACCGTCGTCCCGCCCGCGGTTCCCGGCGATGTCGTCGTCCGACGCGACGGGCACCCGGCGCGCCTCGCCGTCGAGCGCGGCGACTTCAGCGCGATCCTCGACCTCGACAGACGGTGCGGACGAGTCGCGCTGAATGCCCCGAACGAGTTCTCGATCGACTCCTTTCTGCGGATCGCCTGTACGCTGGCGTTGCTCGACGTGCCCGGGCTCGTGGTGCATGCGGCGAGCCTGATCCGAGGGGACAAGGCGTATCTCTTTTGCGGCCGCTCGGGAGCCGGAAAGACAACCTTGACGCGGTTGTCACCGGACGCGACGCTCCTGAGCGACGAGCTCTCCATCGTCACCATGTCGAACGGTCACGCGCGGTGTCACGGGACGCCCTTCTGGGGCGAGCTCGCGCGGGCGGGGGAGGATCGTTGCGCTCCCCTGCACGCAGTGTTCTTTCTCCACCACGGCGGCCGACACACGGTCGAAGCGGTCAGGCCAGGGGACGCCCTGAAGCAACTCCTGTCGACCGTTCTCTTCTTCGCGCGGGAGCCGGAGCTGACCGCGCGAGTGCTCGGCATTGCCAGCAACCTTGTCGAAAGCGTGCCGTGCTTCGACCTTCACTTTCGCCCCGACGCCGGGTTCTGGGAGCTCGTCGACCATGTCTGACCGGTACGTCGTGCGCAATCCTGAGACCGCGTGGCGAGTGTACGACGGGCAGGCGGTGATTCTTCTCGCCGGGGACAGCACGCTCAATACGCTGAATGCGGTGGGAACGTACATCTGGCGAGAGGCCGACGGCACGACGCCGGTCAGCGCGATCGTCGCCCGTGTCTGCGAGGAGTTCGAAGTCGAGCCGGCCCAGGCCGAGCGGGACTCCGCCGACTTCATCGACAAGCTCTGCCAACGAGGTCTGTTGATGGTGACCGAGTCTCCCCAAGAACGACGATAGGAGGAAAACGATGGACCACCGAGACGAGCTCAGCCGGGATGCAGCCCCTGAGCAACGGAAAAAGAAATACGAGCCGCCCGACATCCTGAGTCAGGAGGTCTTCGAGACCACGGCCCTGGCATGCGGCAAGACGTTCGGCGGCGGTGGTAAATGCGGCCCGTCACCGAAGACTTCCTGATGCCTCCGGGCGCCCATGCCTGATCTCACCGAGTGGCTGTTTCACAAGAGCGTGGCGCTCCACATCCCGCTGTCCGTCCATATCGATCTCACCATGCGGTGCAACGAGCGGTGCGTTCACTGCTACCGGGTGATCGAGGACCGGCCGGAGCTCACCACCGACGAGCTGAAGGGGCTGCTCGACGACGTCGCCCGGGCTGGCACGCTCTATCTCACGTTCAGCGGCGGCGAGGTCTTTCTGCGAAAGGATCTCTTCGAGCTGGTCGAGCATGCGCGGCGACTGCACTTCGATATGCGGTTGAAGTCCAACGCGCTGCTGATCACGCCGGAGAAGGCGGCGCGACTGCGTGCGCTCGCGGTGCGCCGGGTGGATATCAGTATCTACAGCGCGGATCCCGCCGTCCACGACTGGGTGACGAAGATCCCGGGCTCGCTGGAGCGCTCGATCCAGGGCGCCGCGCTGCTGCGAGACGCCGGCGTCACGGTCAAGCTGAACTGTCCGCTCATGAAGCAGAACGTCGGTCAGTACCAGGACATCCGGGCGCTGGCGGAACGGCTCGGAGTCCGGTGCGGCTTCGACCCGATGATCACGGCGAGGAACGACGGGGACACCGCTCCGCTCGCCCTCCGGATCACACGCAACGAGCTCCGGACGGTGTTGCAGGACCCCGCGCTGAACGCGGCGTGCGGCACGCCGGCGCCGGCGGCGTCGGAGCCCGACGGCACGCGCACCGATCTCGACGAGGTGCCGTGCGGTGCCGGGCACAACGCCTGCTACATCAGCGCGTATGGGGACGTGATGCCCTGCGTCGCCATGCCGATCGCGTGTGGCAACGTGCGTGACGAGCCGTTCGCCGAGATCTGGCACCGCTCGCCCGAGATGCAGCGCGTGCGCGCGATCCGCATCCGCGATCTCCACACCTGCTCCTCGTGCGCCGCCTCGCAATTCTGCTCGCGCTGCCCGGGCCAGGCGCTCGTCGAGACGGGCGACCTCTACGGCCCGTCGCCTGCGAACTGCGAGCACGCGCTGGTCGGCGCGCAAGTCGCCGGGTCACCGGCCATTCCGGCGTCGATGTTGCGGCGGCCGAGTACGGCACATCGGAGCGCGGCGGCAGACGCGCTCGAGTAGCGCGCTGAAGGCCGGCGACGGACTCAGCCCTGAGACGCGCTGGCTCCTCGATTGCCTGCGCGCCCTTGCCGGCCACGCGCCGCCGGCGGGTCCTGACGACTCGCTCGACTGGGACCGACGGCTCGAGGCGGCCGAGGCCGAATCGCTGGCGCCCGCGCTCGCCTTCGTCTGGAAGAGCGCGCCACCTGGTCGCATGCCGCCCGCCGTCCGCGAGCGGTTGCAGCGTCATCTCGTCGAGGGCACCGCCCGCCATCTCGCTCTGAGCGGCGAGCTCGGACGGCTTCTGAAGTCCTTCGAGCGCGAGCCCGTGACGGTGATCCCGCTCAAGGGCCCCGTACTTGCCGAAACGCTGTACCCCCATCCGGCGCTCCGGCCGTGCAGTGATCTCGACCTGCTGATCCGGCGCGAAGATCTCGAGCGAGTCGACGCGCTCCTGCAGCGCCTCGGCTACCGCCGCGTCGCTGACGCGCACAGCTTCCGCTTCGACGTCGCCTACGATCACGCGACGGTCTACGAGGCGGCGTCGGGCGTTCGCGTCGATCTGCACTGGGCCCTCCTGAGCGAGCCGCGCTATTCCTGGGACGAGCGCGAGGCCGAAACCGTCTGGGATCGCGCCGTGCCCGTCCGCGTGGCAGGCGAAGAGGCGCTCGGCCTCTGTCCCGAGGACCTCGTCCTCTACTTGTCCGTGCACCTCGCGGTTCACCACTCGCTGGCCGGCCTGCTCTGGTGCTACGACCTGTTTCTCATCCTCGAGCGTTGGAGCACGACACTCGACTGGCAGGCGGTGAGCGCGCGCGCGGCCCGCTGGCGCGTGCGCGCGGCCGTCTACTTTGCCCTGCGAGAGGTCGAGCGGCTGTTCGGCGCGCGGGCCCCGGTCACGTTGATGAGAGACCTCAGGCCGTCGGGCCCGAGAGCCGTTGCGCTGGCGTGGCTGCTGCGCCACCGCGGATCATCGCAGCGCCGCGCCGCCGAGCATCTGATCGGGCTGCTGCTCGTCGACCGCGGCCGCGATCTCGTCCCCACGCTGCGGCGTGTGTTCCTGCCGCGCCCGGATTGGCTCGCCGCTCGCTACGATGGCGCCGGCGCCTCGCTCATCCATCGATACGCGGCGCACTATCGGCGCCTCGGCCGCGTCGTGGGCCAGGCCGCGGCGGGCCTCCGGCCGGCCCGTCGCTGACGGCGCCGAGCGCGCCTCACTCGAGGAAGCGCTCGCGGATCTTCCAGCCGATGAGAATCGCCCCGGCGACGCCACGAGTGCCCTTCATGAAGCAGGCAAATGACCGTGGGTCCGGCTCACCGAGGATCGCCACCCGCCTCAGCTGATAAGAATCGTCGCCGGCACGGACTCCGCCAAGATCGATGGTGAAGGCGACCTCGAACCCGGCACCCTGAACCGCCGCGGCCACCCGCGGGTTGCGGAGGCCATCGGGATAGCAGAACGCCGTCACCTCCTGCCCGATCACGTCCTCGAGCAGGCGTTTGGAACCGACGATTTCCTGCGCGAGGCCCTGCGGCGACTGCCGCGTCAGGTCCGGGTGGGTGTGCGTGTGGCAGCCGATCGTATGGCCGGCCGCCGCCAGCGCGGCGAGATCGTGCCGGCCGAACTCCGCGTCGTCCAGCGCGGCCGACACGGGAAAGAACGTCGCCGGAAGCTTCAGAGCCTCCAGCGTGGGCAGCGCGTTGTCGAGCTGGGAGCGGTAGCCGCCGTCGAACGTCAGCACGACGGCGGGTGATCGGATCGGCTGCCCACGGCGCAGCCACGCAGTGAACTCCTTCATCGTGAGGACGGCGTACCCGCGCTCGAGCAGACTCGACATCTGCGCGTGGAAGCGGTCGCGACGGCGGACCGCGTGATGGCACAGGACGAGGACCGGCGACGTCGCGAACGACACGCCCAGTTCCCGCAGGGCTCGTAGCGGTCCGGTCATCGATCGCCATCGTAAGCGAAAGCGCCGCATCGACCGTCTGGAAGTCAGGCGAATCACAGTATGATGCGCACCATGCTGCTGACGACGATCGCCGGAAGCCTGCCCAAGCCCGCCTGGCTCGCCGAGCCGGAGCGGCTGTGGGCTCCGTGGCGCCTGCCGCCCGAGCGCCTGGCCGAGGGCCAGCGGGACGCCGTGCTGGCCGCCCTCAAGGAGCAGGAGGCGGCCGGCATCGACATCGTCACCGACGGCGAGCAGTCGCGACAGCACTTCGTCCACGGGTTCCTCGAGAAGCTCGACGGCATCGACTTCGGCCGGCGCGTGACGATCGGCATCCGGGCTGACCGCTACCAGGCCGAGGTGCCCACGGTGACCGGACCGCTCGCGCGGCGCGCGCCCGTCCACCTCGAGGAAGTTCGCTGGGCCCGCGCGCACACCGACCGGCGGCTCAAGCTCACGATCCCGGGGCCGATGACCATCGTCGACACGCTGGCCGACGAGCACTATCGCGACCGCCGCCGGCTCGCGCTCGAGTTCGCGCGCATCATCAACGAGGAGGCGCGCGAGCTGGTCGCGGCCGGGCTCGACGTGCTGCAGCTCGACGAGCCGGCCTTCAACGTCTACCTGGACGACGTGGCGGCCTGGGGCATCGAGGCGCTGCACCGCGCGATCGAGGGCCTCCGCTGCACGACGGCCGTGCACATCTGCTACGGCTATGGCATCAAGGCCAACGTGGACTGGAAGGGGACGCTCGGCAGCGAATGGCGCCAGT
>VBPC01000328.1 GCA_005887895.1 Candidatus Rokuibacteriota bacterium
CGTTGCCGATGATCGCGCTCGGCGACTTCATGAACGCGTTGATCGGCGCCGGCTCGCTGCGGGTGCCGTCCTCCATGTAGTTGACGGCCATCGCCACGATGTTGACCGGCCGCGGCAGTGGCGGGCGGATCCGCGCCTGGGCGACCGGCACGCCCTTGCCCTGGGCGGCCGCATCCTCCAGACGGCTGCGGTACTGCGCGAAGTCGGCGATGACGCCGCTGATGAGGTCGTGCGGGCCCGTGTGCGGCACGTCACGCACGGCCGCCGAGACGTCGATCACCTGATCGCCCTTGAGCACACCCAGCTTGAAGTCGTCGAAGTAGAGGAGCTTCACGGGGTCCTCCTGTCGGGGGAGCGTTTGCTGTGGTCCCGGACGCGACTATACTCCTGACCGCGGAGGAACGGCAGATGACCGGACGAGTGGCGGTCCTCAAGGCCTACGGCGGCGATTTCGAGCTGCGCGAGTACCCGGTGCCGGAGCCCGAGCCCGGCGCCATCCTGATCCGTCTCACCCGGGCCGGCGTGTGCGGCTCCGACCTGCACATCTGGCGCGGCGAGATGAAGGAGGTCTACGGGGGGCTGCCGAAGGACCTCACGTTCGGTCACGAGATGTGCGGGCGCGTGGCGAAGCTGGGGGCCGGTGTCAGCGTCGACGCCAACGGTGCGCCGCTGCACGAGGGTGACCGCGTGACGTTTCTCTACTTCTTCCCGTGCGGCCGCTGCCCGGTGTGCCTCCGCGACGAGATGGGCTCGTGTCCGCGCAAGGCTCGCCCCAACCGGGTGGCCGGCACGCCGCCGTACTTCAACAACGCCTACGGCGACTATTACTACCTGCGCCCGGGCGGATTCCTCTTCCGCATTCCCGACGAGGTCTCCGACGACATCGCCACGCCCGCCAACTGCGCCCTGGCCCAGGTGCTCTATGGCCTGACACGGGCGGGCGTCCGCCTCGGCGACACCGTGGTGATCCAGGGCGCCGGCGGCCTCGGCCTCAACGCGGTGGCGGTGGCCCGCGACATGGGCGCCGACCGCGTGATCGTGCTGGACCGTGTCGGCGCGCGGCTGGACCTGGCGCGCGCCTTCGGCGCCGACCACACGCTGAGCCTGGCCGAGCTGACCACGCCGGAGAAGCGGATCCAGGCGGTGATGGATCTCACCGGTGGCTTCGGCGCCGACATGGTCGCCGATTTCGTCGGCTATCCCGAGGTCGTCCCCGAGGGTCTTCGGATGCTGCGGGGCGGCGGCTGCTATCTCGAGATCGGCTCGATCGCGCCCGGCAACGTGTTCTCCTACGACGCCACCGCGCTGGTGCGCGGCAACACGCGCATCGTGGGCGCCTCGAATTACTCGCCGTGGGCGCTGGGCCAGGCGCTGAGCTTCCTGCGCCGCAATCTCGCGCGGTTTCCCTTCGCGAGGCTGGTCTCGCACGTCTATCCCTTTGCCGCGATCAATGACGCGTTCCGCGAGGCCGACTGGCAGCAGCGTGGGAACGACGGCCTGCGCATCTCACGCGCTGCGCTGGCCATGACCGACTGAGCGTCGTCCCCAATCCAGCGCTCTGCCGTCAAGGAGGAAGCCCCATGAAGACGTGGCTGTCCGTGGTGGTCGCTCTCGCAATGGTGTTCACCGTGGCCGTGGCCGGCGCCCAGACCCCGGCCCCGATGCCGGCGCCCACGCCTTACGGTCCGCCGATCAATCTCGAGCAGGCCAAGAAGGTCGTGGCCGGCGCCGAGGCGGAGGCGAAGAAGAACGGCTGGCCGGTGGCCATCGTGGTCCTCGATTCCGGTGGGCAGATGGTGATGATGCAGCGGCTCGACAACACCCAGTGGGGCAGCATCGACATCGCCAAGGAGAAGGCCCGCTCGGCGGTCGCGCTGCGTCGGCCGACCAAGGTTCTGCAGGACGGCATCGCCCAGGGGGGCGTGAACCTGCGCTTCCTGTCCACCGGCTTCAGCGTCCTCGAGGGCGGCATTCCGATCGTCCACGATGGCAAGATCATCGGGTCGATCGGTGTGTCGGGCGTCACCTCCCAGCAAGACGCCCAGACCGCCCAGGCCGGCATCGACGCCCTCACGAAATGACGCGGGCGAACTGAACACCACGGTGGCGACGCTCCGGGGCCGCCCGAGGCGCCGCCACCGCGCGTGTTTCACTTCAGCCTGAGATCCTCGACCGGACCCGCGTAGGGAAAGCCCTGGATCAGGCCCAGCGCCGGCTCGGCGACGCGCGGGCCGACGCCGCAGATGAAGCCCTGCTGGAAGATCGGCGCCGCCAGCACCTGGTCGGTGACGATCTTCTGGATCTGGTGCAGCAGCGCCTCGCGCTTGCCGCGATCGAGCTCCTTGGCCTGGCGCTGGAAGAGGTCGTCGACGTCCGGCCGCGAGCCGTAGGCGTAGAGCCCCCCCTTGGTCACGAACGGCTCCAGGCGAGCGGCCGCGTTGCCGGCGGCGCCGGTGGCGCCGATCAGCAGGCCGCGCAGCTTCTTGTCGTGCCAGCTGCTCATGAACGTGGCGCGCTCCATGTTGCGCACGCTCGCGCGGATGCCGATCTCACCGAGGAAGTTCCCGACTTCCTCGGCCAGCGAGGTGTAGGGCGGCAGCGGCGTGAGGTCGCCCGCCTCGAAGCCGTTCGGATAGCCGGCCTCGGCCAGCAGCTGCTTGGCGCGCTTGGGATCGTAGGCGGGCGGGTCCACCTTCAGCGCGAAGTCGAACTCCGGCGGCACGAAGGCGCCGGTCGGCCTGCCCAGGCCGAGCATCTCGGCCTGGTTGATCGCGTTGCGATCGATGGCGAGGCTGGCCGCCAGCCGCACGCGGCGGTCGTGCCAGG
>VBPC01000012.1 GCA_005887895.1 Candidatus Rokuibacteriota bacterium
CAGCAGCGCGATCATCTTGCCCTCGAAGCCTGGATAGCGCCGCCCCCCCGACGCGGTCTTGATCTCCGGCAACACCTGCACCGGCGTCGGCGCCGCCAGGTCGAGCACCTCGGCCAGGGTGGGAACACGCTCGGTCGTGACCGCGCCGTCGCGCCCGCGCAGGCGCAGCGTCCGGACCTGCGCCACCGTGGCGTCGTTCACGGCGCCGCGACCGGTCGTCGTGCGATCGAGCGTCGGATCGTGGATGACGACGGGCTCGCCATCCGCCGTGAGGTGGACGTCGAACTCCAGCGCGTCGACGCCGAGCGCGATCGCGCCGCGAAACGCCGCCAGGCTGTTTTCCGGCCACAGCCCGGCGCCGCCGCGGTGGGCGGCGACCTGCACCGATTGACCGCCACCGGCGCCGGTGCCCAGGAGGAGCGCGGCCAGGACGAGGACGCCGCCGCGCCGGGCTCGACTCACGCCTCGGCCTGCAGCCGGGCCACGAGGTCGGCGCGGTCGCTGATGATCATGTCCACGCCGAGCCCCGCCAGTCGCCGCATCGTCGCCTCGTCGTTGACGGTGAAGACACCGACGCCGATGCCGGCGGCGCGGGCGGCGTTCACCACGGCAGCGTCGCAGAGCGTGTAGTGGAGGCCGAGGAACGAGGCGCGCGCGTCGATCGCCCACCGCACCGTGTCCTCGGGCCGGGCGCCGCCCTCGCGCACGTGGTGGGCGTCCACCAGCAACGCGGTGAGCTGCGTCGGCGCCAGCGCGCGGACCGCCGTCAGCACGGCCGGGTTGAACGCCATCACGATGCTGCGCGCCGCGACGCCGGCGGCGGCCAGCGCGTCGACGACCTTCTGCTCCAGCCCGTCGTAGCGCGGGCCCGGCGTCGCGCTGACGCTGCCGCCCCGGCGCTCGTAGCGGACGGCCGGCCCCGGCGTCTTGATCTCGACCAGCAGCGCCACGTCGGTGGCCGTGCAGCGCGCGACGACGCCAGTGGCGGTCGTGGTGCGGTCGAGCGTCGGATCGTGGATGACCGCGACCTCGCCGTCGGACGTCAGGTGCACGTCCAGCTCCAGCACGCGGGCGCCGAGGGCGATCGCGTTGCGGAAGGCGGTGAGGCTGTTCTCCGGCCACTGGGCGGCGCCGCCGCGGTGGGCGACGTAACGGGTCGGCATCCTACTTCTCGCTCTCGATGAGCCCCTTCACGAACCAGCGCTGCATGAACAGGATGACCGCCACCGGCGGCAGCAGCGCCATCATGGCCCCGGCCATGATGAGGTTCCAGGTCGGCAGCTCGGTGCCCGAGCGCGGGATCAGCCGTTCGAGCCCGATGACGACCGTGCGCATCTCCTCGGTGTTGGTGATCAGCAGCGGCCAGAAGTACTCGTTCCAGCCGTAGATGAACAGCACGACGAACAGCGCGGCGATGTTGGCCCAGGACAGCGGCAGCAGGAACGACCACAGGAAGCGCAGCGGGCCGGCGCCGTCGAGCTGGGCCGCCTCGGCCAGCTCGTTGGGGATCGTGAGGTAGAACTGGCGAAACAGGAACGTGGCCGTCGCCGAGGCCATGAGCGGCACCGTGAGCCCGGCGTAGGTGTTGAGCCAGCCGAGGTTGCCCACCACCTCGTAGGTGGGCAGGATCCGCACCGGGATCGGCAGCATGAGCGTGAGGAAGATCGACCAGAACACCAGGCCGGCGCCGCGGAACCGGAAGTACACGATGGCGAACGCCGACAGCATGGAGATGGCGATCTTGCCGACCGCCACCCCGATCGCCACGATCGCCGAGTTCACCAGCAGCCGGGCCATGCCGGACCTGCGCCACGCCTCGACGTAGTTCTCGACCATGTGGGTGGACGGCAGCAGCCGCGGAGGCTTCTGGATGACCTCGTCGATCGCCTGGGTCGAGATGACGAACGCGTAGTAGAGCGGAAAGGCGAGCACGGCCACGCAGGCCGCCAGCGCCAGATGGACGAGGAGGTTGCCCCAGTCGGGGCGACGGCGTTGCCGCTCCAGCTCGGCGGTGGCCACGCGGGCCGTGGCCATCCGCGGCGCCGCCACCGCGCCGGCGGTCACCACGGTGGTGGTCGTGCGCGCATCACTCAATACGTCACCTTCTTCTCGGCGAAGCGGAACTGCAGCATCGTGAGCCCGATCACGACGGCCATCAGGATCACCGACTGGGCGGCCGACGAGCCGAGGTTGAGGCCGACGAAGCCGTCTTTCCAGAGCTTGAAGACCATGATCTCGGTGGCGTTGCCGGGCCCGCCGTGGGTGACGGCGTGGATGACGCCGAAGGAGTTGAAGAACGCGAACACCATGTTGACGACCACGAGATAGAACGTCACCGGCGAGATCAGCGGCACGATGATCGCGGTGAACTTCCGCACGGCCCCGGCGCCGTCGACGTTGGCCGCCTCCATCACCGAGGTGGGGATGGCCTGCAGCCCGGCCAGGAAGAAGGCGATGTTGTAGCCGAGGTGGGTCCACGACGTGGCCAGGATGACGAGCGCCATGGCCACCCAGCCCTTGAGCAGCCAGTTGAACTCGTAGGTCGTCACGAACGACAGGAAGTACGGCAGGATCCCGTAGGCCGGATGGAAGATGAAGAGGAAGATGATGCCGGCCACTGCCGGCGCGATGCCGTACGGCCACAGCAGCGCCGTCCGGTAGAAGGCCAGCCCGCGGATCTTCTGGTTGGCCAGCACGGCGATGAGCAGGCCGCCGACCACGCTGAGGCCCGTCACGCCCGCCGCGAACACGAACGAGTTCAGCACGCTGTCGTAGTAGTCGCGATCGGTGAGCAGGGCGACGAAATTGTCGAGGCCGATGAAGACGTCGCGGCCGCCGAACGGCGGCGACTTGAACACCGAGAGGTAGAGCGATTTGCCGGCCGGCCAGAAGAAGAAGGCGATCGTGACCAGCATCTGGGGCAGCACCAGCAGATACGGCAGCCACCGGTTGGGAAAGACCGTCCGCTTCATCGCGTCGGCTCCGGCGACCTAGGGCCTGTAGGTCGCCGCGAACTCCTTCAGCAGCGCGTTCGACTTCGCCACCGCCTCGTCGAGGCCCTGCTTCACGCTCTTCTTGCCGCCGAAGATATTCTCCAGCTCGCTCTCGATGATGTCGCGGATCTGCACGAAGTTGCCGAGGCGCAGGCCCTGACTGTTCGGCGTGGTGACGCGCTCGGGCTTGGGCGGCGCCGTCTTCTTCGCGTCCTTCATCGCCGCCGGCGGCGTTGGCGGCAGCCCGGTGAGCTGGGCGAAGGCGGTGTACTGCTTGGGGTTCTTCACGAAATGATAGCCCTGCTCGAGGTTGCGCACGGCCGTGTTGGAGATCGCCAGGTAGCCGGTGTTGACGTGCCACCACATCTGCTGCTCGGGCTTGGCGAGAAACTCGAGGAAGCGGGCGACGCCCTTGTACTCGGCCGCCGGCTTGCCCTTGAGCACCCACAGCGTGGCCCCGCCGATGATCGACGTCGCTTTCTTGTACGGCGCGCCCCAGTGCGGCAGCTCCCCGGTGCCCCAGTCGAACTTGATCGACTTGCTGAAGCCGGAGATCACCGCCGAGGACTGGATGTACATGGCGCAGTCGCCGTTGACGAACTTCGGGTCGGCGGTGCCCTGGCGGCCGCCGTAGGAATAGACGTTGTCCTTCTGCCAGGCGGCGAGCGCGCCGATGTGCTTCTGGCCGAACTCGCGGTTGATCAGCAGCTCCACGCCGTCGACGGCGTCGAACCCGTTGTGCCGGGACGCGAACGGCTGATCGTGGGTGGCGTGCATGTTCTCGACCATCGTCCACGACGGCCAGCCGGTGGAGAACCCGCACTTGGCGCCCCCGGCGGCGATGATCTTCCTCGCGTACGCTTCGACCTCGGGCCAGGTCCGGGGCGGCTTCTCGGGATCGAGGCCGGCCTTCTTGAAGGCGTCCCTGTTGTAGTAGAAGATCGGCGTCGACGAGTTGTACGGCATCGAGTAGAGCTTGCCGTCCTTGGTGTAATAGCCGACCACCGGCTTGATGAAGTCGTTCCAGTCGATCTTGATCTCGTTGTCGCGCATGAGCTCCCACACCGGATACACGGCGCCCGAGAGCATCATCGTCTGGGTGCCCACCTCGAAGACCTGCACGATGTGCGGGGGGTTCTTCTGGCGATAGGCGGCGATGGCGGCCGTCAGCGTCTCCGGGTAGGTGCCCTTGCGAACCGGCTTGATCTCGTAGTCGTTCTGGCTCTCGTTGAACTGCTTCACCTGCGCGTCGACCGCATCCCCGAGCGCGCCGGTCATGGCGTGCCACCAGGAGATCTCGGTCCTGGCCACCGCGACGCCGGGCAGCGCGACCACGGCCACGACCAGCGCAACGGCCTGCAGCCCGCGCGACGTGAAGGGCAGCATGGATGACCTCCTGACGGTGAATGGGCGGCGGCAGTGATTCGAGCGGGACTATAGCACAGCCCGCGCGACGCTCCCGCTACGGCCGCGGCGCCGCCTTGATCCAGTCGGCGATCGCCTTGACGACGTCGGGCTCGATGCCGAGGTAGCCGTGCGGCGAGCGCGCCTCGCACGGACCGGACTCGGCCGGGGCCCCGCCCTCGAAGGTCACGAGCTCGCGACGCGGCGCCCGGGGGAACTCGCGGACGAGGCCGGGGGCGTCGGCGTAGCGGCTCGCCTGGCAGGTGTCGTCGCGGTGGTGCACGAGCAGCGTGGGCACGGTGATGTCCTGCAGGCGGACGTCGCCGACCGACTCGATCATCTCGCGGCTGCCCCGCGTGACGGTCGACGTCAGGACGAGGCCGTCGGGGCCGCCGTCCTCGAGACGGGCGGCCGCGTTGGCAGCCGACACCGTGCCCATGCTGGTGCCGACCAGCCAGACCGGCACCGGCGCCATCTCGCGCAGCGCCGCGATCACGGCGCGCACGTCGGTCGCGTGCTCGACCGTCGACCGGAAGCGGACGAGGCCGTTGGCGTGATCGGACGGCGCGTCGAGCACGGCCACCAGCAGTCCGTGCTGGGCGAAGCGGTCGCGCGTGCGGACGAGAAAGTTGCCGCCGAGCCTGGGGCCGCCCGATCCCAGGCGCAGCGCCCCGTTGCCCCCGGCGAAGAGGATCACGCCGGCGACCGGGGCGGCGGGCGGGCGCACGAGCAGGAACGACTCGGTGACGCCGGGCCGGGTGGGAATCGTCTTCAGCTCGTCGGCGGCGCCGGCGGGGACGGCGCTCGCGAGGAGGAGCGCCAGCGCCGCGAGGCGCGCGCGGGATCTCACGCGCGGAAGCGCTGCGAGCGCGCGACGTGGGCCTGGTAGGCCTCCAGCTCGGCGTCCAGCCGGCGCGCGCTCCACCCGCACAGCGACGCCAGTCGGCGGGCGATGGCCTCGCCGCAGTCGCGGCCCTGGCAGCGGCTGGTGCCGATGCCGGTGCGGCGCAGCAGGAAGTCTTGCAGACTGACCGTGAGCTCCTCCTGCACGGCGTGATGGAGCTGGGCCACGATGTCGGGATTGGACGGACACAGTCGCTCGGCGCCGCCGGGGGCCTTGCCGGCCAGCTCGACCACCCGCCGGTAGTTGCGCCCGTAGAGCGCGACCAGCGTCTGCAGCGTCTCGCGGGCCAGCCCGCTGGCGGCCACGTCGTCGGTGACGTCGAGCCACGTGTGGGCCTCGACGCGTCCGACCTCGGCGTCGGCGCCGTCGAGCGTCAGGTGGGCCGTGCGACAGGGGCCGCCCCGACCGAGGGTGCGGCTGATGCGGTCGCCCAGCTCCTCGGCGAGGCTACGGAAGCACGTCAGCTTCGTGCCGGTGATCGACAGGAAGCGCCCGTCCGCCTCCTCCACGACCTTGTGCGCGCGGGACACGTCGGGGGCGCGCCGGCCGCCCTCGAACGACAGCGGCCGCACGCCGGCGTAGGTGTAGAGGACCTCGGCCGCCGCGACGCGCGGATCCGGCAGCGCCTTGCGCACCTCGCCCAGCAGGTAGTCGACCTCGGCGCGGGTGGCGTGGACGCGGTCGAGGTCGCCGTCGAAGTCGGTGTCCGTCGTGCCGACCAGCGAGAACTCGCGCCAGGGGATGACGAAGATCATGCGGTCGTCGCTGGTGGAGTGATAGATGGCGCGCTCGGTCAGGCGCGGCAGCAGGCAGTGAATGCCCTTGGTGCGGCGCAGGATGTGCGGGCCGCGCTCGGTGATGCCGGCCAGCGCCCGCAGCTCGTCGACCCACGGTCCGCCGGCGTTCACGACGACGCGGGCGCCCAGCGTGGCGACGGCGCCGCCGAGCAGGTCGCGCACGACGACGCCGTTCACCGCGCCGCGCCCGTCGCGTCGCACCGACTCGACCTGGACGTAGTTGAAGGCGCGGGCGCCGTGGCGGCAGGCCGACAGCACGTTCTCCAGGCACAGCCGCTCCGGATAGAGCAGCAGGTCGTCGAAGTAGTAGCCGGCGCCGCGCAGGTCGTCGGGACGGATCGCCGGCTCCAGGCTCAGCGCGTCCACCGCCGGCAGGACGCGATAGCGCTCGCGGTCGCGACCGGGCGTCAACCAGTCGTAGAGCGTGAGACCGATGCGCACCTTGATCAGGCTGCGCGAGGAGTCGCGATAGATCGGCACCAGGAACGGCAGCGGCCTGATCAGGTGGGGCGCCAGCCGGCCCAGCCGCTCGCGCTCGGCCAGCGATTCGCGCACGAGTCCGACGTCGAGCAGCTCGAGGTAGCGCAGACCGCCGTGGATCAGCTTCGAGGAGCGCGCGGTGGTGGCGGAGGCGAAATCGCCCTTGTCCACGAGGGCCACCGACAGGCCGCGCAGCGCCAGGTCGCGGGCGGCGCCGGCGCCGGCCATGCCGCCGCCCACGATGACGACGTCGTAGTCGCCGTCGGCCAGCGGCCAGGGCCGCGGCGGCACCGGGTCAGCGGCCAAGCGCGTTGAGCATCACGCTGAGTCCGAGGCGAAGCCCGACGGGCAGGCCGTCTTCGTTCATCTCGAACTCGGGCGCATGGTGCGGCCGCGGCCGGCCGTCGGTCGGCGCGATGCCCACCCGGAAGTAGCAGCCCGGCCGCTCGTGCAGGAAGAGACTCATGTCGTCGCTGGCCATCACCGGGGGCCCGTCGTTCAGCGCGCCGGCGCCCAGCTCGGCGGTCGCGACCTCGCGGACGAACGCCGTCTCGGCGGCATGATTCACCACCGCCGGGCAGCCGTCGCCCTGAAACGTCAGCCTCGCTTCGGTGCGGTAGGCGCGCGCAATGCCGGCCGCGTAGTCGGCCAGGCGCTGCTTGAGCTGGGCGCGCACGCCATCGTTGAAGGTTCGCAGGGAGCCGCGCATGACGGCCGACGCCGGGATGATGTTGTGCTTGGTGCCGCCGACGATCTGGCCGACCGTGAGCACCGCGGTCTCGTAGGCCGCCACCTCGCGCGAGACGAGGTTCTGCATGCCGAGGAGAATGTTGGCGGCCGCCGTGATCGGATCGACGGAGAGGTGCGGATAGGCGCCGTGGCCCCCGCGGCCGGCGATCTCGACGTCGAAGAAGTCGGCCGAGGCCATCGACGGGCCCGGCACGATGCCCACCTGGCCGACCGGCGTCTGCGTCGTCAGGTGCAGCCCGTAGACCTCGTCCACCCGCGGATCGTCCAGCGCACCGGCCGCGATCATCGACTGGGCGCCGCCGAAGACCTCCTCGGCCGGCTGGAAGAGGAAGACGGCGGTGCCGGCCAGCGCGGCCCGTCGTGCCGAGAGGATCTCGGCCAGCGTGATCGCGATGGCGGTGTGCCCGTCGTGACCGCAGGCGTGCATCACGCCGGGCGCGCTCGAGGTGAACGGCGCGTCGAACGTCTCCGT
This sequence comes from Candidatus Rokuibacteriota bacterium, assembly GCA_005887895.1. Lineage (GTDB taxonomy): Bacteria > Methylomirabilota > Methylomirabilia > Rokubacteriales > CSP1-6 > AR5. Next base: position 7,801 of record VBPC01000012.1, read on the forward strand.
CAGCGGCAGCGCGTCGATGTCGGCGCGCCACGCCACCGTCCGGCCGGGGCGCTCGCCGCGCAGCACGCCGACCACGCCGGTGCGACCCAGCCCCGTCCGCACCTGCAGCTTCGCCGCGTGCAGGCGCTCGGCGATGATCTCGGCCGTCCGCCGCTCCTCGAACGAGAGCTCGGGGTGCCGGTGAAAGTCCCGGCGCAACGCCACCAGGCTCCCGTGGCGGCGGTCGATCTCCTGCTTCCAGTCGGGCGTGGTGGTCTTCATGTCGACCACGATAGTCCGCGCCCGCGGTCTTGCCAAGGGTAGACTCGGGGCCCGAGGAGGCCGCGATGGGCACGATCGTCTTCGCCGGTGCGATGTCCCACGTGCTCGACCCCGAGTATTACGACCGGGCCTGCGGAGCCCTCGGGCGCCGCACGGTGCAGGCGTGCATGGCGCAGATCGCCGCGATGGGGGAGCGCTTCTCGGCCACGAACGCCGACGCCCTCGTCGTCGTCGCCGACGACCACCTGAACGCGTTCTCGTTCAACGCCGTGCCGGCGATGTGCGTGCGCATCGGCCGCGACGTGCAGCGCATGAGCCAGGATCACGCCGAGGCCTTCGACAAGGTCCTGGAGCACATGCCGGAGCGCTATCCGCTCCACGAGGCGCTCGCCGGCGCGATCCTCGAGCAGGGGCTGGAGGCCGGCTTCGATCTCGCGATGTCGTGGGAGGCGCCGATCGACCACGCCTTCCTGAGCCCGGTCAACGTGATGCACGGCGCCCGCGCGATCCGACCGCTGGTGCCGATCTGGATCAACTGCTTCGTGGCGCCCCAGCCGACCGCCCGTCGCTGCTTCGCCTTCGGCCGACACATCGCCCGCGTCGTGGCGGCGAGCCCGTGGACCGTGGGCATGATCGCCACCGGCGGGCTCTCCCACTTCCCCGAGCTGTCGCTGTCGCGGGTGGGCGAGACCGACACCGTTTTCGACCGAAAGCTCATCCACTGGATGGAGACCGGCGACCACGAGCCGCTGCTGGCGCTGAGTGCCGACGAGCTGCACAAGAGCGGCGAGCACGAGTTCCTGAACTGGATGGTGCTGCTCGGGGCCGTCACGCCGGCGCGGGCCGACGTGCGCTACTTCGGCGAACTGCCGCGCATCAACATGGCGGCCGTGGAATGGCGGCTCGCATGAGCCGCTACGCGGTCAACAGCCTGCTGTACCGGCTCAAGAAGGACGCCGCCTTCCGCGCGCGCTTCGTGACCGACCCGGCGGCCGCGATCGCCGATGCCGACCTCTCGGACGCCGAGCGCGCGGCCTTCGTCGCACGCGACATGCGTCGGATCAACGAGCTCGGCGGCTATCTGCATCTCGTGATGTCGATTCCAGGCCTCGCCGGGCACTAGGAGCCCGTCGGAGAAAAGGGGTGGGCCTGCCGGCCCACCCCGGTTAATGTGCGGGCAATGAGCAAGACCTTCCGCGCGTACAGCCTCGATCAGCACCTGCTGTTACCGCCCGACCTGCGCGAGTGGCTGCCGGAAGACGATCTGGCGTGGTTCCTCAGTGACACGGTCGACCAACTCGATCTCACCGACCTCATGCAGTCTTACGAGCTGGGCGACGGGCGCGGCCAGCCGCCGTATCACCCGGCGATGATGGTGAAGCTGCTGCTGTACGCGTACTGCGTCGGAGTGCCGTCGTCACGGAAGATCGAGCGGGGGACGCACCGGGACGTCGCGTTCCGGGTGCTCGCCGGCGATCAACATCCCGATCACGACAGCATTGCCGAGTTCCGCCGGCGCCATCTCGATCGACTGGCGGGCTTGTTTCTCCAAGTGCTGCGGTTATGTCAGGCCGCGGGGTTGGTCACGCTGGGCCAGGTGGCCCTCGACGGCACGAAGGTGCAGGCCAATGCCTCGCGGCACAAGGCGATGAGCTACGCGCGCCTGGAAGGCACCGAGCGGCGACTGGAAGGCGAGGTGCGCCGGCTGCTCGACGAGGCAGATCGCGTCGACGCCGCCGAGGACGCACAGTATGGGCCCGGCCGCCGCGGCGATGAGCTGCCGGCCGAACTCGCCCGCCGCGAGACGCGCTTGGCGGCGATCCGCGCGGCGAAGGCGGCGCTGGAGCAGCAGGCCCGCGCGCGGGCCGAGCGAGTGGCGGACGCCGCGCGGGCGCGCGTGGCGGCTCGCGAGCAGCGAGTCGGCTCGGCCAAAGGCGGCGTGCCCCAGGTGCCCGATCCGGAGGCCGCGCGGCCGCAACCGGGGGCGCAATACAACTTCACCGATCCCGATTCCCGCATCATGGTCGACGGGGCCACCAAGAGCTTCGTCCGGGGCTACAACGCCCAGGCCGCGGTGACGCCCACCCAAGTCGTGGTGGCCTGCGGGCTGACCCAAGGGGCGATCGACGTGCAGCAGCTGGTGCCGATGCTCGAGCAAGTCGAGCGCAACGTCGGGCAGCGCCCGGCGGTGGTGATGGCGGACGCCGGCTACTTCAGCGCCGCGAACCTGACGAGCGCGGCCGTCGCGGGGATAGATCTGTATGTGCCGCCCGACAAGCAGCGGCGCGACACGCCGCGGTTGGCGGCGACGAAACAATGCCGCACCGCCATGGCCGAGGCCATGCGCGCGAAGCTGGCCACTCCGCACGGCCGCGGTGTCTACGCGCGGCGCAAAGCAATCGTCGAACCCGTCTTCGGGCAGATCAAAGCGGGGCGGGGCTTCCGACGCTTTTCGTTTCGCGGGCGCGCTAAGGTCGCCGCGGAGTGGAGGCTCATCTGCCTCACGCATAATCTACTGAAGCTCTTCCGAGGTCGCCCGGCGCCGCCGCCCGCGTGAGGCCGCCCGCGGTCTGTGGTCGCCGATAGCCAGTCGGCCCGCCGCCGGCCCGCTTCGGCACAGCAGCGGACCGGCGGCAGCGTGAAAACGGCTGAACGTTAAACCGACAGGCTCCTAGCGCGAGCGGAGGAAGTTGAGCAGATCCTGCTTGTGGGCCTCGCCCAGCGTGCCGAAGCGGTCGACGACGAGGTTCGCCTCCGAGGCGCGGTAACGCACCGTGGCCGCGCTCCGGTGGGCACGAATGGCCTC